>PDQP01000026.1 GCA_002747805.1 Deltaproteobacteria bacterium
TGGGGATTAACTGCATAACCTGCCGGTGCCTGCTGCATACTCTGTTGCTGCGGTACCTGCTGGGCCTCCTGACCAGTATAAACCATCTGCCCGGTCTGGGGATTTACCGCATAACCTGCCGGGGCCTGCTGCATCCCCTGCGGTACCTGCTGGGCCTCCTGACCATTGATGCCCGGCTGCTGCGGCATCTGCATTGTGCCAGATTCGCCGCCGACTCCCTGATTCGGGACGATTTTTTTCTGTTCTTCCATACTGCCCTCCTTAGGCTGTTTCACCAAGTATATTCAAAAGTTTATTTTTAACCTCTTCCCTGTTAGCGGGGTTTTCCGCAAGACCGCCGACCTCTTCCCAAAGCTCAAAGGGAAGAACCGAGGGGTCATAATCAACCACCAGCGACAGGGCCATTTTATTCATCCGGTACTTATCTATCCCGGGAATCCGGTCTATCACCTCACCGAAATCACTGGTATCTTCACGGGCAAGTTTTCTGGCACCGCTCAAACTGGCCTTCACCCTTACCCGGCCTTTTACATGGTGGGCAATTTTCAAATACCGGATATTATCCAGAAATTTATCCACCACCTCTTCATTACTATATTTTGCCATGATAACCCTATGGGAAGTATTTGATCAAACTAGCAAGGTGCCAAAACCAACTCTGCAGAAATATCCACAATATCTCTGACCGTCAGAAACAGGAGCCGGGGAGCCTTGATGCCAAAGCCCTTGAAGGACCATTTTAATTTGAGCGAAACCTTTAATTCATCATCCGTCCTGGTGAAATTCATGGTTACCGGCAATTGCCTCTTAATGCCGACAAAATCAAGGATGCCGATCACCGTAACCCGGTATTGATTATCGCCGGTTTTTTCAAAATCGCGGAACTCGGTCATCTCGAAAGATGATTCCTTGTTTTGGTCAAACTTGAAAAAATCAACCATGGCCTTGTTCCTGCTGGCATCGCCGGTATCAAAAAACTCATTTAAGGCGGCAGCCTCCAGCTTATTGATGGCAAGACCGTCAAAGTCAATATCAAATTGACCGGAAAGGCCCTTTATCGACCAGCCCTTAAAGGTGTGCATGGGTGCATAGGCCACAAAGTCAACCCTGCTCTTATCCGTAATTTCAAATTTCATGGTTTTCCTCACTAGGTTATTTATTTATCTTGCCGTCAAAAATTTACGGCTTACTGCTTTCAGGCTCAGCAGACGGCTGCCAATTCAGCAAACGGCTGGAATTGATCAGGATACCGCCGGTATGCAGAATATGAATCATACCGGCCATAATCGGTGATAAAATTCCCATCATACCAAGGGCTGCTCCGATTAAATCAGTTGATACCGCCAGATAATGGTTTTGATCCACCACCCTGAGGGTCTGATGACTGAGGTTTCTTACCTTCATAAGTCCCTCCAGATCGGAATCAGCCAGAGCAATATCCGCCGCTTCCATGGCAACCTCGGCACCGCCTGCCCCCATAGCCACGCCAATATCTGCACGGGTCAAGGCAAGGGCATCGTTCACGCCGTCTCCCACCATGACCACCGCATTGTTTTCCCTAAGCTCATCAACCCGCTCCGCCTTCTGCTCCGGCCTTAAATCCGCCCGGCAGTCATCAAAGGGAAAAACCGCCATCAGCGATTCAGCAATTTCGGTATTATCACCAGTTACCAGCTCAATTCTGGCTACGCCGTCCTCTTTCAGGGCATGAAGCACCTTTACCGCCTCGGGACGAACCGGATTAGCCACGCCCAGCATGCCCTTGGCCTTGCCGTTTTTCGCCACATAAACCACCGTATGGCCAAGCTCTAGCTGACTGGTCTCTTTTTTGGCAAACCAGCTAATATCAACCTCATGCTCATCCATGAAACGGCTATTACCAACCAGAATCACCGCATCACCGCCCACGGTGCAAAACACGCCCCGGCCAGCCCTGAAATCACATACGGCATGAGGCTCGGTAACAATCCCCCGGGCCTTGGCCTCGGCCAGAATTGCTCTTGCCATAGGGTGCTGATTATGCGATTCAGCGGTAGCCGCCATGGTCAGGATGGCCTCTTCTGAAATACTTGGAACCCGGCCGGTAATGGAGACGATCTCCGGCTGTTCCATGGTCAGCGTACCCGTCTTGTCGAAACAGTAAACATCGGCTTCACCTATTTTTTCCAGATAGAGACCGCCCTTGATCAAAATCGACCTTTTCGCCGCATTAGCCACCGCCGCCGTAACCGCAGAAGATGCCGCCAAAACCGTGGCACATGGGCAGGACATCACCAGCATCACCGTCAAGGCCCGCATCGGGTCAAGGGTCAGCAAAAAGGTAACGGTAGTGGCGGCCAGCCCAATTTTAAGCAGCCTTGAGGCCAGTTGATCCGCCTTTTGCTCAACCGGAGCCTTGTTGTTCAGGGAATTCTCAACCATCTTCATAATATGGGCCAGATAAGTGTCCTCGCCGGTCTTGACGGTCTTGACCAGCAAAACTCCCTGGCTGATGATGGTACCGGCCCAAACCTCATCACCTATGCCGTGAAATACCGCCTCGGAGCGGCCATTGATCGAGGCCTCATCGACCAGAGCCTCGCCGTCCACCACCCGGCCGTCAACCGGAATTTTTTCGCCTGTATGAACGGCAACAATGTCATCCGGCAAGATGTCTGATACCGCCGTTTCCACCTCCACCCCGTCAATCATCACATAGGCATTGGCCGGGGCCACCTCCAGAATATCCCGAATCGCCTTTCTTGATTTCAGGGCGACATAATCCTCGGTAAGTTCCGCCACGTTATAAATCCAGATGATCTGCAGGGCAGAAAAAGGCTCGCCCATCAAAATAGTGGAGATAGATCCGAAGGCCAGAAACGGCTTGACCGTTACCCGCTCCTTTTGCAGGGTCTCGCTAACTGCCTCCCTGACCAGAGACATGGTGCCGACCGTAGCGGCAATCCCGATCAGACCAAGCGGCGTCTGCACCAGCGGCAGCTTAAAAACCCAGTATCTGACTGCGGAATAAAGCATTACTCCGCTCAGCCAGCCGACCTTGAACAATTTGGACGAAAAACTGCGTTTTGACCTGCATTCACAGGAATCCGCTGCTGCCGGATGAGCAGGAGATTTTTCAGGCTGTGTATGGACAGCCGGTTTCAGGATCTGGACAACTATCTCCGTTAAAATTTCCCTGGTTGAGATAAGTTTTTCCTCAAAAACAACAATCACCGAACCAGTGGCAAACCTGGTTTCAACCTGCCTGACACCCTTCATCAGACGCAGGCGTTCTTTCATCCAGCCGGCCTGCTCAGCCCGCCTTTCAAGGCTCTTAACCCGCACCCGGATCCGGCCAGACATGGACTGCTTAACCCTGACGCCAAACTTTTTTAATATTTTTTTATTGATCCGAACCGGTATATCTGCATTCACGGCATCCATAATTCAATCCTTTAATATCACACGGTTACCAAATGCCGCCTGTCTCAAACTTAGGACTGCGAAAACTTATTGGCAACAACAAAAATAAATTTAATGATTTTAAATAGTTGACATCTATAATTTGCTGTTTTACTATATGGGCAAGCTTGAAGTTAAAAGCCTTTTTATAAGCAGTACAAACCATAATTTTACAACCCAAAGGAGGAAAAAAATGATTTACATTCCATTTACAACCAACCCGGTAGGATGGGCCATTCTTGGCGTCGGCGGCTATCTTCTTTACAAGCAGGGCAAGAAGAAGGGCGAAGAAGAGGCAGCGGCTTCTCAAATCATGGCGATTCCAGAAAAAACAGATAACAAGAAAGACGAAAAAGGAGGCAAATAATGACACATCATCTACTCGCAATACCACTGGTTTCCAACCCTGTTGGCTGGGCTGTACTCGGCACCGCCGGTTACTTAACCTATAAGGCCGGCAAGAAGAAGGGCCTGAAGGGTGAAGAAAATGAAGTAAAGGAAAGCCTTTGTGACCGGGCAGTAAAGGGTACCATGAAGACTGCCTACAAGGCAAAGATGAAAATTGACGAGTCGCTCTCTTCCACCAGGAATAAGTATTCTGAAATGTGGAACGAGGCACAGGCCGAGGCAACTGGGGGAGCATAATCATTTAATTCTAACCGGCAACGGTTTTAATCTCATCCAGTTTCCTGTCCAATGACTTAACTACTATCTGACCCGCCTGCATGGGGGTCAGATACATGCGCAGGCCCCCCGGACTGGAAATAGTAATATGCTCCATATCAGGGGCGTGCATTTCCTGCACCGGAGCTATGGACTCCAGCGATAATTCAGCCCCGGCATATACGCCATGGGTAGTCAAATGCTGAATCAGCTTACGCCCGCCGATGATTTCCTCCACCTTAAAAGGCTGCTTTCTTCTGGCAAAATAGAACTGGGTGGATTTCTGCCCCGGCGAATGTCCCCAGATCCTGGCCGCCTCTCCCTCGGACAGTCTGGTACGGTCCTTCCGGTCGATCACCGTAATATAATCCATATGCGGCAGTGAACGGATAAAGGTTACTTCCGTATCATCCTTGAGACCAAGATGCTCAAGGGCCTTAACGCATCCCTTGCCGCAGGTCATGGCTTCCACATGGCCGGATTCGCCCTTTTCCATCTCAACCAGGGGCTTTTTAAGCTCGTCAGTATGGACAAAGATTTTCAGGGCCAGACCAGCCGGTATCACCACCTCACCTAAATCTGCACGGATACGAACCGGATGATAATTTATTTCTTCATCGTGCCTGGTTAAATGGCCGTCCGCAAAAATACCCATCCGCTGAAGCCAGGTACCTAGCTGAACATCAGCAACCTCAAGTACGACTAAGTCCTCGTTGATGGGGGCATCCAATAATGAAGTATAAGTTTCTTTCATTTAATTTTCTCCTGCTTCATCCGCTTCTTCATCCTGCCCGGCAGCATCTTCCAGCAGTTTCTTTTTGCCTCTGCCGCCGGCATAACCCAAAATTGAAATTGTACTTGCATTATGTAAAAGAGCCGCCGTTACCGGCATAATCATACCAAAACTTGCCATCAGCAGGAAAATGGAATTAAGCCCGACCGCCGCATAAAAAGAATGCTTGATGGTATCCTGGGTACGCAGGGCGATCAGCCTGCCGGCCAAAAGGGCATATAAATTATCCTGCAGCAGGATTACCTGGGCGGATTCCTTGGCCAGATCAGCACCTTCCGGCAGACTAATGCCCACATCAGCCGAGACCAGAGCAGGTGCATCATTTACCCCGTCGCCGATAAATCCGACCCTTGCTCCCTGCTCCTGCAGTTCACCGACAATTCTCGCCTTATCTTCCGGCTTTAGTTCCCAATGAACCTCATCAACAGCACTTAGCTGAGCGGCAAGGGCCTTGGCAGTCAGCTCCGCATCGCCGGTGAGGATG
Organism: Deltaproteobacteria bacterium; assembly: GCA_002747805.1. GTDB lineage: Bacteria > Desulfobacterota > Desulfobulbia > Desulfobulbales > Desulfocapsaceae > SZUA-575. The sequence goes on from PDQP01000026.1 coordinate 5,382, forward strand.
ACCAGTTTTTTGATGCCAGAGGCTTTAAGGCCGTCCAGCACCGCCGCCGCCTCGGGCCGCAGTTCATCCCTCAGACCAACTATACCGGCAAGCTCTCCCTCACATGCCACATAGAGGATGGATTTACCCTCAAGCTGCAGCCGGTCAACCTGCTCTTTTACAGCCGAACAGTCTATTTTCTCATCATCTTCAATAAAATGACGCGACCCGACCAGAATATTTTTATCATCAATATAGGCAGACACGCCGTGGGCCACGATAAAGTCAACCTGACCTGTGGGCGGCAGTTTTAAGCCCTTTTCTTTTGCCGCCTCCACCACCGCATGGGCAACCGGATGGGAATAATGCTCCTCGGCACTGGCGGCAAGGGTTAATAACTCAAGGTCAGTAACCGTTACCCCATACATGTCCGTAACCTGAAGCTGACCCTTGGTCAGGGTTCCGGTCTTGTCAAAAACCAGCGTGTCCAGCCGGGCCAAGCCGTCCATGGCCTGCGAACCCTTAAGCAATACTCCCTGCTTGGCCGCCGTAAACATGGCAACCCTCACCGCCACCGGATTGGCAAGTTTTATCGCACATGAATAATCGACAGTCAGCACCGCGGCGGCCTTGGTAAGATCTCTGGTAACAGCCAAAAGACCAAGCCCCAGACCAAAGGTTACCGGCACCAGCCGATCAGCGAGCTGATCACTTTGCTTTTGCGATTCAGATTCAAATCTCAAGGAGTTTTCCAGGAAGGTTGAAATACGTGCCATAGAGGTATCGCCGCCTATTCTGGCGGCTTCAAAGACAATGCGGCCCTCTTCCACCACCGAACCGGAAAGAACCTCCGTACCATTTTCCACATGAACCGGAACGGATTCGCCGGTGATTGAGCTGGTATTGACCAGGGCCTCGCCGCTGACAATTACGCCGTCCAGCGGAATCATCTCTCCGGCCCCGCAAACAACCCGGTCGCCAATCCGAACCTGATCAATGGGAAGCTCCATCTCCTGGCCGTTTATCTCCACCCAAACCTTGTCCACCTGGGGTTTGAGCAGGCTTTTCAGCAGGCCGGTGGTTTTATTTTCGCTTAATTCTTCCAGATACTCGCCGACAGAGAGCAGGAAGGCAATGGTTCCAGCAGCAAAATATTCCCTCCTCGCCAGACAGAAGGTTACCGCAGCCCCGTCCAGCACCTCGACCTTTACTCCCCGCGTCCACAGGGTTACGATACCGTCCCATATCACCGGAGCCGAGAAGGCAAGGGCAACCGGCGCCGCAATGATTGGGGGCAGCACCAGAACCGACAGGGTAGCCGCCCCGCGGACGGCAAGGGACAGGGCAGATTGAACGCCTTTCTTAACCCCTTTGCCGCCAAAAAATTCCTCGGGAAGATGATTGAGATTTGCCAGAATCAGGTTTCTGGTCTTGTTCAGGCCGTCATACTCCACCACCACCGATCCGGCCATGGTATTTATCCGTACCATATCAACGCCGGAGATATTTTCCAGTCCAGCCTCGAAATAATCGGGGTCCAGCTTCCTGTTCCTGAAAATTTTGGCTCGAATCCGGATGCGGTGATCCAGTTCGTGAACAATCGTAAACTGTGTTTCTGAATAAGGCATGTCCTGACACCCCGAAATACGGAAAAATTATCTTTTATAACTAACAAAAAAGCACCCCTCGCCGGATGCACCTCTCACACCGGCACAACAGAGTGCAGTTATTAACCCAAATTTAGGAAATATTAAACCTTAACAGCCAAAAATTATGAATTATTTTTCAAATAATCCGCAAAACATGAGTTTTTATCGCAACCCTTTTCCTTACACTCATTCAGATAGTTGGTGTATTTAATGATCCGGTCAATAATTTCACGGGAAGCGGCATGTTCCATGCGGCAGGCTCCCTCATCGGCCAGTTTTTCATCGATTCCCAGCACCTCCACAAAAAAATCCCGCAAGGTTTCATGACGATGAAAAACATCCTTGGCGGCCTTTTCTCCCTTGGCCGTCAAGGTAATGGCCTCGTAAGGGTGATAATTGACCAGCTTTTTCTTGCTAAGCAGCTGCAGAGCCTCGGTAACCGAAGGCCCGGAAACATCAAGACGCCGCATAATGTCCTTCGATCTGGCCTCTCCCTTATCTCGGCAAATTAAATATATGGCCTCAAGATAATCTTCTGAACTGGAACTAAGTGCATTTTTCTTCACCACACTGGCCTCTCAGTAATTCAATGAGCCAAAGCCCACGATATTTCAAAGTTAAAACCGGTAAAGAGGCAAGACTGCCAGGCACTACCGGCTCTCTTCCATGCTTTTAATCTCGGTCTGACAACCAGCCTTACCGGCCTCGCTGCAACTGCCGCCGCAGGAGCATCCCCCTGTAGCCACGAATTTTCTATACAAATACCATAAGGCAAGACAGAAAACTCCCAGCGACATCAATATTTCCCACAAATGCATAAAAACCTCCGCAAAAAAAAACAGGGAAGGAGCATCAGCACCTTCCCTCAAACAAAACCGGTAAGGACTATTTCATATCCTTGGCCTGAATCCAGATAACTGCATCACGGGAACATTCCTTGCCCTTGTACTTATAGTCAGGGTCAAGACCGAGTGCAGCAAATCCCCACCAGCCGGCCCGGGGAATACCAAAGGTGAAAACACCGTTTTCATCGGCAAAGATAGTCTGAAGCACATAAGAATCCTGAGGAGCTTCAACCGCAGCCTCCTTGGCAAAGGAGTTGGAATCCAGAAGCGGCTTATGGTTCATATATTCAATTTCAATTTCGGCATTAGGAACCGGCTTACCCATAAACAGTACCTGTCCCTGGAATACATTACCAGTCCAGCGGTCATAAGGCTTGGAAAGAGGTACAATTTCGGTGGGAAGACCAACCGGCTCATTCCAGGCACCAGGCTCACCGCCCACATTGACGATAACCTTGGTATTCTGCTTGATATAGGCACCTTCTTCCTCTTCAAAGTAAGGCTCAGGAATCAGACAAAAAATATGATCGCCGCCGCGGGCCTTGTAGGTTGTTTCCCAAGCCTGTCCCTTGTTGGTCAGGCTGGTCCAGGTGATGGGCTTCAGCTTATCCTTAAGATCTATTTTTTTCGGCTCATTTTCGCCCCGGCTGCGCATAACAAAAAACTGCTCAACCTCTCCCATATCCATGGTGTGTCCGGCCTCAAAAGGATGAGTGAAAACCAGCTTCACCGGAATCTTGCCCCCCTTGTTCATCGCCATTTCAGGGGTGTAAATCATCTGAAAGTGTGCCGATGCAGCAGCAACACTGCCAAGAACTGCGGCACCAGCCAAAAAACCTGCCATTTTAGTCTTCATACCCTTAATTCTCCTATAAATATTTATGAAAATAACCCAGGAACAAAAATCCTGGGCCTATTCGGTAATTTCACTGCCGGGAACGGTAATCGCATGTCCCTCACCGGCATCAAACAAGACCTCGTAATCCCCTTCCGGCTTGTCAAAGGTGTATTCAGAGTCTTCGCTCATGGCCCCTTCGACCAAGACCTTGCCGCTCTTGTCCTTAACATACATGGGAACTCCCGAAGCAGAGGAACCGTCTGAAAAGCCGCCCTCGCAAGTAATGGTGTTGTCTCCATTGTCAAAACAGGAACACAACGGGGTGTGAGCCTGCACGGTTGCAGCTCCAAGCAGCAAGGCTGCTCCTGCAAAAAACGCCCTTAGTTTCATACTCAATTCTCCTTTAAGTTTGTTTATCTTATCGAAAGCCTTAAACAGCTTTCCCTTCGGTACCCTATATACTTGCCCGTAAACTGTCAACATTTTTTTTGGCAGTCCTAACAGGAGGGGCAGCTATTTTTTCTATTGACTTAATATAAAAAAACAAATAATTGTCAACCAAATCTACTAATTTTAGGCAGGGAGAATATTATGAGGAAAAAAAACAGTAAAAAAGGGCAAGGTGAGAAACGCAGATGCTGCAAAACTTTAATTGATGTCAAGTCGGGAACCGATGTCAAGATCAAGTGTCATCATGCCAGCGGTGCGATCAGACAGCGGCTGCTGGATCTTGGTTTTGTTCCATCCAGCACTATCCGCGTGGTAAGAGGGGCACCGCTTGGCGATCCCATTCAGTGCAAGGTTGCCAATTACAATGTTACGCTCAGAAAATCAGAGGCATCTCTAATCGAAATCGAATAACCAGGCAAGGACTTTATTCGTAACTGACTGAAAATCCTGATACTCTTGCAGAAAGTTCGAGAACTGTTCAATTATTTGAAATTATTTTTTGCAAGGGCATCAGTCATCGCCCAACCGAAAACATCCGAGGACATAAATTTATGGAAACCAAAAAAGACTTGCTGGTAGGTCTGGCGGGCCAGCAAAATGCAGGTAAATCAACCACTTTTAATATGCTGACCGGTGCAAATCAGCATATTGCCAATTATCCTGGCGTTACCGTTGACAAAAAGTCGGGAACCTGCCGCCATAAGGACGCTAAAATAGAGGTTGTTGACTTGCCAGGCACCTATAGTCTGACTTCATTTTCACTGGAAGAAAGGGTGGCCAGGGATTTTCTCATTACCCAGCGGCCTGACGTGATCGCCAATGTGGTCGATGCCTCATCGCTTAAAAGAAGTCTTTATTTTACCTTTCAGGCCCTGGAGATGGGTTTTCCCATGGTCATTGCCCTGAACATGATGGATGTGGCCAAGAGCAACGGGGTTGAGATTGATGTACCCGCCCTTGAAAAAAGGCTCGGCATCAGGGTTATTCCCACTGTAAGCCGTAAGGGCAAGGGCAAGGTAGAACTGAAGGAAGCCATATGCGAGGCCGCTCATCATCGGGACAATAATACTGCCCTGCAGATTTCCTACCAGAAACTGGAGCCGTCTATTGCCAAACTTAGTGAACTGCTTGGAGTGGTTCCCGGCTTGACTGATTATCCGCTAAGATGGCTGACCATCAAGCTGATCGAGGGAGACAGCGAAGCCAGAAGGATTGTGATCAAGGAGCTGGATGAGGGAAATGAACCGCTGGAACTGGCTGACACCATCCGCCGAGATTTTGAGCGGGAAAACGGCATCAATGTTTCGGACTATATGATGGGCTGCCGGGATCAGATTGCCACCGAGATTGTTGAGGCCAGCACCACCAACACCAAAAGCGGCAAGTCAACCATCTCGGAACTAATTGACAAGGTCTTGCTCAACCGCTTTCTGGCCCCGTTCTTTCTGGTGGCCACGGTTTTTGTCATCTACCAGTTATCCATCGTTCAGGGATACGATCTAACCCAGTACTGGTGGCCGATTCTGGCCAAGTTCAGGGCGATTATTGCCGGTATCCTGCCGGCAGCCGGTCTGCTGGAAGACCCCTATGTGAGATCGATGGGGCTGTGGATGGTGGATTCAGCCAATGCCCTGCTCAATTATATACCCATCTTTCTGATTCTGTTTTCGCTGATCGCCATTCTGGAAGACTCCGGTTATATGGCACGGATTGCCTTTATACTTGACAAGCTATTCCACTCGTTCGGTCTGCACGGCCAGTCCACCCTGCCCTATATTCTGGGGGGAGTTTTTGCCGGCGGCTGTGCGGTGCCGGGGGTTATGTCCACCAAAGGCATTCCTGACGACCGGGCAAGGATGGCAACCATTCTGACCGTTCCCTATATGAACTGTCTGGCTAAAATCCCCTTTTACACCCTGCTGGTTAATGTGTTCTTTGCCCCATATAAGCCCTGGGCGATGCTGTTTTTATCAACCTTTACCATTTTCGCGGCCCTGCTGATAGCAAAGCTGCTCACTTCAACCATTTTGAAGACCAAGGAAACGGCACCATTTGTTATGGAACTGCCCAATTACCATCCGCCGACATTTTTCGGGGTGGGACAAAGGGCCATCGAGCGTACCTGGCAGTATATCAAGAAGGTCGGCTCGATCGTGATTGCGGTTTCGGTCTGCGTCTTTACCCTGCTTCAATTTCCGGGTCTTGGCGAAGATAGGATGACCTATTTTAACGGAGAAATGGATAAGGCCGTGGCAACCTTTCATAAAAAGGCCGCTAAAAGCTCCTATGCTCCAATGTTTGAGGATCAGGCCAACCTGATTAAAACCATCAACCTTTATACCGAGTATAAAACTGCCAAGCTGAACACTAAGGGGGCAGACGCCTCAAAGGCACTGGATGCAAGGTTTGAAAAGAATAATCCGGATTTTTTCAAGTTTCTAAAGCCTAAAAAGGATAAGGATGCCAAGGTAGTCAACAAGGCGATCAGGAAACTCGCATCCAAGAGGAAGGGCCTTAGAAGAAAGATCAAGGAAGAGAAAATCGAGAAGAGCTTTCTGGGCATGATTGGCCGCTCGCTGGAGCCGGTTACCAAATGGGCGGGCTTTAACTGGAAGATCAATGTGGCGGTCCTGTCCTCATTTGCAGCCAGGGAATCAAGTGTTGCCACCATTGGTGTCTTGTACCAGCAGGGTGCCGATGAGAATAAAAGCCTTGAGTCCAGGATGGGCAGCGAGTCAACGGAAGGCGGGTTTTCTCCGCTTCATGCTCTTGCGGTTATGGTTTTCTTTGCCCTCTATCCGCCCTGTCTGGCCACGACCATTATGATCAAGGTGCAGACCGGCTCCTATAAATGGATGCTTTTCTCCATGATTTTCCCGACTACCCTGGGATTTGTCGTGGCTTCCCTCATCTTTACCGGCGGAAGCCTGATAGGATTTAGCGGTATTCAGATGATGGGCCTGTTCTACGGTTTGGTTGTGCTGCTGGCAATTGTTATTGGCGTGTCGTCAGCCTTGAAAAAACCTGAACCACCGGCGGTGGTTACGGCTGCATAAGCATAAAAAATAACCTGCCCCGCTGTCAAAAGGCGGGGTTATGGTTAGATAAGACTTCATAATAAAAGCCGGAGACAATTTTGCTTCCGGCTTTTTTCCATTGATAGACTTGTAAAAAAATAGGTATTGTTCCATAAATGTTATAATATTGTTTATTGCAAAAATATACTTAATAATATTAAGCTATTACGATGGAGAAGTTTGCTTATTACCATTATCACAGCTAAGGCATGAAAAATATTTTACTGGTAGAAGACAGCGTGATGTTTGGCAAGCTGGTTAAGAGCAGGATTGAAGAATCCTTTGATATTCCAGTATATTGGGCGAAAGATCTCAAAGAAGCCAAAAATTTTCTCCAGCAGGCAGACGGGCTTTTTTCCTGTGCCTTGCTGGATTATCATCTGCCAGATGCCCCCAATGGCGAAATCATTGACGAAGTGCTTTCCTACGGCATCACCTCACTGGTCTTTACCACCGACCTAACCGCTGAGGTGCGGGAACATGTCTGGTCGAAAAAGGTTGCCGATTATATTCTGAAAAATGACCCCAGCAGTATTGATTACATCATCGATTCAATCAATAATTTACGGAAAAACGAGCAAAAACTGGTGCTGGTTGCCGCCGAATCAAATTCCATTAGAACCACTTTCTCTGAACTTTTATATATACGAAAATACCGGGTTATAAATGCAAGCAGCGGTGAATCTGCCCTGCAAATACTGGCCCAATATCCCGAAATCAAGCTGGTTATCGTCAGCCAGGATTTATCTGCTGCGGACGGCTGTGTTATTTGTCAGAAAATCCGTATGAATTATAAATCAGATAAAATGGCTGTTATTGGTGTTTCCTCGGGAGAAGATCCGGTAAAAGGTATTCAGTTTCTGAAAAACGGAGCCAATGATTTTTTCAGCCTGGAGCCTTTTTTAGTGGAAGAATTTTACAGCCGGGTTAATAACTGCCTTGAAATAATAGAATTGTTTGACCAGATCAGAAAAACTGCCACCACCGATTACCTGACCAATCTTAACAACCGCCGAAGTTTCTTTGAGCTGGGCGGAAAATTGCTGGCCGATGCGGAAAAGCACAATGACCCAGTGGCCTGTACGGTTATGGATATTGATAAATTCAAAAGTGTTAATGATACCTACGGCCATGATGTGGGAGATTTGGTGCTTAAATCCATTGCCTCACTGCTAACGGAAAACAGTCTTGAATCCGAGGTGCTGGCAAGAATGGGCGGCGAGGAATTTTGTATCCTGACCGCCGGACTTGATAAAGAAGAGCTTGTTGAGCGGATGAATAAGCTTAGAAAACTATTTGAAACCACGCCTGTAACTGAACTTGAAGACGGCAACCATCTATATATCACTGCCAGTTTCGGTATAAGTATGGGCGTTGAGGGCGGGCTGGATATTATGATCAAAAATGCAGATAAAAAATTATACGAGGCCAAGGAAGGCGGCAGAAATTGTGTGAAATTTTAGGCAGTCTGGCCTCGTGGTAATTCTGCGGTTCGTTTTCGGCCATTATACGGTAATTTTTATTCCCCTTGCTTTTTGAGCAAATTCACATTACCCTGATTTGTGGTTTATGGGCTTACAGTGAGCCTGTTAAAAGCCAGTTAGCTGGCATAAAAAACATTAAGGAGAAAAATTATGAAAAAGAAAGGTCTGCTGCTTTCAGTTCTGTTGATTTTGGGCTTGATACTTACCATGTCCCCTGCCTTTGCAGCTTCTAAAACCGCCAAGGATACAAAGGTTGAAAAGGTTGCTGCCGAGATGGCTAAAATTAACCTTAATTCAGCCGATGTAGAGGCCTTGGCCCAGCTTCCCGGCATTGGTGAGAAAACCGCCCAAAAGATTGTGGAATATAGAAAGGCGAACGGCAAATTCAAAAAGATTGAAGATTTGCTGAATGTAAAAGGTATCGGACAGAAAAAGTTTGATAAACTTAAAAGTTTGCTTTCCTTATAACCTACCGGAATTTATGGACGATTATGTATTTTTTATGGTGCATAATCGTCCGGCCCTGATTTTCCAAATAACATGAAATGCCCAGCCTGCAACGCCGAGATTTCTGTATACCGTAATCCGGTGCCGACCGTGGATATTATCATTGAAATTGAAGGGCAGATAGTGCTTGTTGAGCGTAAGAATCCGCCCTTTGGCTGGGCCTTGCCGGGCGGTTTTGTCGATTACGGTGAGTCCTTTGAGGATGCCGCCGTCCGCGAGGCAAAAGAGGAAACCGGCCTGAAAATCACCGGACTAAGGCAGCTTAAAACCTATTCAGCACCCGGCCGGGATGCAAGACTGCATACAGCCTCCACCGTATTTATCGCCAAAGCTGAAGGCCTACCAGTTGCCGGAGATGATGCCAAATCAGCCGCTCTTTTTTCAGGCGGCAGCCTGCCGGAGCTGGTTTTTGACCACCATGAAATTATTAGTGATTATTACAAGTTCAGGCAAACTGGCCGGGTCAGAGGCCGGTGTTAAAAAAACACCGCCTGCAGGCCCCAGTAAATAAGCAGCCCCAAACCTATGGAGCCGTAAACCGCCACTCAGGGCAGACAGTTCACCCGCAGCTTTTTCACCGCAACTGTAATGATAACGATGGCACTAATCATGGAAAATGCCATCAAAAGCAGCTTATCCATTTTACCCCCTTACCCTGACCCCTGGTTTTTTACGCAGCCTGATGGAAGACGGAGTAACTTCAACCAGTTCATCATCATTGATATAGGCAATATGCTCCTCCAGACTCATGATGGTGGCCGGGGTGAGAATCACCGCATCATCGGAGCCGGAAGCCCGAACATTGGTAAGTTTCTTCCCCTTGGCCGGATTTACCACCAAATCTGCCGAGCGGCAGTGTTCGCCGACAACCTGTCCCTGATAGAGAGGCGCCCCTGGTTCAATAAACAATTTGCCCCGCTCCTGCAGGTTAAAAAGGGCGTAGGCAACGGCGGTGCACGGCTCCTTCACCACCATAACCCCGTTGATGCGGTTGGTTATCTCGCCTGCATGGGGGGCATATTCCTTGAAAACATAGTTCATCATGCCCATTCCCTTGGTGTCGGTCATAAACTGGGAACGGTAGCCGAGCAGCCCTCTGGTGGGAATGCTGAAAACCATTCTTGCCATGCCGTTTTCATTGTTCATCTCTTCAAGCTGACCCTTCAGGGTGCCCAGCTTTTCAATGACCGCCCCCTGATACTGCTCGTCCACATCAACGGTAAGTTGTTCATACGGCTCAAGAATTTGCCCGTTTTCCTCCCTGAAGATAACCTGCGGTCTGGTTACCTGAAATTCATATCCCTCCCTTCTCATCTTCTCAATCAGGATGGACAGATGCAGCTCGCCGCGCCCGGAAACCTTGTAGCCCACTGCATCGGTCAGCGGTTCAAACTGCAGGGCGACATCGGCCAGCACCTCCCGTTCCAGCCGCTCCTCCAGATGCCTTGAGGTAACATATTTCCCCTCCTTGCCGGCAAAGGGCGAATCGTTGGGAATAAAGCTCATGCTGATAGTGGGCGGATCAATATCAATCAGCGGCAGGGGCCTTGGCTCCTTTTCATCGGTGAAGGTAACGCCTACGGTTACATCCTCCATGCCGGCAATGGCAACTATTTCGCCAACGCCTGCCGATTCAACGGCTTCCTTGTCATCAGCACGAAAACGGAAAATCTTGCTGATACGAACCGGCTTGATTGAGCCGTCTCTTCTTGCCACTACGATGGGCTGATTGATGGACATGGTACCGTTGACCACCTTGCCGATACCCATCCGGCCAAGGTAGGGGGAATAATCTATGGTGCCGACCTGCATCTGCAGCGGCGCCTCGGCCTTACCCTTTGGCGGCGGAATACGGTCGATAATCATCTGCGAGATGATATCCATATTCATATTTTTATCATCAGCCGGATCAGCCAGAGAATATCCTTCCTTGGCCGAAGCATAAACCACCGGAAAATCAAGAATATCGTCTGGTGCATTTAATTTTACAAAGAGATCAAAAACCTCATCAACCACCCAGTCGCAGCGGGCCGCCGGTTTATCTATCTTGTTGATGACCACGATAACCGGCAGCCGGTTCTCCAACGCCTTTTTCAGCACAAAATAGGTCTGCGGCATGGGGCCTTCCTGGGCATCGACCAGCAGCAGGGCACCATCTGCCATCCGCAGCACCCTTTCCACCTGACCGCCGAAATCGGCATGTCCTGGAGTGTCTATAATGTTAATCCAGTGCCCCTTATATTCATACGAGCCATTTTTGGAAGTGATGGTGATTCCCCGCTCTTTTTCCAGATCCATCGAGTCCATCAGGCGTTCTGCCACCTCCTGATTTTCACGGAACATGCCGGAAGTTTTGAAAAGCTGATCGACCAGGGTGGTTTTGCCGTGATCAACATGGGCAATAATAGCCACATTACGAATTTTATCCTGCTTCATCTATATAAATCCCTAAATAAATAAGATGCCCCGCTGCCTGGGCTTATCTGAAATTTTTGCTGATGATTTTTAATGACATACCTGCAAGGCTTCCGCAATGGCATCACAGACATAGCCCGCATTGCTGCTGGTCAGTCCGGCCAGATTTATTCTGCCTCCCTTTACGACATAAATGCTCCTTTTATCCCTTAGCCATTGTACGATTTCATCGCTGAGGCCGCTAAAGGAGAACATACCTCTTTGCTGTTTGATATAGGAGAAATCCCGGTCAACGCCCCGCTCTTTCAGCCCGTCCACCAGGGCCAGACGCATCTCTACTATCCGGCTGCGCATCTCATCAAGCTCGGCCAGCCACTGGCTCTTTAATTCACCGCTGGTCAAAATGGAAGCGGTGATCAAGCCTCCATGAGCCGGGGGATTGGAGTAATTTACCCGCACGGTGCCTTTCATATGGCTAAGGGCGGTTTCCGCTTCAATCCTGCTTGGGCTTACCACCGTCAAGGCTCCGGTCCGCTCATTGTAAAGACCAAGGTTTTTGGAAAAGGATGAGGCAATTAAAAAATCAATACCGGCCTCGGCAAATTTTTGTACGGCAAAGGCATCCTGTTCAACGCTGCGGGCAAAACCCTGATAGGCAAAATCAAGAAAGGGCAGCCAACCCTGTTTTTTGGCGGTATCAATAACCGCAAGCCATTGCTGATCGTCAAGATCCACGCCGCTTGGATTATGACAGCAGGCATGGAGCAACACCACCTCTCCGGCAGGAATTTTTTCAAGGGCGGCCAGCATCTTATAAAACTCAAGGCCCATGGTTTCGGCATTGTAGTAAGGGTAATGGTCAAGGGCAAAACCGGCGGCGGTAAAAATGCCCTGATGATTTGCCCAGGTGGGCGAGCTAAGCCAGATCCTGGCTTGAGGATTAAACCGCCTGATCAAATCAGCCCCCACCCGCAAGGCCCCGGTACCGCCGGGGGTATGGATGGTTGCCGCCCTTGCAGATTTAATCACCTCATGGCCGCTGCCAAACAAAAGGCCCTGAACGCCTGCCGCATAAACCGGACTGCCGGAAATGGGCAGATAGCTCTTGGAATCTTCCTGCTCCAAAAGAAGCTGTTCGGCTGCCTTTACGCTTTTCAGCACTGGAGTTAACCCGTTGTTATCCTTATATACTCCTGCCCCAAGATTTACCTTTTGGGGATTTGGATCATTTTTGAATGCCTCGGTCAGGCCGAAAATTGCATCCGCCGGAGCGGCATCAATATTTTTCCACATTTTTCTTGTCTCCTTATCAAATGCCTTGAGAAAATTTTAAGCCAAGAACGGCACTATACCCTTTCACCCGTGGTTCACCAAGATAATTTTAATGGTTTATCCGTAACCCCTCAAGATAAGGCCGGATTTGACAATAATCCCGCAGCCTGTTAGTCTGCGTTTTTAATTTCTTCCAAGGGGAAAAAATGTATATGACCGCCAGTAGGAAAAAAATAGAGGGCAAACCGGCCCTAAAACTCAATATCCATAACTTTACCGAAGCCGACCTGCCCTTTCTGGATAGCTTGGGGATAACCGAAACCGAGGGTGAAAACATCCGCTTTGCCATGGTTCATAGCCAGCAGGAATTTTTAGATACCCGCGGTGCAATCCTTGAGCGGTACCACGCCGAGGAAAAAGGCCCTAGAGTTTTTCTTACCCCCAAGGATACTTAGGCAGCCTACTTAGTCAACCCTGAAAAACTCTATTTTTGAGTTTTCAGAGCTAATTTTTGCAAAGCCAACATGCACATTGTGCCGATAAAAAATAGGCGTAAAAAATTACATACCTCCCTCATCCACTTTTTGAAGTTAAATGCAGCCGCTGCCAGCATTAAATTGACGCTGTCGCCGACACTACCCTTGAGAAAGTTACGGGCTAACCGAAAATCTGATTTGAGATGACCAATTATTGGCCCAATGCCTGCCCTGCGTCTAAACCTTTGTCTCATTTTTTGGCGTTGATACGGTGTATTGTTTTTATTTGACGGTTTGGGGATTAAAATTTGGGTCTCACCAACTTTGGTTTTTCCGCGATAACCTCTATCACAAATGGCAAATTCAGGGCAGACACCTGGCTTATTGCCCCGACAATGATACCGCTGTCCTTGGTCACAACTACGGATGCCTTCGCTCCAAATTTATATTTTTTATGTGCCTTGCCCTTGCCGATACAGTAAACCTGCGGTTCATGCAGGCTGTAAATCTTGTTTTTGCTTCCTTTTTCCTGCTACAACACCCGATAAAAAAGTGCAAGTTCCTTGTCATAGATCCGCAATAAATGTTCCGGCAGCTTCCTTTCCACATCACGGCTTTGTTAGGGCTTTTTCCTTTCATTTTGACTCCAAAAATGTCATTTAATATTGCAAGATTTCGGGTATATCTTAACATAAACTTGCAAATTTGACCATAAAAAAATGAGATTTATCTTTTGTTTTCAAGATGTTGGAAGTTTCTCATGGTTAACTAAATAAAAAAATACTTTCAGTCAACAGATTGTTTATGCTGCCAAATAAAAAAGGCTTTTATTCCCTTTTGAGGAACAAAAGCCCTTAAAGCCGGAAAGCAGTTATTTATGAACTGCTAATGACTAGCCGGTTTTACATCCGAGTCCTTATACTTGTGCAGGCTGTGCAGGATATGCACCTCTTCTTCCGGTTTATAGCCGGTTTTCATGGATTCCAGCGACCCTGCTATGGCAAAGATTGACATATAGCAATGGGTCAGGAAAAAGGCCACAATGATCATGCCAAG
>PDQP01000027.1 GCA_002747805.1 Deltaproteobacteria bacterium
GTCAATCAGCCGAATGCAAAGGACGGCCTTGATGTGTTAGGCAAGGTGGGCGGCTTTGAGATCGGCGGTATTGCTGGTTTGATTCTGGGGGCGGCTGCCCATCGAAAGCCGGTGGTGCTGGACGGTTTTATCTCCACTGCCGGGGCCTTGATTGCCTGTAAAATCGAGCCTTTTATTCGGGATTACCTGATTTTTTCCCATCGGTCGGTAGAGCCTGGTCATAAATATATGCAGGAAATGCTGGGCTGCACAAGGCCGCTTCTGGATCTGAATCTGAGGCTTGGCGAGGGTACCGGCGGCGTGCTGGCTATGAATTTGGTTGAGGCAGCGGCTGCGGTATTAACCGAGGTGGCCACCTTTGAGGAGGCGGCGGTTGCTCAGGCAAATAAATAGCGGCCTTCTACAAGATGTCCGGCAAAAATAAGAACCTGTTTGGCGGGCTTCTGGCTGCCGTCAGCTTTTTGACCATTTTTCCGGTTGGCCGGGCAGTTCAGAATGAGGATGATTTTAAGCGGGGGCTGATTTGGTTTCCGCTGGTAGGGCTTGGCATCGGCGTTCTGGCGGCTGGCATAGTCTGGATGCTTTCCTTACTGCTGCCTCTTTCCTTGGTTAGTCTTACTGCCGTATTTTTATTAAGTTTTATTTCCGGATTTTTGCATGTTGACGGCCTGGCAGATACTGCCGATGGTTTTTTAAGTTCCAGACCTAAGGAGCAGATGCTTGCGATTATGCGGGACTCCAGAATCGGGGTAATGGGAGCCGCCTCGCTAATCTTTCTTTTTCTATGCAAATACGCCGCTCTAGCCAGCATGAACCTTAAATTTTTATTGTTATCCTGCCTGATTATGCCCATTGTCGGCCGATGTGCCATTACCGTGCAAATGACAATGCTGCCTTATGCCGGAAAACCGGGCGGGCTGGGCAATATCTTTGCATCTTCCGGCTTAAAACGGGCCTGCCTTTTATCGGTCTTGTTTTTGGCGGCCGCCACTGCCCTGATGTTTTATGGGCAAGGCATTAAAATCATCGCGGTTTTCCTGATTTTTAATCTTTTTTTTGCCGGCTGGTGCAAAAGAAAAATCGGCGGCTATACTGGCGATACCCTTGGGGCGGCCTGTGAGCTTTCGGAGCTGGCAGCCGCCTTATCCCTGTGCATAAATTTAAGGTGAAAATATTTTGGACAGGCATGGCGGCAATATATATCGGCTAAAAAGGCAGCAGCCCAAACTTGCAGATAAAATTATTGATTTTAGTGCCAATATCAATCCGCTTGGCCCGCCGCCCTGGCTGCGCGGGGTGATCAGCCGGGCGGTCAGCGATATTAGCCATTATCCAGATCCGGAATATCTGGATTTGAAGCAGGCCGCCGCCAAAAATTACGGCACCAGTCTGGAAAATATCGTGGTCGGTAATGGCTCTACCGAAATCCTGTTTAATTTTCTGCACATATTAAACCCAGCCAGGGTGGTGATTCCGGTGCCTTCCTATATAGATTATCTGAACAGTGTCAGGCAGGCAGGGATTCCCTGCGAGCTTTTCTATCTGCCGGAAAGTGATAATTTTCGTCTTTCGCCGGAAAAAATTATCAGCATCCTTAAACCTTCAGACCTGCTGATTATCGGCAGCCCCAATAACCCGACCGGCCAGCAGGTTCAGGCCGGAGACATTTTGCATATGGCCGGGCAGCGGCCGGAGGTCTGTTTTCTGGTGGATGAGTCCTTTCTTGATTTTGCGAGTAACGGCGAAAGGATCGGCGGCCGGAAAAATAATATTTTCACCCTGAACTCCCTGACCAAGTTTTATGCCATTCCCGGCCTGCGTCTGGGTTTTGCCGTTTTTCCGCCGGAGCTGGCGGCTGGAATCAACCGGATTACGCCGCCCTGGTCGGTCAATACCATTGCTGACGCGGTGGGCCGGGCCTGTCTTGAAGACAAGGTTTTTAAGGCCGAAGTATCGCGTAAATTCAAAAAGATAAAAACAGAATTTATTGACAGTCTTGCCCCTATAAAAGGACTGAAATTATTTCCGTCTGCGGCCAATTTTATGCTGGTCAAGATAATCGGTAATAAAAAGCTCGATGATCTGCAAGGTTATCTGCTTGACCAGGGGCTTATAATCAGAAATTGCGGTAATTTTAAGGGATTGGATAACTCATTTTTCAGGCTGGCGGTTAAGGACGGGCCGGAAAACCAGCGGATGTCCGAGGCCCTGACCGCATATTTTATGCCGCCTGCAAGGAAAAAAAGGCCGATAAAAAAAACTGCCGCCCGCCTGATGTTTCAAGGCACCTGTTCCAATGCCGGTAAATCCCTGCTGACTGCTGCCCTATGCCGCATTTTGCTGCAGGACGGAATTAAAACCGCCCCGTTTAAGGCCCAGAATATGTCCCTTAATTCCTTCGTTACCAGAGACGGCGGCGAGATGGGGCGGGCCCAGGTGGTGCAGGCCCAGGCGGCCAAAATTGACCCGGAGGTGCGGATGAATCCGGTGCTGCTAAAACCCGGTTCCGAGCTTGGCAGTCAGGTAATTGTCATGGGCAAGGCGGTTGGTAATATGGATATTGGCCGCTATATCAAATATAAACGTGAGATTTGGCCGACCGTAACTGGATGTTACAGGTCGCTGGCCGAAGAATTTGAGGCGGTTATTCTGGAGGGTGCCGGGTCACCGGGGGAAATCAACCTTAAACAGGATGATATTGTTAATATGAAAATGGCTGAATATGCCAAGGCCCCGGTGCTGCTGGCCGGAGATATTGACCGGGGCGGGGTATATGCCTCGTTTATCGGCATTATGGAGGTGCTGGAGGAATGGGAGCGGAAGCTGGTCAGGGGCTTTGTGGTCAATAAATTCCGGGGTGATCAGTCCCTGCTGGAGCCTGCCCATCAGCAGCTGCTGGCTAGAACCGGACGGAAAGTGCTGGGCGTTGTGCCTTATTTAACCGGGCTTTCCATCCCGGAAGAAGACTCGGTGTCTTTCAAATCTGGTCAGATTAAGCCGCAGCCGCCCGCGGCGGAAGCGGTTGAGATAGTGGTGATTGATCTGCCCCATATCTCAAATTTTACCGATATTGAGCCTTTTTATGATGAACCGGATGTCCATCTTCGGGTGGTATCTGCGGCAGATGAATTTGGCAGGCCGGATCTGGTGATTCTGCCCGGTTCCAAAAATGTTTTTTACGATCTGCAATATCTAAAGGATTGCTCACTTGCGGCCAAGCTGCTTGATTATGTCGGAAATGGGGGCGAGATTATCGGCATCTGCGGCGGCTATATGATGCTCGGCCAGTCGATTGACGATCCTTTCGGTGTGGAAGGCAGTGGACGGGCAGCCGGACTTGGCCTGCTTGATATTCATACCAAACTGGCAAGGGAAAAGCGGCTGGTTAGAAGAGAGGGCATCCATCTTGGCTCCGGCCTGAAAATCCGGGGCTATGAAATCCATCATGGGGAAACAGGCTCATCTACGGCAAAACTGCTGCAGTTTACCGATGGTTCCGGCTGCGGCCATGCATCACCTGATGGCCGGATCTGGGGAACATTTTTACATGGCCTCTTTGATGATGACCGGTTTAGAAGATGGCTTATCGATCAAAAAAGGGCAGAAAAGGGCCTGCCACCCCAAAATACCATTCTGGCACCCTATGATATTGAAAGTTCGCTGGATTATCTGGCTGAACAGGTGAGAAAAAGTCTTGATATGGAAAAAATCTATGCCATGATGGGGCTATAATGGCTGCTTGCCTGATTGCCTTGGCCTTTATGCTGGATCTGCTACTGGGCGACCCCCGCTGGCTGCCGCATCCGGTTAAATTTATTGCCCTTTTATCCTGCCGTCTTGAAAAGATTACCAGAACCAGGCTGTCCAGCCTGCATGCCGGGTTTATAACTGCGTCCATGACCATCATGATCACGGCTCTGGCCGCCTCGGCAGTGCTTGCCGCCGCCCTTTTTCTGCATAAAATATGCCTTTATATGATGGCGGTTATTTTTCTATACACCTGTATTGCCGCAAGGGATCTAGTGCAGCATAGCAAAAATGTCTATACAGCCCTAAGGCCGAAACCGGATATTGGCCGGGCCGCCAGTCAGCTAGGCATGATGGTCGGGCGTGATACCGCCGAGATGAACGAGGAAAAAATCATTACCGCCGCCGTGGAAAGCGTGGCCGAAAATGTGGTGGACGGCGTAACCGCCCCCCTGTTCTGGGTCAGCCTGTCAGCCGCCTGCGCCAGCCAGCCGATAACGGCAGTTTTTCTGGCGGTGATCGGCGGCCTGCTTTATAAGGCGGTAAACACCATGGACTCCCTGTTCGGCTATAAAAATGACCGCTATCGGCAATTCGGTAAAACCGCCGCTAGACTAGATGATGCGGCCAATTTTATTCCGGCCAGAATAACCGGATTGGTTATAGTTGCCGCCGCCTTCATTTGCCGGGCAGACGGACGGGGAGCGATGCAGGTTTTGGTCAGAGACAGGAAAAATCATAGCAGCCCCAATGCCGGACACCCGGAAGCCGCCTTTGCCGGTGCCTTAGCCATGCGGTTTGGCGGCCCGGCCAGTTATGGCGGCCAAGAGGTGGATAAACCCTATATCGGCAGCAAGAGCCAGCCGATTACAGCCGAGAAAATCCTGCAGGCCAACCGTCTGGCCTTGGTTACGGCCATAATCTTTGTATGGTTCTGCCTTTTGCTGACTGGCTACCGCTTTTTGTTCATCAGATAAAAGCCCAGCAGAAAGGCGGGCAGGCCGATAAATATCTGCTGACCATGCAGCAGAACAAGGCCGTACATACAGAGCAGCAGGCCGATGGTGATCCGGTGGTTCATATGGTTTTTCCGGTTTTTTCAACAGCCATGATTTATCTCCTGCCATAGTTTCTGCAAGATTTTGGGCGATACCTTCTGCCTGGTCTTAAGCTCGGGGGCAAAAAGAGCGATATGGTATTCATATACCAGGGTTTGGTAGCGGGCAATTAGCTGCTGGCAGGCAGAACTGGTATCTTTTCGGCCAAGCATGTCCAGATTGCCCAGATATACGGCATATTTAGCCGCCTTTTCCCTTTCCCCGGCCGGATTAGCGTAAGCTCGTTCCGTGCGTATTTTCAGGCTTTGCAGAAGCCGGTCGCTGTCCATAACCTGCTTATGAGTAAATATCTTATGGAAATTGCGGGGTAAAAACATCTCTGCCGTCTGGTTAAGGCCGCTAAATATCTTTTCATCAAGACCGCCGTTTTTTTTGGCAAGCTGATGAAATTTTGCAATGGCCCGGCGGGTTTCCACCGATAATTTTATCCTGAAAACAGTCTTCTCCAGCCTTTCATTGCATAAGCTGGCAAAACCCTCGGCCTTAACTTCCTGCACGGTTTGGCAAAACTTTTCTTTAGAATGGATTGTGCCGTTATGGCAGCCGAAAATGCCCGACAGGATAAAAAATATAAAATCCTCGGCCAGTTTGTTTTTGCCTTTCTGACTGCCGAAAAAATATGCGGCAGACGGGGCGGCCAGGCAGCTTAGGCAATGCTTTCTGACTGATTTATACTGGGCGGCAAATTGCAGCCGATAAAGAAAGGTCATGCCGATATTATTTTGTCTTGCGGCCTGCTCCCTGCTTTCCAAAAACTCAACGCTTACGCCGCCCTGATCCGGTTTGGGGCAAAGGGCCGGATAGATTATCCCTTGAGCTTCTCCAGCCTTGGTGTACAGGATAATTTGGGCATCAAGCTCCTTGAAATCCCAGCTTCTATAAACCTTACCTCGGTGTCCTTCGATCAGCTCGGCGGCCCTTGCATCGGGGGCAAGCAAGGAGCTTTCACCAGTGGTTTCCCCCGCCGTTTTTTGGCTAAGAAGTGCAAGATCCCTGCCTACGGCAATCACCCGATCCTGACTGTAAATAACAAATCTGGGGGTAAGATGTAGCGGCAGCATCTTTGGCCAGTCATCTCTTTTGACCGAAATTTTGAAAAATTTGAAGATAGACCTTTCCAATGCCCCATGCAGCCCGCCCCGGCCAAAGTCAATATCATCCAGAATCCGGTCGATGGTAAGGTTTAGCGGCACCAGATGCTTACGGATGGACTTGGGCAGCCCCTTCAGCATAACCTGCAATTTTTGCGGCAAAAGACCGGGAACCAGCCAGTCAAACCGCTCCGGCCGCAGATTGGGCATCAGACCAGCCGGAATATGGATGCTCATACCGTCATCTTCCGCCCCGGGAGAAAATTTATAACTGATTTTAAGGGTAAGACTGCCCAGTTCAATTACTGACGGATAATCGGCAAGCTCGCTTTTTTCAGGAGTTCTGGCCAGAATATCCTGCTCGGTCATTTTCAGCTTTCGGCGGCCCTGCCTGTTTTTAGCCAGAAAACGGTTCAGGCTGGGCCGATTATAAACAGATTCGGGCAGTCTTTCCTGATAAAAATCAATAAGCTGCATATCATCTACAATTATATCGCTGCGCCGGGTCTTATCTTCCGCCTTCTGCCATTTTTGGATCAGCCGGATATTATGCTGCAGAAAATCATAATTGCCGGTGATATTATTTTCCAGCAGTGCCGACCGGATAAAGATCGCCCGCGCCTCTGACCGGTGTTTTGGGCTCCGGCCATAATTTGCCCTTCTTGCCCCGATAATCGGCAGGCCAAACAGGCTGACTGTTTCATCGGCGATGACCTGGCCGCTTTTTTTATCCCATCTGGGATTGGTCAAGGCGTATTTGCAAAGATGTTTACCGGTTATTTCCAGCCATTCCGGTTCTATGGTAGCAACATTTATGGCATAGAGCCTGCTGGTCTCCATAAAGGCGGCGGCCATGATCCAGTCCCCCGATTTTTTGAATAGATGAGAGCCGGGGAAAATCATCAGCTCAAGACCCTGCGGGCCGCGGTAAAGATTATCCCTAGTTTTCTGGGCAATATTTCGCAAATAACCGGCGGTAAGGGCCAGGTGGATTTGGTCATAGCCCGCCTCTTCATGATTAAATCTGATCTTTTTTCTGGCTTTCAGGATGCGTCCCATCTGTTCATGCAGGTCAATCCACTCCCGCATTCTCTGGAAGGACAAGAAATTGCCCTTGCAGAATTTTTTAAGTTTTCCCCAGCTATGGCCGCCGTCAAATTCCTGCTGGAGAGCCTGCCAGATGCCCAGCAGGGTAAGGAAATCCGACTGCGGATGATGAAATTTCCGGTGGGCAAGCCCGGCCTCATGCTCCTGACCGGCAGGCCGCACCCTTGGGTCCTGGATGGCCAGGGCCGAGGCGATAATTTGTATTTCGGTCAGGCAGCCCTGCTGGTTTGCTTCCAGAATAATTCTTGAAATACAAGGGTCTATGGGAATATCTGCCATAAATTTACCCTTACTAGTCAGCCTGCCGGAGCTGTCTATGGCCCCAAGCTCCCGCAGCAGTCTTTCGCCGTCCCGCACGGCTTGCGGCCGGGGGGCTTCGACAAAGGGAAAATCCAGCGGTGAACCAAGATTAAGGCGGGTCATTTGCAGGATAACATTGGCCAGATTGGCTCTTTTTATCTCCGGCAGGGTGAATTTATCCCGGCTGGCAAAATCTTCCCTAGAGTAAAGACGCAGGCAGATGCCGGGGCCTACCCGGCCGCAGCGCCCTTTCCGCTGGTCGCAGGCGGCCTGTGAAATCCTGGTAACCGGCAGGCTGGTGGTCTTGGCCCTGGCATTATACTGCGATATTCTGGCCAGACCGGTATCCACCACATAGCGGATGCCCGGCACGGTTACCGAGGTCTCCGCCACATTGGTACTGACCACTATCTTGGGCTGATGGTATGACTTGAAAACCTTGCCTTGATCGGCTCCCTGCAGCCGGCCAAACAGTGGTAGAATTACCGCATCCTTGATACTGCCGCCCAAACTTTCACAGCACTGGCGGATATCCTTTTCGGTAGGCAGAAAAACCAGCATATCCCCCGGCTCTTCCGACTCCCTGAATTCCTGAACCGCCTTGATGCAGTGTTCTAGATAACTCTGTTCAGTCTCCTGGGACGCAAAAGGTGCATATCTTACCTCAACCGGATAGGTTTTCCCCTCAATGCTTAAAATGGGGGCATGATTAAAATGATTGGAAAAAGTCTGGGCATCAATGGTAGCCGAGGTGATAATTATTTTTAGTTCAGGCCGCCTGCTTTGCAGTTTTTTCAGATAACCCAGAATAAAATCGATATTCAGATTCCGCTCATGGGCCTCATCCACTATAATAATATCATATGCTCGTAAATCCGGGTCATTTGCGGTTTCGGCCAGTAAAATGCCGTCGGTCATAAATTTTATTCTGGTTTCCGGCGAGGTGCGGTCAGAAAACCTTATTTTATACCCAACCAGCCCGCCAAGACTGCCAAGCTCTTCCCGAACCCTTGCCGAAACGGTGGCGGCAGCGATTCTTCTTGGCTGGGTGCAGCCGATCATTTTTTTATCACTGCCCAGAAATTCAAGGCACATCTTGGGCAATTGGGTGGTCTTGCCCGAACCGGTTTCCCCTTCAATAACAAGCACCTGATTGGCGGCAAGCAGTTCTATAATTTCATGGCGGTAACTGCTTACCGGTAGATTATCCGGGTAATTTATATTCATCCTGCCGGTTATAACCAGATTGTAAGTTCACTTAGAGCCGTCGATTTCAGTAAATACGTCTCTTCTATTTTAATGGCAATTTTTTGCGTATTATCAAATAGTTCCTGCATAGCCCAATGATGAATTTGCTCTTTTGAACCCTGATAATAATTTGCAACATGCCCCCACATATGCTGCAGGGCATTTTTTAGTCCGCCGGGGGAAGGGGGCGTACGCAGCTTTTCTGTCAGTATCTGACAAAGTTCTGAAAAATCATCATTTGGCGGCATTTGCGAGACCTTTCTGCCGATTTTCTTGTACATCGGTATATCTCTTGCCATCACCGAATATTTATGCTGGCTCCAAAGCTCCTGCGGGGTTTGGGGCAAAGGAATCCGCCCCTTGTCCTTTGATTTATATTTTTCGGTTAGAATTTTAAGCTGCCCCATTGGTTTATCAATATAAACAGGCGGCCAGATTCCTTGATTACCGGGCAGCTTAACCGGGCTTTGCTCGTTGTAATTTCTTAATTTCATTTCCGCCGCCAATAAATTATGCCGCATGGTCAAGGCCCAGCCGTATTCCAGCCACCGAAGGGTTTCTGGATGCCTGGAATAGCCCTTTTTCTGATTGGTAATAATCGAGACTATGCCGTGTAATTCCCGGTGTTCTCCAAGCAGGCTTTGTCTGTTCAGGTAGCCTGGACTTATGTCCCAAATTCTCATTTTTTTTAGCTGGTTGAATTGATAAAAAGCTCGGCTAACATAATACGCTAATATCACTTGGTAAATAATAATTTTCATATTGACATAATATTGCGGCTATGCTAAACTTTACTTGTAATTTCAGTTAAATAGGGAAGGTGAAACTAAAAAAACATCCGTAATCCATCTGGATTGTCTATCATCATGTGGTTAAAAGTTGCCGTAGCGGCACCCATCTATCAAAGCCTGTCATATGCCCTGCCTGATGATTTTTCTGCAGGGGAAGGGCTGGTCGGCAGGCGGGTTCTGGTCCATCTTGCCGGCCGGAGAATAACCGGCTATGTGCTTGATTTGGAAGAACCTTACGAAACCGAATATGAGGTAAAACCCATCCTTAAATTTCTGGATCAGTTTCCGGTCTTTCATCCGAAAATGGTGCAGTTTTTTGAATGGACTGCCAAATATTACCACTCGCCGATCGGCATGGTAATCAAGGCGGCCCTGCCCAAGGGGCTGACCTTCAAAAGTGCCAAACAAATTGTGGTGCTGGATAGGCATAAGCTCACCGCCTTGATTGAAAATCTAAAGGATAATTCTCCGTTTTTGGAGCTGCTGGAGAAAGAGCGTCTTAGCACCAGCAAAACTGCGGCCCTGCTTAAAGATAGGGAAACCGCAAAACAGGTGCAGCATCTAGCCCGGGAAAGGGCGGTGCAGGTGGAAGAGGTGCTGCTGAAAGATAAGGTCAAGGCCAAGTTTGAAACCTGCTGCCAGCTTAGTGAAGAATGCAAAAATAAATTGGCCGGAGTAGAAAATGCCGCTGATTTCCAGGAGTTTGATCACCTTCTGCCGCAATTTTTCAAAGACCTGAAACTGATTGAACGAAAGACCATCTATTTTATCCGGCAAAATACGCTGCACGGTCAAAAAGATCATCTGCCGCAGGCCGCCCTGAACAAGCTGTACAGCGGTGCCGGTAAGGCTTTGCCGAGCTTAACCAACAAGGGCCTGGTGGAGAAAATATCCCGCAGAATTTTCCGCAGCCCCTTTGGCGGTGAATATATCGAGAGAAAAATCCCCGAGCAGCTTACCGCCGAGCAGCAGCAGGTGATAACTGAACTTAAAGGCTCTTTGGAGCAAGGTATTTTCCGGCCCTTTTTGCTTTACGGCGTAACCGGCAGCGGCAAGACCGAGGTTTATTTAAGAGCCGCTCAAAAAACGGTTGCGCTGGGGCGGGATGTGCTGGTGCTGGTGCCGGAAATTGCCCTTGCCACCCAGCTCGAATCGCAGTTTTTTTCAAGGTTCGGCGGGCAAGTGGTGATGCAGCATTCCGGCCTTGCTGCCGGGGAAAAATATGACCAATGGTATAACGCCCTGTCCGGCAAGGCAAAAATTGTTATCGGGGCAAGGTCGGCGGTTTTCAGCCCCTTGCAGAATATTGGTCTGATTATTGTCGATGAAGAGCATGATTCCGCCTTTAAGCAGGATGATAGTTTCAGATATAATGGCCGGGATTTGGCCGTGCTGCGCGGCAAGCTGGAGCAGGCGGTGGTGCTGCTTGGCTCGGCTACGCCATCCATCACCAGTTATCATAATGCCGAAACCGGAAAATATACGCTTCTAACCATGAAAAACCGGGCCGGCAAGCAAAGCCTGCCCAGGGTCAAGGTGGTGGACATCAAAAAAAACGCCCCCAACCGCAAAACCAAAATCTTCTGGCCGCAGCTAGAGCATGCCCTTGCTGAAAATTACGCCAATAATCAGCAGTCGATGGTGCTGCTAAACAGGCGGGGCTTTTCTTCCGTGATGGTCTGCCGGGACTGCGGCGGCCAGATGCAATGCAGACACTGCAACGTCTCCCTGACCTATCATAAGGCGGCCAACCGTTTAATCTGCCATTATTGCGGTTTTAATCTTTGTGCCGAAACGGTATGCGAGGTTTGCCGCTCCGACAAGCTGATTCCGGTTGGTTTCGGCACCGAACGGGTGGCAGAGGAGTTGGCGGCGATTTTGCCGACTGCCGCCATTGCCCGGCTTGATTCCGATACCACCAGAAATAAAAGGGAATTTCTGAAAACCTTAAAGCGTATGTACGAAGGTAAAATTGATGTGATGGTGGGAACCCAGATGATAGCCAAGGGGCATGATTTCCCCGGCGTTACCCTGGTCGGCGTGGTCTATGCCGACAGCGGCCTGCATATGCCTGATTTTCGGGCCGGAGAAAAGACCTTTCAGCTAATCAGCCAGGTAACCGGACGGGCCGGACGGGGCGAGCAGCCCGGGCGGGTGATCATTCAGACCATGCAGCCCGAACATTATGCCATCAGTTTTGCCAAGACCCATCAATATCAGGAATTTTACCAGCATGAACTAAAAATCCGCTGCCCGCCTGATTTTCCGGCCTATCCGCCCTTGGTCAGGCTGCTGGCCGTTCATATAGACGGGCTGGATGAGCAGAAGGTGCAGGAGACTTCGGTTAATATCTGCCGCTATCTTAATGACTGGTGCGGCCAAAACTGCCGGTCAGGCGAGCGGCCGGAAATCCTAGGCCCTGCCCCGTCGCCGCTGGAAAGGATAAAGGAAAAATACCGTTTTCAGATTTTGGTCAAGGCCGCCGGGCATGAGCTTTTGGGCAGAATGGCAAGGGCAATACTGGCCGAAAAATCCGCCTTGAAGGTCGGCGGAGATACCGGCATACTGCTTGATATTGATCCAGAAAATATGATGTGATTATTGGGAAAAAGCGGCTAAAAAGAGTACCATTTCTTCTTCTTGGCGGCAAAGATCACAGCCTGATTTCTGCCGCCGCCCTTAGCCTCGTAAAGGGCAGTATCTGCCTGACTTATCAAATCATTCTTGCTGAAATCATCGACCACCGCCGGTTTGCAGGAAGCCACGCCAAAGCTGGCAGTTACCCGATATTCTTCCCGGCCGTCATCAAAAATATGCTCTTCGATGACCAGCCTTAATTTTTCGGCCACGCCCAAGGCATCCTCTCCGCCAGTTTCGGGGAGAATTACGGCAAACTCCTCGCCGCCGTATCTGGCTAGGATGTCGTATTTTCTGATGTTATCCTGAATGATTTTACAAAACTCCTTCAGGATAAAATCGCCGACCTGATGACCATATTTATCATTAAATTTTTTGAAGTGATCAATATCAGTAAAAATAAGCGAGACCAGCCCCTCATTGCGGATGGCCCGGCTAATTTCCTGCTCCAGTGCATTTTGAAAATACCGATGATTATAAACCTCGGTCAACCCATCCACATTGGCAAGATTAGCCAGAATTTTATTTTTTTCCTCCAGATCTTTTGCCAGGGTTTCAAGCTCGATTTTGGCCTTGATCAGCTCCTTGTTCATCTGGTCATAATCAAGGTTAAGCAGACTGAGGCGGATATTTGCCTCCTGCAGGATTTCCTGGATTGACCGCGTTTTCTTGATTTTAAGGCCAAAATATTCTCCGGCCTCTTTCACATGCAGATGCACGCCGGAAAAAATATCCTCAATGTCCTCACTGGAAAGGGCAAGCAGCTTTTTCGCCTCTTTCAGAAACTGCTTATGGTATTGATCCGGCGTGTCAGAGTAGATTATATTTACAATTAAATCAGATAGATAAACCGCTTTGATAGTCTGAGAAATATGTTTGTCCTTACCCTTGTATTCATGCGGATTCTGGTGATAGAGAATCGGCAGCAGCAGCCTTTCCGGAAAACCCCATTTTTTCGCTACCTCATGGCCGATAAAACAATGACTGCCGCCAAAGGCCCTTTCTTCGGCAGTTATGGCATCATGCTGATTTTCCTTTATATCCTGCAAAAGCTGGTCATACTCCTCCCGAAAGGTGCGGGCAAAGATCAGTTCGCCCAGGTTTTGCAGCAGGCCGGATATAAACACCTCATCGGTGCAGGCCCCCTTGACCTTTTCCAGAATCAGCTTTGAGGCCACCGCCGAGGCCAGCGATTTTTCCCAGAAATTTTCAAAATTAAACAGGCTTTTCTTTTTGCCGCCCTTAATGGTGAGAAAGGAAAAGGACAGCACCAGACTTCTGACCGCATTGATGCCGAGGATGGAGACGGCCTGCTGTATTGAGCCGATTTGCTGGGGAAAACTGTAGAACGAGGAGTTGGCAACCTTCAGGATTTTGGCCGAAAGTGAAACATCCTTGGAAACCAGATCGGCAATATCTGCGAGGGTGGTTTCCTCCCTGGCAGTGAGGGTGATAAGTTTTGAGGCCACAGTCGGCAGGGTCGGCAGCTCGTCTGAGCTAAAAACGGCATGAAGCAGGTCATTTGGTGTCATGGCAGTCCCGTAAAGCAGAAAAAATAGCAAAAGAGTTATCGGAATATATATTTCATTTTCTGTATTGCAAGGGGACAATTAAAAAACCTGAGCTTCCTGCTAAGCCTCAACTCTGATTTTAGCCATAATTTTTTATGGTTTTTACCAGCCATTCCAAGCCCTTATTAAAAACAGGTTCTACGCAGGGCCACTGATGGTTTCCATCATAAAAGCAGCTTTGGGCAGTCAGGTGCTGCTGTTTAAGCTGCTTATAAAACTTAAGGTTATTTTGGTAAAAATCATCCTTATTACCGCAGGTTATCATAAAAGGGTTCTTGGCTGCCGGAAGCTCTTTTTCTTCAAGTTTACGGGTAAATATTTCCATCTGGGCCCCGGAATTTATCACCGCCGCATCAGCAATCGGCATCTGCCATAAGAGCGAGCAAGTGTAATAGCCCCCCTTGGAAAAAGAGGAAATGCCGCGGCCTGATTTGCCATAACCGCAAATTTTCTCGGCCTCAACAAACAATTCCTTGGTCATAAATTCCATAAACTGTTTGACAAAGGCAGGGTAAACATCCTCATAAGGGCAGGAAATGATGCAGAGCGAAATTCGGTTTTCTGGAAATAATTTTAGTAAATCAAGATAACTGCTGCTGAAATTGTCAGGATAGGTGTGCCGCCGCTCCTGCTGCACGGATTTACTTGCATATCCAGTGAGATGATAAAGCATGATTTCGGTACTTTTATGGTACCAAAGGTCGCAGTATAATTCGCGGCCCAGCCTTGGGGATTCAAAAAACAGCCTGCGGTAGCTGGCCGCGTCAGTTATTTTCCTTGCCTGATAGTCAAGATATGGGGGCGTATTGCCCTTTTCTGCCAAAAATTCCAGATATTCATTTAGGATGCCGCAATAGTGATTTACCATGGGTCTGGCTGCAATTTGCTGTTTTTCTTCCAGGTTTAATATTCTGGCCTGCTCAAGATTCAGCATTTTTTTACAGGTGCCGGTAAGCATCCATTGCAGTTTCTTTTTGGGGCCGGATATGGCCTGGTATAATTTTAGGGCCAGCGTGCAGTAAAAACGGTTAAGCTGGTTATGATTAAACGAGGAACATAGCAGCCTTTCCATGATCTCTTCCTGCAGATAAGCATCATCTGCTGCTGCCTCAATCAGGGCATCCAGCCATTTGGTTAGCTGACGGCTGCAGCTATTGGACAGGCTATAACCTTGTCCTTCGTAAGCAGGAATATGGCTAAAAAGGCTATCTAATTGTTTTTCCATCCTGATAATTTTATTTTGTTTTGCAAAAATCCGTGATGCTGGATTTGTAAAACGTCTGTTTTTGGCAGTTTTGCCCTATATAACTTGCTGAAATTATTAGGGTCTATCATCTCTAGTTAAGGCAAAAATACGCATCATATTGTCTAGTGTTATTTGGCCGGGGGCAGTGCAATCCATATCATCAAGGGAGCAGTAGGTCATATAACCGCCGAAATCACAGCTTGCCACTCTGCTTATGGCTCCATGCCTGCCCATACAAAAAGCAATCAGCGGAAACTTTTTATCTGCGGCTATTTCCAGGGTTTTCAGCAGACGCAGATTGTCGGCAGGCTTTTGAGCGGTAGTAACCAGCTTGCCGATATCCGCCCCGCTTTCCTGCATTTTCGTAACGATATCGGCAAGCCGGGGAAAATCTGCCGTCTGGTTAAAATCATGGCTGGACAAGATAAGCCTAGTATTAGTTCCGGCCAGCCTTGCCTGCAAAAACTTTCTGGAGGCATGGGGGGCTGTAAGCTCCAAATCAATATAGGCCGCCTGCATCTGAACTGCTTCTGCTAAAGGGGCAATCCGTTCTGCCTCTGACCCGGCAAAGTGTCCCCCCTCCCAAATGGGCCGATTGGTAAAGATTAGCGGCAGGGTAATCTCGGCGGCCAACCTGCCCACGGCGGGACTGGCAAGATAATCCAGCCTGATTTCAATCACATCTGCCAAATCTTTAACTTTTTCGGCAGCGGCAATAACCGATTCGGTCTCCCTTTTGCCGATACTGACACATATTCTTCTGGGCATATCAGTCCACCTGCAAGGCTCCAATCAGTTCCCGAACCGAATTCAGCTTATTTTCAAGCACATAACTATAAATACCTTCCACCGCATCTTCGCTTACCCGTGGATTGATAAAATTTGCGGTGCCGATTTGCACTGCTGAGGCTCCAGCCAGCATAAATTCCAGAGCATCCTCGGCACTCTCAATACCGCCGATACCGATAACCGGAATAGAAACGGCCCTAGCCGCCTGATATACCATTCTTAGTGCCACCGGCTTGATGGCCGGGCCGGACAAACCGCCGATAATATTAGCAAGTTTAGGCTTTCTGGTCCGTAGATCTACCGCCATGCCAATCAAGGTGTTAATCAGCGAAATACTGTCGGCACCGGCATCTTCAACCGCCCTGGCAACAATGGCAATATCCGATACATTGGGCGAAAGTTTTACCATAACCGGCACCTTAGCCCGTGTTTTAACCGCCTTGGTTACCGCCGCCGCCGTTTTCGGATTGGCACCAAAAAAGGCCCCGCCCTTTTTAACATTGGGACAGGAGATATTTAACTCAAGCCCCGCAACCCCGGCAACCTCACTAAGGCGTCCGGCAACCTCCTGATATTCCTCAATACTTTCACCAAATATATTAACAATTACCGGCACCTGTAATTCTTGCAGATAGGGCATTTTATCGCTGATAAATTTCTTGACCCCCACATTTTGCAGGCCGATGGCGTTTAACATGCCGCAGGAGGTTTCAGCGATTCTCGGCGGCGGATTACCGGCCCGAGGTTCAAGGGAAATGCCCTTGACGATGATTGCCCCCAAACGGTTTATATTGACCAAGCCCTCAAATTCCCGGGCATAGCCAAAGGTGCCGGAGGCGGTCATGACCGGATTTTTAAGCTCAATCCCGCCAATATTTACCCGAAGATCAGGGAAGATATTGCCGTCAGTTTCTAAGAATTCCATCTGAGATCCTCCGCATTAAAAACCGGCCCCTCAAGACATACTTGGGTGTAGCCGCGGTCATAAGTGCGACAGGTGCAGCCCAGGCAGGCTCCGATGCCGCAGGCCATCACACTTTCAACCGAAACCTGACACTCAAATCCCCGATCACGGCAAATATCTTTTACCGCCGCCAGCATCGGCTCGGGGCCGCAGGCATAGGCCACCGTATCTTTTTCTAATTCGGCGGTTTTCATTGCTTCGGTTACAAGCTCCTGGCGACCGTAGCTGCCGTCTTCTGTAGCTGCGATAATCCTGATGCCGAAATGATGAAAATCCCCTACCAGCGGCTCAAGTTCGGCTCCGGTTCTGCTGCCCAGGATGATTATATCTTTCATTTGCTCTTTTCTAGTGCAGCTCAGGTGTCCTGCTAAAAACAGGAGCGGAGCAATCCCCATGCCGCCGCCGATCAGGCAGGCTGGTTGTCGCTCTTTAATCCGATAACCACGGCCAAGCGGGCCGAATACCGAGACTTCTTCTCCTTCCTTCATATGGCTGAGAATATCCGTAACCCGTCCGACCACCTTGAAAAGCAGTTGAAAATGTCCGTTATTGGTGGTTTGATGCACCGAGAAGGGGCGTCTTAAAAAGGGGTCTTTGCCCGGTCCGGCTTTTAGCATAACAAACTGGCCGGGCCTGGCTTGGGCGGCTATTTGCGGAGAATAGATGGTCAGGCGGATAATTTTTTCTGCTAACAGCTCAAAACGGGTAATTGTTGCTTGTTCCTGGTACTGATGCATGGATATTGTTTCAACTTTTAACTGGAGTGAAAGATTATGCCGGAATTATTTATGTACAGCATCGTGATAATTTTTGGTGCCATCGTGGGCAGTTTTCTTAATGTTGTCATCCTGCGTCTGCCCAGGCAGGATGCCTCGATAGTGTTTCCCGGCTCGCACTGCCCGCATTGTAATCACAGCTTATCCTGGTACGAAAATATTCCGGTACTGAGCTATGCCTTTCTAATGGGGAAATGCCGATCCTGCAAGACCCATATTTCATTGCAGTACCCGATTGTAGAAATTTTAACCGCTATTCTGGCTCTATTTACCTTTTACCGCTTTGGTTTATCAGTTACTTCAGCAGGTTATTTTTTATTTTGTGCAGGTCTTGTGGCAATAATCTGGATTGATGCTCATCATCAGATTATTCCCGACCTTATCAGCCTGCCCGGCATTATTATCGGCTTTCTTTTTTCATTGGTAAATCAGGCGGTAAGCTGGCAGGATTCGCTCATTGGCCTGCTGGCAGGCGGCGGGGTTTTATATGCCATTGCCGTAGTTTATGCACTGGTACGCAAACAGGACGGTATGGGCGGCGGCGATATAAAACTGCTGGCCATGCTGGGAGCCTTTCTCGGCTGGCAATCACTGCCCTTTATTATTTTGGTCAGCTCGTTTACCGGCTCTATTGCAGGCATCTTTGCCATGGTCAGGCAAAAACAGGGGGCCATGACCAAGATTCCATTCGGCCCGTTTCTGGCTGGTGCCGGTTTGGTTTATCTGTTCTTTATGGGAGATATTTACAGGTTTTATCAGTGGTATCTCCATCTGAGCATGAATCCTTGATATTTGGGGAGTAGTCAGGGAAACTAATGCCGCAGTTTTTATTGCTTGACCAAACGGTAAAAAATGCGGTATAAGAGTGTTTTCTAATGCCGGAGTGGTGAAACTGGTAGACGCACTGGACTCAAAATCCAGCGGGGGCAACCCCATGACGGTTCGACTCCGTCCTCCGGCACCATACTGGATTGTTACGCCCTGTCATCAGGGTTCATAAAGCCGCAGCCTGCATAAGGTTTGCGGTTTTTCTTTTTCCTTTTTATCACCCATAAGCATTCATCACTTGTCTTGACTACCCATGTTTTTTGTGAGTACTTTTGTGAGTACAATTCACATTTTCATTTGTCCCTCGTTGCCAACTTTTATATGGATCCGCAAAGTAAACATCAATTCCATGGTGTTCGGTTATTTTTGAGTGAGCAGCGAATTCTCCGCCATTATCAAGTGTTAACGTCTTTTTTCTCCCCTTTATAGAAGAAAATAGC
This sequence comes from Deltaproteobacteria bacterium, assembly GCA_002747805.1. Lineage (GTDB taxonomy): Bacteria > Desulfobacterota > Desulfobulbia > Desulfobulbales > Desulfocapsaceae > SZUA-575. Next base: position 18,654 of record PDQP01000027.1, read on the forward strand.
CGGTTGATTGCGGCTGCCACTTCATCCTTGTTTTTACTCCATACTCTCTGACAAAGAGTATAGCGGCTGGTTCTATCCACC
>PDQP01000028.1 GCA_002747805.1 Deltaproteobacteria bacterium
GTAATTTTTTACGCCTATTTTTTATTGGCACAATGTACATGTTGGCTTTGCAGAAATTAGCTCTGAAAACTCAAAAATAGAGTTTTTCAGGGTTGACTACTTAATATTGGTTAACTGGTTTTTATGAACAATAACACTGAAGAATTGCAGACCGACACCATGATCGAAATGATCAAGGTGAGTAAGATTTATCAGCCTGATGTCAAGGCACTTTCCTCAATCTCTGTTTCTATCGGCCGCGGTGAGATGTTTTTTATGATCGGCAGAAGCGGGGCCGGTAAGACCACCCTGCTCAAACTTCTCAGCAGTATGGAAACCCCGACCAATGGACTAATCGAGGTGGCGGGGATGCCGATTCACCAGTTAAGGGGAGTGCAGCTTGCCAGGCTCAGGCAAAAAATCGGGGTCGCCTATCAGGATTTCAAGCTGCTGACCGACCGGACGGTATCCGAAAATGTGGCTATCTCCATGGAGGTTTCCTATAAAAAACCTCAAATTATCAGAAAAAGGGTCAGAGAGCTGCTGGATCAGCTGCTGCTTGCCGAAAAACACGATACCATCACCGGCGAGTTATCCAGAGGCGAGCAGCAAAGGGTGGCCCTGGCTAGAGCCATTGCCAACTCCCCGGCCCTGATTTTGGTGGATGAGCCCACCGGCAACCTTGATGCAGCCACCACCGAAAGAGTAATGAAATTATTGACCAAATGCAATAAGGCCGGAGCAACCATCGTGATAGCAACCCATGATGAGGCCATCTACCGCAACTCAAACCGCCGGGTGATGGAGCTAAGAGGCGGCGTTATTCATTCACTTACCGGAGGGCGGGCATGAATTTCTGGTTTGCAGTATTAAGACAGGCGGGCAGAAATCTTCGGCAGACCTGGCCGTCCCAGATTATGACCCTGCTGACGGTCAGCCTGTCGGTGCTGATTTTTGCCCTGTTTTACCTGATTTATACCAATATGCTGAATATCGGCGACAAGATGGGCGATGATTTATGCTTGATCGTCTATCTTGAGGAAGAACCGCTACCGGAAATGCAGGAGCAGTTACGCAGGAAAATCACCAATTTTGATGAGGTGGAGTCCATCACCTTTATCTCGCGCAAACAGGCCTGTGAGAGGTTTGCCGAGCAGCTAGGTGATGACCGGGAAGTGCTTGACGATATGCCGGATGATTTTCTGCCGGCTTCCATCGAGGTAAGGCCGATGAAGAACCTGCGTAGTCTGGCCCAGGTGAAACTTTTTTCTGAATATTTAACCAAGCTGCCGGGTACCCTGAAGGTACAATATGGTCAGAAATGGGTAGAGCGTTTTTTCTATTTCACCAAACTGGTGTCAATTGTGGTGATGCTGAGCGGCAGTCTACTGATTTTAACCGCAACCTTTATGGTGGCCTATACCATCCGGCTGACCATCCTGAACCGTCAGGCCGAGCTGGAGCTTTTGAAGCTGGTCGGGGCCACCAATAATTATATCCGTACTCCCTTTCTGATGGAAGGTTTGCTGCAGGGCGTTTTGGGTTCCACGGTGGGGCTGGTTTCTCTGTATGCCCTGTTTTCATGGGTCAAACTCAGGTTTTCAGGGCCGGATCTGCTTAATATTTTTGAGTTCACCTTTTTTAGTGCCCCGGCCATTGCCGCCATTATTATTGGTTCGGTGATTCTTTGTACGGTAGGAAGCTATACCTCGATTCAGAAATTTTTGAGGATATGATGCCATTTGCCCATCCTTATTTCCCTTCATACCGGCTGCTGCTAAGGGCCGCCTGCCTTTTATGGCTGGTTTTTATGCTGCCGGCAGGCTCTTTCGGTACAGATGAACAAATTTATGAAAGGGAAAAAATAGAGGTTGAAGAGGGGATTACCTCACACCGGATCAACATCAACCGTTTGGAACAGGGCATTGCCTCTCAGCATCAGCAGATTGCAGAAACCATTCAGAAAGAAAGGGTGGTGCTGGCTGATATTGAAGAGATTGATTTGCGTTTGCAAAAGCAGGTGGAAAGGCTGGGGGAACTGGAAGTCCGCATGGCAGATCAGGCCAGCCTGATTGATGAGAAAGAAGAGGAAATAGCCCTTGCTAAAGGCAGGCGGGATAAGGTTAAGGAGCATCTTAGAACCAGAATAAATGCCTATTATAAAATGGGCCGGATAGGGATTATAAACGTGGCCTTTTCCGCCCAGACCTTTCCCGATTTTCTCAAATTTCACGATTCTTTCCAAGGCCTTATCAAGTATGACAAGGAGATGCTGGATGTCTATAAACAAGCTGTCAGCGGGCTGGAAAAGGCCAGAAAATCCCTGGTATTGGAACAGGGACTGCTGGATGAATTTGTCCGGCAGGCAAAGGTGGAAAAAGAAAATCTGAACCTGATTCTTCTGGAAAAAAATAATCTGCTGGAGCAGATAAGAGGTGAGGCTGATTTGCACAAAAAGGCCATTGCCGAGATGAAAGAGGCCGCCCGGGAGCTTACGGCCTCACTAATGGAGCTTGAAATCAAAAAGGATTTTCTGGATCAGGGCTTTCTACTGCATAAGGGCAAACTTGAGGCACCGGTGGAAGGTGAAGTAATTGCCAGGTTTAACCAGCTTTGCAAAAACAAGCTGGGGGTCAGCCGGAGAATCAGGGGAATTGCCATAGATGCTGCCGATAATGCAAAAATCAAGGCAGTTTATGACGGGGTGGTGGTTTATTCAGGTTATCAGCGCGGCTATGGCAATACGGTGATCATTAACCACGGCCATGATTTCTTTACCGTTACTTCCCGCCTGGAAAAGATCATGGTCAGCAAGGGGCAAGAGGTGAAAATCGGCGAGTTAATCGGATTTGCCGGTGATACGGCAACTCTGGTCGAGGACGGAGTTTATTTTGAAATCAGAAAAAGGAAAAAATCACTTAACCCGCTGAAATGGCTTGACCGCAGCAAGATAATCATCGGCAAGAAAAAGCCGGACGCCAGGGGAGCCTGATTGATGAGATTAGCCAGCATGATTACCGCAGCCCTTGCAGCCTTATTTCTATCTGCAATCCCGCTGCAGGCCGAAATCAAACCGGAACAGAGGGCGGAGACCTATGAGCAGCTTGAGACCTTTGCCAGGGTATTAACCATTATTCAGGAAAACTATATTGAAGAGATAAACCCCGAATCGGCCATTGAACATGCCATAGGCGGTATGCTGTCCTCACTTGATCCGCATTCCGGCTTTTTAACCGAGGAAGATTTTCGGGATCTGCAGGAAGAAACCCGGGGCAGCTTCAGCGGTATTGGCATCGAGGTTATCGCCAGGGACGGGGCCTTGATGATTGTGTCCCCCATCGAAGGCACCCCCGGTGATCAGGCCGGATTAAAGCCGAAAGATCTGATTGTGAAGATAGACGGCGTGCGGACCAGCGAGATGAAACCGGCCCAGGCCGTAAAAAAATTGCGGGGGCCAAAGGGAAGCAAGGTAAGTATATCGGTTTATCGTAAACAGTGGAAGAAGCCGCACGATATAGAAATTATCAGGGATATTATTTCCATGCAGTCGGTCAAGGGCTTTTTTATCAGCCCGGGCCTGGCTTATATCAGAATCACCAATTTTCAGGTTAATACCACCAAGGATTTTAAGCATCAACTGGTCGCAATGGCAAGGGAGCATGAGCTAAAGGGGCTGATTATTGATTTGAGAAATAATCCGGGCGGCCTGCTTAATCAGGCGGTATCAATCAGCGACCTGTTTCTCGATGACGGCCTGATTGTCTATACCAAAGGCAAGACGGAAGGGCAGAACCTGACCTATAAGGCGGTTGCCGCCGATGCCGATTATAAATTTCCGATTATCGTGCTGGTCAATGAAGGCTCGGCCAGTGCCTCGGAAATAGTGGCCGGAGCCTTGCAGGATCATAAGCGGGCCATGATTGTCGGCACCAGAACCTTCGGCAAGGGTTCCGTGCAGACCATTATTCCCCTGCCTGATGGCCGGGGGCTGAAACTTACCACCGCCAGATATTATACTCCGGCCGGAAGATCCATTCAGGAACATGGTATTTCCCCGGATGTGGAAGAGGAGTTGCAGTCGGTTGATAATGAAGAAAAGGACGTTGCCCTAAAGACCAGGGAAGAAAACCTGCCTAATCATATGGCTAACAGTGCAGATGACAGTCCGCAGGAACAGATAACCGATGAAATACAGGCAAGGTTAGACCAGGATTCCCAGCTTCATACGGCATACAATATCCTTAAAGGGCTGCATCTTTATTCTGGTTTTAATGCCGCTTCTAAATCCGGGAGCAGCCGGAAGAAAAATAAGCCGGTTCAGGAATGATGGGTTCCGGTTTAGGATAAGTGCGGTTTAGGATAAGTGGTTATGAAAAAATATCTTCCGGTATTTCCCCCAGCAAGGTTCCCTTCGGCGAGTAGATACAGCCTCGGCGCGGCAGCGGCATAAGACGCTGTCCTTCCTGCCATAGCTCCAGGGTATGAGTGTAGATTTCTATCTGCTGGCCTTGGTCAAATTTAACCAGCAGTTTCTGCCAGGCACCCTGAAACTCGGTTTCGATAATGGTTGCGTTGGCAGGCGGCTCCTTTTGCAGCAGAAAATCCTCCGGCCGGAACATGATGGTATTTTCCGGCTTTTTCAGGAGATGGTCAAGACGGTCAAGGCAGGGGAAAACGGTAAGAGCATGCCGCATGGAAATGAAATTGGCATCGCCGACAAATGCGGCAATGGTATCGGTTGTCGGCTTCTGGTATATGATTTGCGGCACTGCCCGCTGCTCCAGTTTACCGGCAAAGACCACCGCCACCGTGTCGGCAAAGGCAAAGGCCTCGCTTTGGTCGTGGGTGACCAAAATAGCGGCAACACCTTGCTTTTTCAAGATTTTCCTGACATCACGCCGCATGGTCTGCCGAAGTTTCAGATCAAGGCCGGAAAATGGCTCATCAAGCAGCAGCAGGCCGGGACGGGGAGCAAGGCTTCTGGCAAGGGCTGCCCGTTGCTGCTGGCCGCCGGACAGCTGATGCACCATCCGTTTGGCCAGCCCGTCAAGGCCGACCAGCTCAAGCATGGCGGCAGTTACTTCCCGCTTTTTCTTTCGCTCGATGGCGAAACTGATATTTTTCCCGATATTTAAGTGCGGAAAAAGTGCCATATCCTGAAAAACCATGCCGCAGTCCCGATTTTCCGGGGCAATAAAAGTTGACTCATCCATCCAGGTCTGGCCGCCGCAGGTAATAATACCGCTGTCCGGCCTGACCAGTCCGGCAATTGCCCGGAGTAAGGTGGATTTACCGGAACCGGACGGCCCCAAAACCGCCAGCAGTTCCCCGGCGGATAGCTGCAAATCAATATTGTCCATGACCTTGGTGGAGCCAAAACTTTTGGTAAGACTGGCCGCAGTCAGAAAAGGTTTTTCCGGGTTGTTCATGTGTTTCTTCCTTCTTCACGATGTTGCAGGGAGCGAATCAGACGGGCGTTAATCAGCAGTATGGGCAAGATTCCGGCAATAACAATCGCCGCCGACCAAAGAGATGCCTGTTTGTACATCTCCTCCGAGGCATAGGAAAAGGTGCGGGTTGCCAGGGTGCTGAAATTAAAGGGCTGTAACATCAGGGTTGCCGGCAGTTCCTTCATCACCTCGACCACCACCAGCAAAACGGCGGTCAGCATACTGCTGCGTAACAGCGGCAGGTGGATACGCCGCAAAATGCCGCCGGAGCTGACCTTTAACATTCGGGCGGCCTCATCGCAATGCAGGGAAATTCGGGACAGGCCGCTGTCGATATTGCCAAAGGCCATCGCCATAAAACGTACCAGCAGGGCAAAAATCAGGATGAAAATCGAACCGCTGATCAGATAGCCGGGCGAATAATCCCATAGATGTTCTGAAGCCGCAATAATCCGGCGGTCAAGCCAGGCCAGGGGCAGCAGTACGCCAAGGGCCACCACCGGGCCGGGCAGGGCGTAGCCGGTGGTAGCCAGACGAATCGCACCATCAAGCATCAATGAGGGAGCCAGCCGCTTTCCATAGGCAAGCAGCAGGGCAATCAGCAAGGCGGCCAGAGCCGTACCGCCGCCAAGCAGCAGGGAATGGTACGCATCTTCAATAAAGGTTTGGGTTTGAATCTCGGCAAAACTGTCAATGCACCAGGCAAGCTGCAAGCCAAAAGGCATCAGAAAACCAAGCATAACCGGCAGCAGGCACCAGCAACAGGCCAATAATCCGGCACTTCTGCCAAGCCGTTTACGCGGCGGCGGTACTCCGGCTGGTTGAATGTAGCGTTTATGGCGGCGGCTTAGGTATTCCAGCCAGATAAGAAAGAACATCAGAAACAGCAGGGCTGCGGCCAGACGGGCGGCATCCGGCAGGTTGGATGCCCCCAGCCAGGTATTATAAATGCCGACTGTAAAGGTATTTACCGAAAAAAGCTGCACCAGACCAAAATCACCCACCGTCTCCATAAGTGCCAGCAGCAGGCCGCTGACAATGGCCGGACGGGCCAGCGGCAGCACCAGCCGGAAAAAGGATTTTACCGGAGAAAGATTAAGGCTTTGTCCGGCTTCCAGCCAGCGTCCCGACTGCTCGGCAAAGGCGGTACGGGACATAAGAAAGACGTAAGGATAAAGAATAAGTGATAATAAGATTATGGCTCCGCCTAATGAAGTTATCTGCGGAAACCAGTAATCCCTGCTTGATTGCCAGCCAAAGATTTGACGCAGACATGATTGAACCGGCCCGGCAAAATCAAGCAGTTCGATATAGACAATGGCAATCAGATAACCCGGCATGGCCAGGGGCATCATCAGCAGATAATTAAACCAGTTTCGGCCTGGAAAATCGCAGGCGGTAACCAGCCAGGCGGTGGTAACTCCGAGCAGAAGCACGCCAAAGGCCACGCCGCCGGTCAATTTTGCCGTGGTCAGCAGATAGCCGGGTAAAACCGTATGCCAGAGACGGGCAATGGTGCCGCTTTCGCCGGGAGCAAGAGCTACCGTCAAGATGGTAAGCACCGGCAGACCAACCACCAGTGCTGCTCCAAAAGCAGCGAGCGTCCACCATAGATGATTTTTTTTTGAAATCATGCAATGAAACCAAAAATGGCGGATACGGCAAGGGGTTAAGCCTCAGCCGTTCCGCCGCTTTTATTTGGCAGTAAGATTACTGGTCGAATTTAACTTCATCCAGCAGTTTCAAGGCAGTCTTACGCTCGGCGGCCACCTTGTCCATGGGCAGGGAATCGGCCTTGAAGCGGCCATCCTTGACACATTTCTGAGCCGCACCAAAGGATTTGACGATACCGGATAGGCCAACCCCTTGCTTGAGCGGGTACTCGTGATTTACCTGGGAGTACATGGTCTGTGCCAGGTCTCCGGTGAAAAACTCAAGCAGTTTCAAGGCATTATCCTTGTTTTTGGCCGCCTTGGTTATGCCGCCGCCGGTGATATTGACATGGGTTCCCCGGCCAGCCTGATCGGGGAAGAAAATACCGACATCGGCGGCCCACTGACGCTGTTCGGGGTTTTCCAGCATCTTGCCCATGTAGTAGGTGTTACCGATGGCCACATCACATTCTCCGGCAGATACGGCCCGAACCTGAGCGCGGTCGTTGCCCTGGGGTTTGCGGGCAAGGTTTTGTTTAACGCCTTCCAGCCATTTTTTGACCGCCTCTTCGCCGTTTTCTGCAATCATGGCACTAATCAGGGCGACATTGTAGTTATGATAGCCCGAGCGGACGCAAATCTTGCCGGCATATTTTTTGTCGGACAAATCCATATAGCTGCCAAGCTCACTGGGCTTAATCCGCTTTTTGGAGTAATAAATCACCCTGGCCCGCATGGTAAGTCCAGTCCACATATGCTTGGCATCACGCCACGGAGAGGGGATATTGGCATCAATCACCTTAGACTGATAGGGTTGCAGCAGACCGGCATCGGTTATCGCTGACAGGTTGGCAATGTCCTTGGTCAGGATCAGATCCGCCTCGCCCGGACGGGCCTTGAGCCGCTCCAGCATACCCTTTTTCAGATAAACCACATTGACCTTGATACCGCTTTGCTCCTCAAAAACATCAAGGAAGGGGCGCAGTAAAAATTCCTGCCGGGTAGAAAGCAGGTTTACCTCACCGCCGGTTGCAGCAATAAGCGGGGGTGCCGCCAGAGCCATCATCAAAAGAAAAAACAACGTTTTTTTCATGCTATACTCCTTAATTTCCAAGGTTTAAGGTGCATCACGCACCCGTTTAATTACTGTTGCATGATAAAACTTTTGGGCTGAAAGACAAGAACTTTTTTATACGGTTTTAACTTTTTTATAGCACGCTTACATAAAGCGTAGTAGGTTGACCCTGCACTAATAGATTGCCTGATTTTAACGGGAACATCATATTAGTTTTCGTTTCCAGGTGCAGTTAATATTGAATTTCAAGGCGTAAAATGCTTTACTTGCAAGCTAATAGATGCTGAAAAATATCTCATAATGGGGCGGATATGGATAAAGAAAGTTTTTACGATAAGTGCATGAAAAAAATACGTGCGGGATTTCGATTCATTTTAACCCGCATGTTAAACCGCTGAAGCTAAAACAGCTTCGCCGGTCGGCGAATTAATAATACGGGAATGTACGAAAGCTAGATGTTAAAATTTTGAACACTCTCTTGAATATGACTGGCTTCCACTTACAAATTTACTTCAAATCAAATTTGAGCGTCTTTTTTCTCAGAGGTTGCCCGGCCAAGAGCTTGTTTTTCCTAATCCGAAAGGTAGTTCCATGTATAAGGGCAGGCTTCGTTGGATGCATCGCCTATGTGATTCTGCCCAAGTCAAGCGGTTCGGCCTCCATGCAATCAGACATCTTACCGCTTCAATTCTTATAGAAAATGATGTCCCTTTGATTGACATCAAGACCATACTTAGGCATAGGAACCTAAGCACCACCGAAAGATATATTCATCGTTTGAAGTCTGTCAGGGAAGCTCTGGATATTCTGGATAACGAAAATAAATAAAAAAGCCCTTTGCAGAAGCCCTTCTATTTTACTTTTAGGATGTCTTTTGCTACTTAACTACTTGAAATTATTTGGCGTCCCCAACCGGATTTGAACCGGTGTTGCCGGCGTGAAAGGCCGGTGTCCTAGACCTGACTAGACGATGGGGACACACCCAAACAAATGGTGGGTCGTGTTGGACTCGAACCAACGACTCTCTGCTTAAAAGGCAGATACTCTACCGACTGAGTTAACGACCCCAACAACCTTGCATACACAAACGAAAACCTCAATCACCATTTGTGTCAACCACGATGGCAGGCTTAATAACTTTTTCAAAAAGATGTGTCAACAAAAAAATGGTTCTTTTAGATTCTTTTGAAAAACTGTTGATAATTTCCCAAGATGCATGTCAGATTAAGCTCTCAGCCATCAAAAAACAATTCCTGAAAACGCTGATCGGCAAATTCTTCAATTTCCCTTTGTAGCTGCTGATATTTTTCTATCATTTCCTTGGCCTTTGGGGTCAGTTTCGTCCCGCCTGTACCCCTGCCGCCCTTTTGCGGCACCACCATCTCATCTTCAATATTTTGCTGCAGAATCTTGATATGCGTCCAGGCCTTTTTATAATTCAGCCCCATTTTTTCTGCTGCCCTGGATATGGAGCCTTCGAGTTCAATATGCGTCAAAATCTCGGTTTTTCCCTTACCAAAAAGCAACTCTTTTTGCTCGTTTTCAATCCAGGTCTTTGTTCTGATCCGAAAATCTTTTGTTCTATGATCTTTCATAACTTGTTCTAGTTGTTTGTTCAGGTAAATAATGCTATAGAACACTGTCTTGCGGTCGGCTCACTGATTATGGCCTGTAAAACAGGAAAAATTAACAGGACAAAACCAAGACAGATAAGTTTTTATAACCATATTTTCAGATTATGCACAGTTTATTCAAAAAGATTCTAACCTCCTCGGTATATGAAGCAGCAGTAGAAACCTCCCTTGACCGGGCAGAGATCCTGTCGGAGCGTTTTGGCAACCATATTTTGCTAAAACGTGAAGATCAGCAGCCGGTATTTTCCTTCAAACTAAGGGGAGCCTACAACAAAATAGCCAATTTAGCCAAGGAAGATAAAAAAAAGGGCGTCATTGCCGCCTCGGCAGGCAATCATGCCCAGGGCGTTGCCTATGCTGCAACCAAGCTCGGCATCAGTGCCGTGATTGTCATGCCGGTTACCACCCCCCGGATCAAGATTGAGGCGGTTAAGAAATTCGGCGGCGAGGTAGTTTTGGCCGGAGAAAATTATTCTGAAGCCGCCGACCATGCCTTTGCCCTGCAAAAAGAGAGTGGCCGGGTCTTTATTCATCCCTTTGATGACGAACTGGTGATCGCCGGACAAGGCACGGTGGCCGATGAGTTATTGCGACAAAATCCGGGGCGGCTGGATGCGGTTTTCGTTCCGGTCGGCGGCGGCGGACTGGCAGCCGGCATAGCGGTTTATATCAAGACCCTGCGGCCTGAAATAAAGGTGCTGGGCGTGGAACCACTGGACAGTGATGCCATGTATCAATCCCTTGCCAAAGGCAGGCGGATCAGCCTTGACTCGGTGGGAATCTTTGCAGACGGCGTGGCGGTGCGGCAGGTCGGCAGCCTGACCTATGAGATATGCCATGAATATCTGGACGGTGTTATCAGGGTCAGCACCGATGAAATTTGCGGCGGCATCAAGGCGGTTTACAAGTCCACCCGTTCGGTGGTTGAACCGGCCGGCGGTCTGGCTATGGCCGGACTTTTACAGTATATCCGCAATAATAAATGCAAGGGAGAGACCCTGGTTGCCGTAAATTCCGGTGCCAATATGAATTTCGAGCGGCTGCGTTATGTGGCGGAACGAACCCTGGTCGGTGAACAGCAGGAAGCCCTTTTTGCCGTAACCATTCCCGAACAGGCCGGAAGTTTGAAAAGATTTTGCCATGAACTGGTGGGCGGCAGAAATATCACCGAATTTAATTACCGGCTCAGAACCAGAGAGGAAGCACATATTTTTGTCGGGATTTCCATTAACAGCATAAAGGAGCGGCAAGCCTTTGGCCGCAGCCTGCAAAAGGCCGGCTACCGCAGTCAGGATCTCACCGATAACAGCCTGGCCAAGACCCATATCCGTTATATGGTGGGCGGTCATTCCGAACAGGTGAAAAATGAGCGTCTGTTTCGCTTCTGGTTTCCGGAAACCCCCGGTGCACTTACCAGATTTCTGGATGCGATTCAGGTGAACTGTAATATTTCGCTTTTTCATTACCGGGCCCAAGGGGGAGATTTCGGCCGGGTTTTGATTGGTCTGGAGCTGGAAAAAGGCAGCGATCAGGAATTGCATGACCGGCTGGATAAACTGGGCTACCGATACCATGAGGAAACCGATAATCCGGTGTACGGGTTATTTTTATAATTTATAACAACAGGAGAATATTATGATCAGACCGGAATTACTAGCCAAAATTTTGTCTGGAGTAATGGACGGGATGGGGAAAAATAAGGGAAAAAAAAGCGGCTTTATGGATTCAATATTGGGCAGCCTGGGATCCGGCAAGGGACTGATGACCGCCATTGGTCTTGGGGTTGGTGCCTATGAAATCCTGCAGGGTAAGCGTACATCCAGCTCTGGCAGTAATGCTTTTATGCCGGAAATGCCGCCGATGCCGCCTGCGGGTTCCACTGCTCCGCCGCCCCTTTCTCAAAATTCTGAAGAGATGCAGACGGACGAAGACGAGCTTGCCCTGCGGTTTATTCGGGTGATGGTGGCGGCCGCATATGCTGACGGCAAACTGGATCAGGAAGAAAAATCCAGAATAATTTCCGCCATTGAAAAACAGGAACTGACCGAGGAAGAAAAACACTTTATTGCAGATGAGTTTCATCAGCCAAGACCAATTAGCGAACTAACGGCTGGAATCAATGAACCAGCCATAGCTCAGGCGCTTTATCAAACTGCATTATCGGCCATTGATGTTGATACGCCGGAAGAAAGAAAGTGGCTGAATGAGCTGGCAGCAAGCCTGGCCATCCCGGAGCAAGAGCGGGTTGCCAGGTAGTAAGGCGGAGCAATAAAAAAAGCCATGAACCGGACTTGCCCGCTCATGGCTTTAACAGAAAACTTCAATAGTTAAGGGCGGCACTCCATCAAATACCGTGCCGCCCAAAATCCATCAGTTGTTAATTACATCTATTTCCTTACCCTCAGAGTTGATGATGCTCACAGACAAGGGGATACCGCCATCCAGGCGGTGAGTGGCACAGGACATTCAGGGGTCGTAGGCCCTAACCGCCATCTCCACCTGATTGAGAATGCCCTCATCATATTTGCCTTCCTTGATAAGCGAGGTGGCCGCCGCCTTGACGCTCATATTCATCGGGGCAACATTATGAGTAGTACCAACGATAAGATTGGCCTTGACTATGCAGCCGTTCTCATCGGTGGTATAATCATGGATAAGCGAGCCGCGCGGTGCCTCAACCGCACCGATGCCGCGTCCCGCACCCGGCACCACCTCACCGCGGACATTAGTATCGGTAATACCTTCCCAATCAAGAATCTCCAGCACCCTTTCGCATGCATATACCAGCTCAATCAGGCGGGCATAATGATAAAGCAGGGTTTGCTGGGCCGGACGGCCAAAAAGCTCACGGAACTGCTCCAGGGCAGCATTGGCCTTGGGCGTGGCAATATGATCGCAAACATTGATTCTGGCCAGGCAGTTGGCCCGATAAATACCCTTGGGGGCATCAAGGCTCATATCAAAACCTTCATCCCAGCTTTTTGCATAGGGCATTTTGCTGAAAGTCCAAGGCTCTGCATGTTCACCAAGATGATCTAGATAATCTTCAACCTTGAAATCATGGTAGGTGCCATCAGCCTTCATCATACGGAAATCGCCGTCAAAAAGACGTAATGATCTATCCTGCTTATCCACCGTACCCAGGAAACCGGTCTGGATTACTCCCAGCTCCTTAATAACGTCAAGATATTTCATAAAGACATTATTGATCGCAAAATCAAGTGCATACTCGGCAAAGTCGAGCAGGGTCTGGGCATCACGCTTCATGTTCTGGCGGTCCTGCTCAAGCAAAGGCTTGGAGAAACCGCCGGCCACGCAGGCAATGGGGTGAATGGCCTTACCGGCAAAGCGTTCCATCATCATTTGACCAAGCTGGCGCATCTGCACTACCTTGGTGGCAAGTTCAGGAGCAGCCTTGACCACGCCGATAACATTTCTCACCGAGTAATCGGCATCCGGCCCCAGCACAAAATCGGGTGCGGCCAGAAAAAAGAAATGCAGAATCTTGTCATTAATATGAGCCATGACCTGCAAAAGTTCCCGCAGCTTATGTCCGGTGGGAGACGGCGTGGTGCCGAAGGCCCCGTCAACCGCCTTATTGGATGCGGTATGGTGCATCCACGGGCAGATGCCGCAGATACGGTTAACTATTCTCGGCACTTCCTCGGCCGGACGTCCCTCGATAAATTTTTCAAACCCGCGTAAGGACTGAATATGCATAAAAGCATCTTCAACATTGCCGTTATCATCCAGATGAATAGCAATCTTGGCATGTCCTTCAATACGGGAAACAGGTGCCAGATTTAATACCTTTCCCATCCTGTACCCTCCTCTATTTCTTTTTGGCCGGACGAAGTGTCCCATTCGCACCGGAGAATCTTAATAATGAACGCCGGTCAACCACGGTTGAATAATCAATGCCGTTGCTGGCAAGAGCATTCATCATATCCAGCATCTGGTTGCCCTTGCCGCCTACCGGGCCGAAGCAGCCCCGGCACGGTACCCTGGCACTGATACAACTGGGAACGCCGCGCTCCGCTCCGGCGGCACAGCCGGCGGCAGTTACCGGCCCCATGCACATATAGCCTTGCTCAAGCAGGCAGCGCATCTCGCTAATCGGCTCCCCGGGCTTAAAGTCAACATTGGTTATATAACGCTTAACTTCTCCGACGTCGCCCTTGCCCTCACGTTTGGTGGGGCAGGTATCGCAGACACTCTTGGTCGGCAGATTGGGCGGCCGGTTTTCCAGCAGCGACATAATAACCTCGGCAATCAGGGCCGGGTTAGGCGGGCAGCCCGGCAGCTCCAGATCAATCTTGACCTTTTCACTGCAGGCATAAACCCGGCCAAGCAATTTAGGCACTTCAGTATCCGGAATATCTGCTCCCTCATCGGTGCTGCTGGTTGCCTGTGTATCCCGGTAGCCCTGCATACCATCGGCCAGCCCGTTCATCAGGGCCGGGATACCACCAGCGGTGGCACAGGAACCAAGGGCGATCAGCACCTTGCATTTCCGGCGCATTTCCTCAAGTACTTCAATATGCTCAGTATTGTTTACTCCGCCGGTAACAATACCAACGGTAGCCTCGGGAATGGTCAGCTCCAGCCCTTCACCGGTCTGCCCAAAATACTTGTGATCCATCAGCACCGGAGAATGAACGATGTCAAGTGCCTCGGTAATAATGGGAACCAGTGCCTCGCCAAGATTCAGGATGGCAATCTCGCATCCCGAACAGGAAGCAAGCCATTCCATAGCAGTTGTTACACCCATAACATCCTCCTTATACGGCTTCGGCCTCTTCTTTTATGGGGCCAAGCCCCTTGATTCTCTGAGTCGCTTCAGTTACGGCCGCCACAAACTTGTCCGGCTCGGCCGAGGAAACCCAGTGCAGGGAGAAACGATCTCCGTCATACCCGTAATCCTCAAGCAGGGAAGAGATCATGTTACAACGTTTTTCAGCTTTGTAATTACCGTCCAGGTAATGGCATTCACCAAGGTGTCAGCCCAAGACCATTACCCCGTCAGCCCCTTGCTGAAAAGCATCCATTACCAGTTCAGGGTGCACCATACCGGAACACATAACACGTACAATACGAACGTTATGGGGATATTTCATTCGTGAAGTACCGGCAAGATCAGCCGCGGCATAGGAGCACCAGTTGCAGCAAAATGCAATAATTTTTGGCTCAAAACTCATTTGCATCACTCCTTAATATTTGTTTTTATTAACATTTACTATATTGAAAGCGCCGCTGTTACCTGACTGCTAAGCTGCTTCAATGTAAATCCGGCAACATTAACCCCGCCCTTGGGACAGGTGGCCTGACAAAGACCGCAGCCCTTGCATTTTGCCTTGTTGACATCAATGCACTTGGTCATCATGCCACCCTCTTCCTTGGGTTTGACATGCAGAAGAGAAATGGCATTATAGGGGCAAACATCAACACAAAGGGCACAGCCGTCGCAATTATGGCTGACCGGCTGGGCCTTGATGGCATCAAGGGTAACTTCCAACTTGGAAAGCAGGGTCGCCGCCCGGGCCGAGGCGGCCAGAGCCTGGGCAACCGATTCCTCAAGCGGTTTGGGATAATGAGCCATGCCGGCCACAAACATACCGTCAGTGGCAAAATCAACCGGCCGCAGCTTGGCATGGGCCTCCTGGAAGAAACCGTCCGCATCCAGAGATACCTTGTACATCTGTGACAGGGTCTGGGCATCGTTTTTGGGTCTGATGGCAGAAGCAAGCACTACCATATCCGCCTTGATAATAACCGGACGGGCAAGAACATGGTCAATCACCTTAACGTCAATAACCTCACCGTTCTGGCTTACCTCCGGCTTGCCATGCACCTCATAGTTGATAAACATGACCCCAAGTCTGCGGGCTTCACGGTACAGATTTTCACGCTGACCATAGGTTCTCATATCGCGGTACAGAATGTAAACCCGGCGGCTGGGATCCTCCTTTTTCAGCTCGATGGCAGACTGCACCGAATGGGTACAGCAGACCTTGGAACAGTACATATGATCGCCTTCGCGGGAACCTACACACTGAATAAATACAAAGGTGTTCTTGCCGGTTTTATCGGCATCATCAAAATCAATGCCGTTGACCACACCCGGTATCTGACCATATCCATATTCATTAGGCTGATAGGCATCACCGCCGATGGCCACCACTCCGGCACCATGTTTAACCTCGGTTTCAGTGCCGTCTTTGCCCCTTAAAGTGGTCTTGAAATTACCGACAAATCCTTGGGCAGAAGCCACCTCGGTTTCCATATAGAGGGTGATCTTGCCGTTATTTTTGACCCGGTCAATCAAGCTGGCAATCTGCGGCTGTACCTCCTCGCCAGACCAGGTATGACGCAGTTTCATGGCCGCCCCGCCAAGCTTACCAGTACGTTCCACCAGACTGACCACAAAACCTTGATCAGCAAGATTCAGCGCCGAGGTCATACCGGCAACCCCGCCGCCTATAACCAGGGCTGTCTGGGTGATAGGTACGCTGATTGGAGCCAGCGATGCGGAATACATCACCTTGGCTACGGCCATCCGTACCAGATCACAGGCCTTTTTGGTGGCGGCCTCATTGTTGTCATGAACCCAGGAATTATGATTCCTGATATTAGCCATTTCCACCAGATATTCGTTAAGACCGGCAGATTTCAGGGTCTCCCTGAACAGCGGTTCATGGGTTCTCGGTGTACAGGCGGCAATCACCACCCGATTAAGACCCAGCTCCTTGATTCTGGCGGCCAGCCCTTCCTGGGCATCCTGGGAGCAGGTGAAAAGGTTTCTTTCGACATGAACAACATCCGGCAGGGTCTTGGCATAGGCTTCAACCGCCTTAACATCCACATAACCGGCAATATTGGAACCGCAATGGCAGACAAAAACGCCGATTTTCGGCTCTTCGCCGCTGATATTTCTTTCCTCTGGAAAGCTGGCTTCCTGGGCAAGCTCGTTTCTGACCGGGGCCAGCACATCGGCCACCGCTGCCGCCGCCGCCGATCCTTCGACCACTGCCTGGGGAATATCCTTGGGACCGGCAAATGAACCAGCCGTGAAGATACCCTCTCTGGTGGTGGTTACCGGCGTAAAATCACTGGTTTTGGCAAATCTGTCCGAGGTTACTTCAATGCCGGCTTTTTCTGCAAGTTCAAGCACATGCTTCGGCGTTTCAAGCCCCACGGAAAGCACCACCAGATCAAAATGCTCCTCAACCTGAATACCGTTGCTTTCCACATAGGAAAGCCTTAAATCGCCGGCATCGCCGTGTGGTTCAACCGAATTGACCTTGCAGCGGATAAAGTTAACCCCGTTTTCATCCTTTGCCCGCTCCATATACTGATCAAATTCCTTGCCGTGAGTACGTATATCCATATAGAAAATGGAAGCATCAAGCCCGGGCTCATGGGCCTTGGCGATGACCGCCTCTTTGATGGCATACATACAGCAAACGGATGAACAATAACCGTTGCCGCATAGTTTTTGATCACGGGAGCCAACGCATTGCAGAAAGGCAACCCTTTTGACCGGCTTGCCGTCCGATGGACGGATAAGATGGCCTTCAGTCGGCCCGGTGGCTGAAAGATAGCGTTCAAATTGCAGAGAAGTTACCACATTGGGATATTCGCCAAAGCCCCAGACCTTGGCATCGGTTGGGTCATAGGCCTCAAATCCTGGAGCCATAACCACCGCACCCACGTTAATTTCATGAGTTTTTTCGGTGTCGTAGTAATTGATAGCACCAGCATCGCAGACCTTTTCGCAAAGACCGCAGGGCAGCTTTTCCTTACCTTTTCTAATGGCACCAAGACGGATACATTGGTCTGGATCTATCTGATATTTAAGGGGAACTGCCTGAGAATATTTAACATAGATAGCTTTGCGCTTACCGGTTGCTGCATCATACTCGCTATCAACCTTTTTCGGGCATTTTGCCGTACACGCACCGCAGGCGATACATTTGTCCACATCAACATAGCGTGGAGCTTCCTTAACCGTTACCTTGAAATTACCAACCTCACCGCTAATATCGGTAACTTCACAAAGAGTCATTAATTTTATATTTAAGTGCCGACCGCACTCAACCAATTTAGGCGCGATAATTCACATCGAGCAGTCATTGGTGGGGAAAGTCTTATCCAACTGGGCCATGGCACCGCCAATCGCACCCGATTTCTCAACCAGGTAAACGTAGTAGCCGGCATCAGCCAGATCAAGTGCGGACTGCATACCAGTAACCCCGCCTCCCACGATCATTACCGATCCAACCTTTTTATTATCCAGCATGACGGGTGTCTCCTTCTAGATTTATGCTAAATATTGCACTGAAACTTATTGCCGTTAAAGTTATCAAT
>PDQP01000029.1 GCA_002747805.1 Deltaproteobacteria bacterium
TTTTTACGCCTATTTTTTATTGGCACAATGTACATGTTGGCTTTGCAGAAATTAGCTCTGAAAACTCAAAAATAGAGTTTTTCAGGGTTGACTATTTAGAGCAGTGCCTACTCTGACATCAACCAACTCCATTATTAAGGCATATCAAGCAGGATTCCATCTTTCAGGGTTAGGCATCTGTCCATTCTGTCGGCCAGTTCCAGATTGTGGGTAACCATCAGGATAGTCAGCGACAGGCTTTGGTTAAGGCTTTGCAGAAGACTAAACACGGTTTCGCCGGACTTGCCGTCAAGGTTGCCGGTCGGCTCGTCTGCCAGCAGGATTGACGGCTTCATAATCAGGGCTCTGGCCAGGGCTGTCCGCTGCTGTTCGCCCCCTGATAATTCTGCCACCTTGTGGCCGATGCGCTGCTCAAGTCCGACTGTGGCCAGCAGTTTTTCGGCAGATGCCGCCAGATGTTTTTTGGCCCGGCCGCTGATAAGAGCCGGCATCATTACATTTTCAAGGGCGGTAAATTCCGGCAGCAGATGGTGGGATTGAAAGATAAAACCGATGGTGCTGTTTCTAAATGCAGCCAGTTCCTTTTCGCTTTTTCCGCAGATGTTTTCCCCTTTATAAAGCAACTCGCCGCCGGATGGCGAGGCCAGACTGCCCATAATCTGCAAAAGGGTGGTCTTTCCCGAACCGGATGCCCCGACTATGGCCGTCATTTCACCCTGGCAAAGCTGCAGGTCAAGTCCCCGTAAAATATCCAGCCGGATGCTGCCGCTCAGGTACTCCTTACTGATATTTCTGGCTTCATATAATATCATGACAAGACCTCGGCCGGCTCTGTTTTTGAGGCTTTCCACGACGGGTAGAGGGTTGCGGAAAGGGTGATGATAATTGAGCATGCCGCAATAATCACCACATCAGCCGGCAGCACCTCAATGGGCAGGGTGGTCATGGGATAGACATTTGACGGCAGCTCGATAAACTGGTATTTGGAAAGCAGTCCGCAAAGCACCAGTCCGCCCGCCACGCCCAGAGCGGTGCCGGTGAGGGCGATAATTGCCCCCTGCAAAAAAAATATTTTCATGATTGAGGCCGAGGTTGCTCCCATGGATTTCAGAATCGCAATATCCTTACCCTTTTCCATGACCACCATGACCAGGGCACTGATGACATTTAAGGCGGCAACAATGATGATCAGGGTCATACAGATAAACATGCCGATCTTTTCAAGTTTGAAGGCCGCAAAAAGATTATGGTTCATGGACATCCAGTCCTTGGCGACCAGGTTTTCTCCCAGCTTATCGACAATGGCGGCGGCAATTATACCTGCCCGGTTCAGGGATTTTTCCTGCACCCTGACTTCAATGCCGTGGGCAATATCGCCTTTTTCAAGGAAATTCTGCACATCCTTGATGTTCATATAGGCAAGGGATGCATCATATTCATACATGCCGGACTCAAAAAGCCCGACCACCCGGCAGGTTTTCACCTTGGGAATAACTCCCATCGGCGTCAGCGGCCCGGACGGCGAAATCAGCCGCACCCTGCTGCCCACCCCAGCCCGCATTTGTGCGGCCAGTTTGGAGCCAAGGATGATATTCGGCACCCTGGCATCTTTTCCCTGCACCAAATCCTGAATACTGCCCGAGGTCATCTGCTCACCAAGACTGATCACTCCGGCGGCCGTATCCGGGTCGATGCCGCGCAGCACGATGCCGCTGCCGCCGTTTGCTCCGCTCAAAAGGGTCTGGGTGTACAGATACGGGGTTGCCCCGGTTACCTCGTTCATAGCCATAATCTGATCACGCAAAAGCTGGTAATTACCGATGGGGCCGCCCATCCGCTGAACTATGATATGGGAATTAATCCCCAGAATCTGATCGCGAAGGCCGTTGGTAAAGCCAGAATAAACAGATAATACCACGATCAGGGCAATTACCCCGACCGTAATTCCGGCCACGGAAATAAAGGAGATAAGCGAAATAAAGCCGTGTTTATGCTTCGCCCTTAAATACCTGCCGGCAATAAACCATTCATACATGACTATTCCCTGGCCTTTTCCGGTTTAAGATGGGGAAAAAGAATCACATCCCGAATTGAAGGTGCATCGGTTAAAAGCATAACCAGCCGGTCAATACCAATGCCCTCTCCGGCCGCTGACGGCATGCCGTACTCCAGTGCCCGGATATAATCCTTGTCCAGCTCCGGGTGTATTTCCTCGTCTTCCCCGCGGCTTTCGATCTGTTTGGCAAACCGTTCGTATTGGTCAACCGGATCATTTAATTCACTAAAGGCATTGGCAATTTCCCGTCCGGTGATAAATAGCTCAAAACGGTCGGTTATGGACGGGTCGTTCTCATTTCTTCTGGCCAGCGGCGAAACCTCGGCGGGGTAGGAAGTAATAAAGGTTGGGTCGATCAGTTTTTCCTCGACCAGAAGCTCAAAAAGTTCGGTCTTGGCCTTACCTGCTCCGGCCTGGGGTTCAAGTTCCACGCCCCTTTCCCTGGCAAGAGCCATGATTTTCTCCTCATCTTCCAGTAATTCCGGCTCGATGCCGCCTATTTCAACCAGCGATTCATCCATGGTCAGCCGCCGCCAGGGCGGAGACAGATTAACCCTGGCGCCTTGATACTCAATTTCCATGCTGCCGTTAATCTCTTGACATAGCGAGGAAATAAGGTCTTCGGTAAGCTCCATCATATCATGGAAGGTGGCATAGGCCTGATAAAATTCCAGCATGGTAAATTCAGGATTATGCCTGGTGGAAAGGCCCTCATTTCTGAAATTTCTGTTAATCTCAAAAACCCTTTCAAATCCCCCGACCAGCAGCCGTTTCAGGTAAAGCTCCGGTGCTACGCGCAGGTACAGGGCCATGTCCAATGCCTTATGATGGGTCTTGAACGGACAAGCCGTGGCACCGCCCGGTACCGGCTGCATCATCGGGGTTTCAACTTCCATAAATTCGCGGGCGGCCAGATAATTTCTGATAAAGGCAATGATTTTAACCCTTTTCCTGAAAATTTCACGGCTTTCAGGGTTAACTATCAAATCAACATAACGCTGGCGGTAACGGGTTTCCACATCGGTCAGGCCATGCCATTTTTCGGGCAGCGGTCTGATTGATTTTGAAATCATGACAATTTTTTCGGCATGGATGGAAAGCTCGCCGGTTCTGGTCTTGAACAGGCTGCCCTCAATGCCGACAATATCGCCAATATCGCATTTCTTGAAAATGGCAAATAAATCATCGCCAAGGCTGTCTTTTTTCAGATAAACCTGCATTTGCCCTGACCGGTCGGCCAAATGACAAAAGGCGGCCTTGCCGAATTTCCGCATGGCCATAATCCGGCCGGCAATGGAGAATATCTCCCCCGACTGATCGGCCTGTTCTGCCTCAAGCTGCCCGCCCTTAGGCAGCAGGTCGGCAATCTTATCTGCCGGAGTAAAGGTATTGCTGTACAGGTTTACGCCAAGCTCTGCCAGGGCCTCGGCCTTTTCACGGCGCTGTTTCATAAACTGGTTGTCTTTCATCTTTTTCTTGTCTGGTTGTTGTTGGTCGGTTTGAGAACGCCTTCAGCGGCCTTAGCAGCTAAGGAAAATCAAATTTCACGGTCAGGTTCGTTTAACAGAGAAGCAGGAGACGTGTCAATTCTTTTCAAAGGATGCCGTAAGCCCGAAGCCTAGGGGTTCAGACAATTTATAAGGTCAAAATCAAGCTGCCTACTTCACATTTGCAGATTACTGATTAGTGTAGGCCGAACTGGCAGTTAACCTAATAAATTTTAAGAGGAGATACAATGATAGGAAAAAAGGCAGTTAAAGAACTTAACAAGCAGATAAATGCTGAGATGTTTTCAGCTTATTTTTATCTTTCCATGTCCGCCTGGTGCGAGCATGAGAAACTTCCCGGCTTTGCTAACTGGATGAGAATCCAGGCCCAGGAAGAAATGGATCATGCCATGAAAATGTTTGACTATCTGCTCGAAAGAGGCGGCGTACCGGTGCTTGATACCATTGACAAGCCCCAGGCAGAATGGGATTCCATCCTGACCCTGGTCGGCGATGTTGAAAAGCATGAACAGTATGTAACCGGACTGATAAACGATCTGGTTGATTGCGCCCTCAAGGAAAGGGATCATGCCCTTAATTATTTTCTGCAATGGTTTGTGGAAGAACAGGTGGAAGAAGAGGCAAGTGTCGGGGCGGTATATGACCGGCTGAAGATGATCGGCGATGATTCCTCTGGACTGGTGGCCCTGGATATGGAAATGGCCAAAAGGGTTTATACGCCGCCTGCAGAGGGAGAAAAATAATGAAGATCGATTGGGCATATATGCGGAAGGGCTGAGATTCCTGCGTCAAGGCCTGGCAGGCTCTTGAAGATATGGGTGCCGAGATAACCGAAGAGATAAACGCCAAAAAGCAAACCCTTGATGCGGATGGTGCCGCCGGGGTTCTGGGGCAGGCGGACAAGGTTTATGTGGCTAGCTGCAAGAAGATTCTTGAATTTGATCCTAAAGATGGAACTAAGGATGAAATGGAAGAACTGCTCAAAAAGGCAACCGGCAGAACGGGTAATCTGCGGGCCCCTACCCTGCGGGTAAAAAACACCTATTATGTTGGTTTTAATCAGGAAATGTACGAAAATATGGCTGGATAAGCAGAGATAACATGGCCGCCTTACTTAAACCGGCCATGTTATTTTTTATGACAATGGTTTAACACTCCATTTGGTGCCGTCCGGCAGATCCTGAAGTTCGATACGGTGCCGGGCCAGCTCATCACGAATCTGATCACATTCTGCCCAGTTTTTATCTGCTCTGGCGGCGTTGCGCCGAGCGATAAGGGCTTCTATGGTTTCCTCGTCAATTTCCAGTCCGGCCAGCATTTTTGCCTTTCTTTCGGCCAGATATAGCTTGGCATCCTCGGTCAGAATGCCCATAATACCGCCAAGCGTTTTAAGTTTTTCCACCGTTTCCAGCAGCAGTTTTTTATCGCAGGCGGCCGGGACAGGCGGCAGCATGGCCCTGACCTTATTTATAATTTTAATGGTATCAAAGAAAATGCCCTGTGCCTGGGCGGTGTTAAAATCATTGTTCATGGCCTGCTGAAAGCGGTCTTCCAGAGAGGTTAGTTTCTGCAAATCTTTTGCGGAAATAGCTGACTTCTCGTCTGAATTTGATTCAACACCTTTTAATTTCTCAATTTCGGCCACCGATTCATATAGACGGTCAAGTCCGGTCATGGCATTTTGCATGGCCGTTTCAGAGAAATCGAGCGGGGTGCGATATTGGGTTGAAAAAATAAAAAACCGCAGCACCTCTGGATGATAATTATCCAGAACATCACGAATGGTCAGAAAATTGCCCAGCGATTTGGACATCTTCTCATCCTTGATGGTAACAAAACCATGATGAATCCACAGGTTGGCAAAGGGTTTACCGTGGCAGGACTGGCTTTGGGCAATCTCGTTTTCATGGTGCGGAAAAACAAGATCCTTACCGCCGCCGTGAATATCAAAGGTTTCGCCCAGATATTTCCTGCTCATGGCCGAGCATTCTATATGCCAGCCCGGCCTGCCCGCTCCCCAGGGGCTGTCCCATTTGGGTTCGCCGGGCTTTGCCCCCTTCCATAACACAAAATCCATCGGATTTTTCTTCTGCCGATTGACCGCTATCCTGGCTCCGGCCTGCATATCTTCCAGCTTTCGATGGGAAAGCAGGCCGTAATCAGCAAAACTTTCCACCGCAAAATAAACATCATTACCGGCCTGATACGCCTTGCCCTTTTCGATGAGTTCTGAAATAAAATCAATCATTTCCTGAATATGTTCAGTGGCCTTTGGCTCCAGATCAGGGCGGCTTACGCCGAGCCTTGCCATATCCGTATAAAACTCGTCTATAAACCGGCTGGCAAGTTCTTCGGCCGAAATGCCAAGCTCATTGGCACGGGCAATAATCTTATCGTCAATATCGGTGAAATTACGGACATAAGTTACCTTATAACCGCAATATTGCAGATATTTGACCATCATGTCAAAGGCAAGGGCAGATCTGGCATGACCAATATGGCAGTAATCATAAGAAGTTATGCCGCAAACATAGAGTTTGACCTGGTTTGGTTCAATGGTGCGGAGCTGCTCTTTCTTGCCGGTCAGGGTGTTATATATTTTTATGCTCATCATCACTTATAAATTTTATGGTTAATAATAATGAAGCCCAGCATAACCCCATTGCCATAAAATAACAAGGAGCTTCCAGCCTCACAAAAACGGGTTTGGACTTGAATTTAACCAGATAAACGGCTAGGTTTTGCATTTTTATTATCACGAGGATATGCAGATGAAAAACAGGCTAACCATCAGCAAAATCATCAGCCAGTATTTTGATAAAAGGCTGCTTTGGGTATTTTTTATGGGTTGTGCCAGCGGATTTCCCTGGGTGCTGATCGGCTCCAATATGTTCGGCTGGCTAAAGGATTCCGGCCTGAGCAAGACCGATACTGGTCTGTTTGGCTCCATATTTACCATTTATGCGGTCAATTTTTTATGGGCGCCGCTGGTTGACCGGGTAAAACTCCCCTTTTTAACCAGAAACCTTGGTCAGATTAGAGGCTGGATTTTGCTTGCCCAATTCTGCATTTTGCTGGCAACCCTTGCCCTGACCTTACTCGACCCGGGCCATGAATTAAAATTTGTCCTGATTGCGGCCATGCTGATCGCCTTTGCCTCGGCAACCCAGGATATTGCCGTGGATGCCTTCCGCATAGACAGTTTTGGCATAGACGAAAAAAGCAAACTGCCGATGGCTTCCGCCATGGGGGTAATCGGCTGGTGGACCGGCTATTCGCTGCCGGGTTATCTGGCCTTTACCAATGCCGATGCCTGCGGCTGGAACGGGGTTTATCAGGGCATGGCCGGCCTGGTCTGCCTGCTGATGCTGATGACCTTATTGGTGCCGGAACCCGTAACCGACCGGGCCCGTATCCAAAAAGAGGCCGAGGCCAGGTTTACCGGCAAAGGCAGCCTGACTGCCTGGCTGGCGGTTACGGTCTATGAGCCGTTTGCCGAGTTTTTCAGAAGAAACGGCAGCAGACTGGCCCTGACCCTGATTCTCTTTATCTTTCTGTTCAAAATCGGTGAGGCATTTTTGGGCAGAATGTCCATTCCCTTTTACAAGGAGATTGGTTTTTCCAATCAGCAGATCGGTTATTATTCCAAGCTGATCGGCTGGGGAGTAACCATTTTTTTCACCATTGTCGGCAGCATTGTCAATGTGAAGTTCGGCATTGTCAGAGGGCTGCTTATCGGCGGAATTGCCATGGCAGGCAGCAATCTGATGTTCGCCTGGCTGGCGGCGGTGGGGCCGAATGAGCAGATCCTGCTGGCCGCAATCATTGTGGATAATTTCACCAGTGCCTTTGCCACCATTGCCTTTGTCTCCTTCCTTACCTTTTTCACTGGCCGCGGCTTTACCGCTACTCAATATGCCCTGCTGGCCTCGGTGGGCAATTTCGGCCGGACCAGTCTCGCCTCTTTTAGCGGTATGGTAGCGGAATGGCTGGGAAGCTGGGCAATGTTCTTTACCCTGACCAAGGTGATGGTGGTGCCGAGCCTGTTGCTGCTCCTATCCCTGCGGCCTTATTTTAAGGATATGGACGAATTATAGGGCTAATCTGCGGCCTTAAAACGGGTGGAAAAGGTGAATACCGCCCCGCCAAACCGCCCTTTTTGCTTGCTGAACTTCCCATCGCTCTGCACCTGCTGCACGTTGACGCCCAATTCATCAGTCAAAAAGCTGGCAGCCGCTCTGGCCCGATCTGCGGCCAGGGATCTTTCCATATCATCTGTTACCGCCACCAAATCCGGCAGGATGGGCGTAAACTCCCCAATCTCGGCGGGCAGTAGATCCTGCTCCACGATTTCATCTGCCGACACTTCGGTTTTGGCCGCAGCTCTCTGCCTCTCCAGCCGCTCCTTTCTGGCCTGCCACTCCCTTTTCAGCCGCTGATTTTCCTTTTCAACCCGCTCATTTTCCAGATAATCCAGTTCTTCCTGCATCTTGGCAAGATCTTCACTGCCGACCCTGCCTGCCAGAATAATAACCAGGGCCGGATGCCTTTTCAGCACCTCGCCTATGCCAAGCAGCGTCTGCCTGCCCTCAGCAGTAAGCTCGGTACTGCCAGGGTGAAATCCAGATAAATTCACCTCGGCCAGTTCGGTAAAACCATCAGCCAGCAAAAAGGGAGAAACACCAGCCTTGACCACTGCCTTTTTGAAATAATTGGCCGCTCCCTCAGCCATGGACAGCCCGGAAAAGCCCCCAGGATGGTCAAAGCCAATCTTTAGTTCAGGGCTGTTTTTATAAAGCATAGCCAAGGCTACCGCACCTGGACTGTTATTTTTCAAAGGCAGCAGTCCGGTTATTTGCAGGCTGGTATGATTCTGGAACTTGCCGTTATGCCAATTGGCCAGCAAGGTGCCTGAAATGCGGCTTTGATCGGCCGCCAGCCCCAGCTTGCCCGCCTGTTTAACCAAATCATTCCGAATTATATCCTTAAAAGAAAACTCTAGCACTCCTCTGGTCGGGCGGCTGAAAAAATTCCCCGTTCCCTTCACCTGAAAATCGGCGCCATTTTGCAACGCCCTTAGATTAAAGGAAGTTTTTGACCCCTTGGCCGGAAATTGCAAATGATTAACCTCGCCGCCAAGGGATTTATAGCTGGTATTTGTGCCTTTTTCGCTCACCACAATCGTGCCGTTGCTAATTTTTACCTGCCCTAATTGGTAGAAGGGATATTTATATTTTTGCAGCTCCTTGGGCATATTTTGGGTAGGAAAGATACTGGTTAAAAAGGCAGAAAAGCTGCCCGGCGGCGTCTTACCTACCCTTTTATCCCAATAAAATACGGGCTGTTGCAGGTCAAGGCTGCCCATTCGCAGGGAAAACGGGGCAATCTTAAAGTTAAGGGCAGGAATTTTTGCCCTTTTTACTGTCATCTTCCTCTGTCCATTTATGACAACGGCGGTATCAGAAAGATTTACCGAACCATAATAACCGCTTTGCGGAAAACTGTATTTACCCTGCCCGGAAATGGTTGATTTGCTGTCGGCAGCAGTCTGGTTCCCCGTAAAAAGCGGCAGCAGGTTTTGAGATTTGAGATTTTTGAAATTAACCGATAGGTTCATGGACAGCGGCACAAACTTACCCGTGCCGGAAGCGGTGATTTCTCCGCCGCCGCTGGTCTGTCCGCTAAATTTAATCTTTTGTTTTTCCTGATCTTTTCCAGCGGCAGTGGTTGTCAGTGAAAACTTATTAAATATATAGTCAGCCTTGGTCTTGGGATTGGTCAGCCTGAGCTTGCCGTCTGCCTTAAAGGATTTTAGCAGGCGGTTATCCTGCCCCAGCAGCGGCGTAAAAAGACCGGCCAGACTATCGGTTGCCAAATCAAGGGATAATCCTGTCAAGGCAAGATTGCCGCTGGGCGGCAGCTCCCTGCCGTATTCAAGGCCGGTAAATTTAAGCCGCCCAGCCTTTACCGGCGATTTTTTATAGGTAAATGAAGGATCATTTATCTCAATGGTGCCGCCATTTAAGGCATAAAAAATCCGGTTTTGCGAGGTGCCGTCTGACTTTAGGGAAACCGTAAAACTGCCCTGCAAAAGGCTTTTTTTGCCGGTAAATTTTGTACCTTGGGGGAAAACTGCCGCGGCACACAGGTTTGGATCAAGATTTTGCACCGAAAGCTCTCCGGTAAAACCTGCCCCGTCCTGCATGCTGCCTTGCCAGTTAAGGATAGTATGATTTTTACCGTTATTTTTTTGCACGGCAGTCAGCTTGAAGGGGGCGGGCTGACGGCTGCCGCTATGAAAATCATCAAGATTAAACTGTATTTCCGACCAGTTAGCAGCCTTATTTCCGCCCCTTGCCGCCAGCAGGCCGTCCTCAACCGCAAATCTTTCTATGGACAAGCTGCGGCCGGAAAAGGTGCTTCTGCCATAGGGAAGCAAGGCATCCAGGCTAGGTACAGAAAAGGTATCTGAAATTGTAACCACTGGTTTTTGCAGATAAATATTACTAAAATGCAGTTCTTCTGAAAAAGGGTAAAAAGAGCCGTCAATCTGACCAGCCGGAATGGATAAGGCAAGATTCTTATTTGCCGCCGTTATCTCCTTGACTTTTAGTTTGAAATCCACCAAGAAACTTCTTTTCTGATCATCACTCCGGTCAAGGCTGATCACGAGGCTGCCGTTGGCCCGGCCGCCGGTAAGCTCGGCCGGCAGTCTAAGCGGCAGATATTTTGCATATGCCGACAAATCGGCATCCTTTATGGCAATGGCGCCTGTTGCCTGCCCATGATCATTTTTCCGGGCAATAATTTCTAGCGGGCTGCCGTTGACCACGGCAGAAAAGTGGGAATCAACCAGCGGGCGGGTTTGATAAGCAAAATTGGCAATTACCGGAATACCGATAGAAATATCCCGCACGAAATGCCTTTGCCCTGAAGGCCGGTCATTAAAGGATAACCGGCCGTTTTCAATACTAATATTATTGATGGAATAGAAAAATGGCAGATCCTCAAAATCAAAGAAATCTTCCGGCTTGGCGAGGTTTTTTCTGCTGTTATTCCGGCTGAAATTATAGCTGGTTCCCTCGTATCTGATAAGGTTTATTTCAGGCTCCCTGATGGTCAGAAATTTTAATACATAGTTATTCCGCATCAGCTCAACCGGGGCAATTCCGGCCTCTGCCTTCGGGATATACACCAGTTTTTTACCGGAATTTAACGGCTCAAATATGCTGAAATTACTAAGTAAAACCTTAAAATTAAATGGATTGAATACAACCCGGCCAATTTGGGCCTGCAAGCCACATTTTTCCTGCAAAACTTCCGGCAGTTTTTTCTGCAGATAATGCGGCAAGAGGTAAAATCCGGCAAAAAGATATAATCCTGCCAAAACAAAAAGAAAAATAGAAATGGTAACTAACGGTGAGCCTTGTTTTTTTCTCCGCTTTTTTTCAAGCCTTCTGGCCGGTTTTCTTCTCTTCCTCAAGGAACTTCTGGAGTTATGGCTATTTTCACCGTCTGCGGGGGAAATATGCTCAAAAAGTTCGGGATTGCGGTCAGTCATTTTTACTGTTTACGATCAAGGATTATCAAAAAAATAGCCTAAAAATCAGCCGGGGAAAAGGTTTGCACCCGCTCGATATGGCTTTCATCCATAAAAAGCATCAGCAGACGGTCAAGGCCCAGGGCAATTCCTGCCGCCGCATCTATTTCGGCCAGGGCTGTCAGAAATTTTTCCGGTATGCGGGCGGTTTTCCGCCTTTGATCCGGCATTTTTTCAAGCTCGGCCAAAAACCTGGCCCGCTGCTCGCCGGGGTCGGTCAGCTCTGAAAAACCGTTAGCCAGCTCCACCCCGTTTACATAAAGCTCAAATCTTTCGGCAATATTTGGGTTTGATGCCTTGGTTTTGGCAAGGCTGGCAAGCTCTGCCGGATAATCGTATAAGATTTCCGGGCCGTTTTTACCCAGATTCGGCTCAAGATATTCCACTAAATTTAAGTCAAAACTGCCATTTTGCAGGGCATCATTAAGGGAAATCGGGCAATATCTAGCAAAGGCATCTTCTACGGTAATATATTGCCAAGTGCCGCCTGGGCCGCCTAGATCCGAAAAATCTGTTTCCGGCAGCAAGGTACTTAACCTATTGATTAAAAATGAAAAAAACTCACGACAGTCATCCATTAGACGGTTATAATCCGCATTTAGCCGATACCACTCAAGCATTCTAAATTCCTCCAGATGGAGCCTGCCCCGTTCCTCTTTTCTAAAACATGGGCAAATCTGGAAAATTTTACCGCAACCAACGGCCAGCAGCCGTTTCATGCAAAGCTCCGGCGAGGTTTGCAGAAAGACCTCACCTGCTGAAATGGGGATAATATTTGCTTCGGGGATGGGAACCGGATGCAAAACCGGCGTGTCGGCTTCCGTAAACCCCTGAGCATAAAAAAAATCACGGACGGCACGGAAAAAGGCGGCACGGATACGCAGCCTTTCGGGATCAAGCATTATTCCTTAACTCTGGTTACATATTCACCGCTGCGGGTATCTATCTGGATTTTATCGCCTTCTTCGACAAAAGGCGGCACCTGCAAAACATAGCCGGTGGCAACCGTTACCGGCTTGCTGTCATTACCGGAAGTATCTCCTTTTGCCCACGGCTCGGCCACCGTAACCTCAAGGTTGACAAAAATAGGCAGATTGACATCAATGGGTTTGCCGTCAAAAAGCAGCACATCCACCTCCATATTGTCCACCATAAAGTTGACATTATCGCCCAGATTTTCCTTGAGGATGAAAATCTGGTCGTAAGTCTGCACATCCATAAAATGATATTCATCATCCTGATTGTACAGATACTGCATTTTTCTCTCTTCCAGGGCAGCCTTTTCAAACTTGTCGCCGGAACGGTAGGTCTTGGCAAACTGGTTGCCGGTCATCATATTCCTTAATTTGCAGCGGTAAAGGGCCTGGCCCTTGCCTGGCTTGGAAAACTCAAACTCGGTTATAATATAAGGCTGGCCTTCTATCTGAATTTTCAGGCCCTTTCTTAAATCAGACGCACTGTACATCGAAATATCTCCAAAATTTTTTTTTATTTGAACCTGCCGGAACCATAAATCTGACTAATGCCGCAACTATACTTACTTCTTGCCCCGTTTTCGTTCATACCAGTTCTGGTAAAGATCCACGCTGAACATCAGCAGCAGGATGAAAATAACAATCCACTGCGGAATATAGGGGAACTGGCTGGCATTAACCGTAAGATGCGCCACATGGCCGCCTTCCAGGATAAGCACAAAACCAATGAGCATCAGCACAAACAGGCCGAGAATCTCAAAATCGGGATTTTCGTTCAGATAATCCGAAATTGCCCCGGCAAACACCAGCATAACAATAACCGACAACACCACCGAACCGGCCATAACCAAAAAAATATCGGTCATACCAACCACGGTAAGAATGGAGTCAACACTAAATAGTAGGTTCATGCCGACAATAATGGCGATCACACCGGCAAAACTAGCCGATGAGCCGCCGTCTCCGGTCATCCCCTTTGACTTATGGCGCAGCTCCCTTACCCCTTTCCAGATTAGAAACAGGCCGCCGATCATCAGGACAACCGCCTTGCCGCTAAACTCGCCCTCAAGGGTCAGCATGGCAGACTTAAAGTCCAGATGATAAAAGGCTTCGGTGGCATATTTTAGAATATAGGAAATCATAAAGAGCAAAATAATACGAAAGACCATAGCCAGCAGCAAGCCGATATAAATTGCCTTTTTACGCTGTGAAACCGGCAGCTTGCCCGCCAGAATGGTAATGATAATCAGATTGTCTGCACCAAGGGCGATCTGAATCAGGGTAACCGAAAAAAGATTCAGCCAGAAAACGCTCTCAAGCATAATATCAAACATATTTTCTCCAAATAAAACAAGGCGATGAAGCAGGATGCAATTGTTCAAAGCTCCAACTAAGAGCAACACAGCCGAAAAATACATACCGACAGAACAAAAAAAAGTCAATAAAAGACTTAGTTTATAATTTCACCCATCTCTGCCAAAGATGGAGGCGTAAAAATTTCGGTAAACAAGTTGTGATGGTCGGGGCGGCAGGATTCGAACCTGCGACCTCCTGCTCCCAAGGCAGGCACGCTAACCAGACTGCGCTACGCCCCGACACCAAAAGAAACAGCCCGATTTTTTCAAATCGAGCTGCAAAGACTGGCTCCTCGGGACGGACTCGAACCGCCGACAGGGTGGTTAACAGCCACCTGCTCTACCAACTGAGCTACCGAGGAACATTATTTTCGAATGTACCTGAAACAATCAAAGCTGTGATTGTACACCTCTGATTTACTAATGTCAATATTTTTTTTATCACCAAAACCTGTCTACGCTCATGGGCCGATTAACCTAGCTAACCATTGTTCCCCTATGGCACCACCCCACAAAATAAAATTATTTTCAATAATTTCAAATTATTATACAAAACAAATCCAACAAAACAAACTTTTTGCCAACTCATAACATTTGGGCTTACAGCTTGTTTTTTCCGTTGTTATGTAGAATAATAGGCGTAATCTACACAACACTTCAAGGAAATAACAAACAGGTGAAAAAAATGGCAGAATGCTGGAGTTGCGGTAAAAGTTATCCTGAAGGTTCAAGCTCTTGCCCTCATTGCCGGGTGCCGGTTACTGGAGATGCGGTGGATGCAATGGCAACCATTGCCCCCGGAAGCGGCGGTGATGCACAAATCGTTCCTGGAGTGATGGTAAGTGATCGCTATGAAGTTCAGCGGGAAATTGGCCGCGGCGGTATGGGGATTGTCTATCTGGCTAGAGATCAGGTTATGGACATTGAGGTTGCCCTAAAGGTAGTGCCGCAGGAACTCAGCATGGATCCTCGTGCCATCGCTGATTTGAAGCGGGAGACAGCTATTGCCATACAACTGACCCACCCCAATATTATGCGGCTTCATACTCTTGCGACCTGGGAAGGACAAGTGTATGTGGTAATGGAATACGTGAGTGGCGGCACCCTTGCCCATGTGCTTGCCGAAAAGCAGCGTTTATCCCTTGCAGAAGCCCTGCCGCTGCTAAAGGAGATTGGAGCCGCCCTTGACTATTCACATAATGCCAGCCCGGCGGTAATTCATCGTGATCTGAAACCGCTTAATATTTTGCTGACCAAACAAGGCCGTGTGAAGGTTACAGACTATGGCCTTGCCCGCGTGTTACGTGATTCGGCATCAAGAATATCAGGAGGAGATACGGCTGGAACCTTATCCTATATGGCACCAGAACAGGTAAGGGGCAAGGGCATAGGCCGCCACACCGATATTTATGCCCTTGCTGCCATCTGCTACGAGCTGTTATCGGGAACGCCGCCGTTTCATACCGGAGATCTGCGTTGGCAGATCATCAATGAAGATGCAGAACCAATTGCAGACCAGCCGGATTCAGTAAACCGTGCACTGCTTGCGGGCCTTGCCAAGGACAAGGAAAACCGTCCGGCTTCGGCAGCAGAGTTTGTAAAGATGCTCACCAGTAATAATTTAGAGCCTTGTAAAAACAGGCCGGCATTAAACCAATCACGCCGTTCAAACCGGCCCCGCCGATCAAGGAGATTAAGCAAGAGGCGTACTGCCAAGCTCAACAGAAAATGGCTTCCGGTTCTAATTGCTGGTATAATGGTCTTGGCCGGACTTGGCTATGATGTTTACAGCAACGGTAGTCTCCGTTCATTGATAATGCAAGCCTCAGAGCTGACTGCGGCAAATGAGCCTATCGAAGAAATGACATATGCAGATGAAAGGGAAGCAGATATTATTCCGGCAGAACAGGAGGATAATCAGGAAAGCACCTATGGCAGCCTGAACCTGACCAGCGTGCCGTCCGGGGCAACAGTTTACCTGGATGGCAAAATGGCAGGCACCACCCCCTACCATGCATCGCAAATATTAAATGGAACCAGAACCATAGAATTAAATCTTGAAGGATATAAATCGGTAAAAAAGGAAATTGAAATAATAGCATCAGCCGCAAATGAACATGAAATAAACTTGAACAGCATCTACGGCAGCCTGAACCTGACCAGCGTGCCGTCCGGGGCAACAGTTTACCTGGATGGCAAAATGGCAGGCACCACCCCCTATCATGCACCGCAAATATTAAATGGAACCAGAACCATAGAATTAAATCTTGAAGGATATGAGCCGGTAAAAAAGGAAATTGAAATACTGGCCTCAACCATAAATAAGCATGAAATAAACCTAGGCAGCATCTACGGCAGCCTGAACCTGACCAGCGTGCCGTCCGGGGCAACAGTTTACCTGGATGGTGAAAAGGCAGGCACCACCCCTTATCACGCACCGCAAATATTAAATGGAACCAGAACCATAGAATTACGTCTTGAAGGATATGAGCCGGTAAAAAAAGAAATTGAGATAATCTCCTCAACCCTGCAGGAACAAAAAATAAAATTGGCCAGTATTTACGGCAGTCTGAAAATAACCAGCGTACCTTCGGGAGCAACTATTTATGTGGATGGCAAAGAGGCAGGGAAAACGCCTTATTACTCATCGCAAATATTAAAGGGAACCAGAACCATAGAATTATATCATAAGGGATATGAGCCGGTAAAAGGAGAAATTGATATACTGTCATCAACCCTGCAAAAACGGGAAATAAACATGGTGAGCATCTTTGGCAGGCTTAATGTAACGAGCGTGCCTGAAGGGGCTACCGTATATGTTAATGGCAAAAATGTCGGCCAGACCCCATATAACGAAGAAGTTGTAGCTGGTGAAATCTCGGTATCTGTTAGTCATCCCCTCGCCAAAAACGAATGGCAAAAAAAGATAATGATTGTTCAAGGCAAGACCACCATGGTAACAACCACCTTGGTTCTGCCTGCTTTGAAGGATCCGGCTACCGGGATGGAATTTGTCTATGTTAAAGGCGGCTGTTACCAGATGGGGAACACCTTTGGCAATGGCGAGCATAATGAAAAACCTATCCATCAGGTCTGCGTCAAAGGTTTTTATATGGGCAAATATGAGGTAACTCAAGGGGAGTGGATGAAAATTATGGACTCTAATCCCAGCATGTTTAAGAATGGGAACCGCTATCCAGTAGAACAGGTGAGCTGGGACGATACTCAAGCATATATAAAAAAGCTAAACCGGAAAAGCGGCAAGAATTACCGTTTACCCACCGAGGCAGAATGGGAATATGCGGCCCGGGAAGGAGGTAAGAATACACGGTTTGGCACCGGAAAAAATACCATTGAATCTAAAGAAGCAAACTTTGATGCCAGAGAAAAATATAAGAAAAATTATTCCAGGGCCGGTCTATACAGAGGACAAACGGTTGCCGTGGGAAGTTTTGCTCCTAACGCTCTCGGTCTATACGATATGAGCGGCAATGTCTGGGAATGGTGTCAGGATCGCTGGCATGATAGTTATATGGAAGCTCCGCGTAATGGTTCAGCCTGGGAGTCCGGCTCTACTTCCCGCCGTGTTCTCCGCGGCGGCAGTTGGTACGATGCCCCGGAGTATGTACGTGCATCTGATCGCTGCGGCAATCCGCCCGATAACGCTGACTCATATTTGGGCTTCCGGCTTGTTTATGCCGTTGAACAGTAAATTACGCAATGCTTCAAACAAATAACCAAAGGCAAAAACATGATAACCTGTTGGAACTGCGGTAAAAGCTATTCTGAAGGGTCAACTTCTTGCCCGCATTGCCGGGTGCCGGTAACCAAAGAGGCGGTGGATGCGATGGCAACCATTGCCCCGGGCAAGGCCGTTAATGTCCAGATTGTTCCTGGCGTAATGGTTAGTAACCGCTATGAGGTTCGGCGGGAAATTGGCCGCGGCGGTATGGGTATTGTCTATCTTGCCTGGGATCGGGTGATGGATATTGAGGTTGCCTTAAAGGTGGTGCCGCAGGAGCTTAGTATGGATCCCCGTGCCATTGCCGATCTCAAAAGAGAGACCAGCATCGCCCTGCAGCTAACCCATCCCAATATCATGCGGCTGTATAATCTTGAGACCTGGGAAGGTCAGGTCTATGTGGTAATGGAATATATAGTCAACCCTGAGAAACGATCAACAATTTGAAAATAAAAGACAAATCTCATTTTTTTTATGGTCATAATTGCAGGTTTCTGTTAAAATATACT
>PDQP01000030.1 GCA_002747805.1 Deltaproteobacteria bacterium
CCACCATCCGTAATTTTGATGCCCTAAATGACACCAGAAATCTGGAATATTCCGGCAAACGCATTGCCCATCACGGCCTGCATCACCAGATTGTGGTTTCCATGATGGATCTGCCGCCGGGCTGCGAAGGGGCTCATACCGCCGAGTTTTATCTTGACCGGCTGAAAAAAATTATTGATTCGGATATTCCCTACCACTCCATCTGCTTTAAGGATGCCACCGGCACTGCTAACCCCAAAAAGGTTTATCAAACCATAAAAGAGGCCAGAAAGATGGTCTCGGCGGATACCATTTTATGGTTTCATAGCCATGATACTGCGGGCATAGGAATTTCCCAATATCTTGCCGCCGTGGAAGGCGGGATTGACGGCATTGATCTAGCCAAAAGTCCGGTCAGCGGCGGCACCTGCCAGCCGGATATTTTATCGATGATGCACGCCCTTAAAGGCAGTGATTATACCCTTGACCTTGATTATGAAAAGGTACTGAAGGCGGAAGAGGTTTTCGAGGAGGCCATGTCGGATTATTTTTTCCCGCCGGAGGCAAAGATGGTGTCGCCGACCATCACCCTGTCGCCCATGCCCGGCGGCGCCCTGACCGCCAATACCATGATGATGAGGGATACCGGCACCCTGCATCTTTATCCTCAGGTGATCAAGGAAATGGCCGAGGTGGTTAGAAAGGGCGGGTTTGGCTCCTCGGTAACTCCCGTTTCACAGTTTTATTTTCAGCAGGCATATCTCAATGTTACCCAGGGGAAATGGAAGAAAATCAACCCCAGTTACGGCAATATGGTGCTTGGCTATTTCGGCCGCACTCCGGCACCGCCCGATCCTGAAATTGTCCGGCTTGCCTCAGAGCAGCTTGAAAAACCGGTGTTTACCGAAGACCCGCTGGATCTGCTGGAGCCTGGCATTCCTCAAGCAATTAAAATACTTGAAGAAAACAACCTGCCGGTCAATGATGAAAATATTTTTATTATTGGGAGCTGCGAGCAGAAAGGGCTTGATTTTCTGCTTGGCAAGGCAAGGGAGAATATCAGAAAGAAATCGGATAAAACTGCTGATGCTAAAGCCGCCAAACCTGCTCCGGCAGCTATACAACAAGGCCCCAGAAGCTACTCGATTACGGTCAATGACCGGGCCTATAATGTAACCGTGGCGGAAGGAACCGGCCAGATAGAGGCCGCTGCCGTCCAGCCGCCCGCAGATGCTTCGGACGGAGGAACGGAGATAAACGCTCCGGCCCCTGGCAACATCGTCAAAATTATGGTCGAAGTTGGTGATTTGGTGGAAAAAGATCAGCCTCTGTTAATCATGGAAGCGATGAAGATGGAGTCGGAAATAAATGCGGCCGCCGCCGGAAAAATCACCGCCATCCACGTTGCCGCCGGAGATACGGTGCAGACCTCAGATCTGTTGATTACCATTGGTTAAGGCAGGTATTATGGTGAAAATACGATTAGTTATGGCCTTGCTGCTGGTTTTGACCGCCTTTGGTCAGGCAGCGGCGGCAGAGGCGGTCAATATTCTGGCTCCGGCCGATGGCAAAATCATCCGGCTGGAAGTAACAGACGGCAAGGCGGTATTCAGCGGCGGTAAGATTGCCGCCCTAAAGCAGGATGACGGTACAGTCATCACCTTAAAGGCTGGGGTTTCCGGTACGGTCAAGGTTGAGGCCGAGGTGTTTCAACGGGTTAAGAAGGGCGAGCGGCTGGGGGTAATTGTGCCTGGTCAGGTAATCGCCGACAGCACCGCAGCCGCCGCTGGCCAAAGGTCTTTGCCGGGGCTTGGTCAACTGCTTGTAAATTTGTTCAAAACCACCGGCGTATATGGCATAATCGACCATCAGCACCAGGACTGGACGCTGGGAATAGGCCGGGTTTTGATGATCGGGGTCGGCCTTTTGCTTTTATATCTTGGCATATATAAAAAATTTGAACCGCTTCTGCTGATCCCCATTGGCTACGGTGCCATTTTATCTAATATTCCTCTGGCTGGAATTGCCGAACCCGGCGGAATTTTATATTATATTTATGAAATTGGTATCACTACCGGCGTTTTTCCGCTGCTGATTTTTATGGGAGTAGGAGCCTTAACCGATTTCGGCCCGATGATTGCCAACCCGAAGACCATTCTTTTGGGCGGTGCCGCCCAGTTTGGTATCTTCACTACCCTGCTTGGTGCCTTGCTGCTGACCAAAATCATCCCGGGCATTGATTTTTCCCTGCGGGATGCCGCCTCAATCGGCATTATAGGCGGGGCGGACGGCCCCACGGCGATTTTTCTTTCCAGTCAGCTATCGCCAAGGCTTTTGGGGTCGATTGCCATTGCCGCCTATTCATATATGGCCCTGGTGCCGATCATCCAGCCGCCGATTATGAGGCTGCTGACCACCGAAGAAGAAAGAAAAATCAGCATGGTACAGCTTCGTTATGTGTCAAGAATCGAAAAAATCCTGCTGCCGGTCATGGTGCTTGGTATTTGTACGGCCCTGCTGCCTTCCGCCGCCCCGCTGATCGGGATGTTTATGCTGGGCAATCTGGTCAAGGAATGCGGAGTGGTGGACAGGCTTTCGGATACCATTAAAAGTTCGCTGATGTACACCGTAACCATCTTTCTGGGGCTGGGCGTGGGCAGTAAATTATCTGCCGATAAATTTCTTAATCTGGAAACCATCGGCATTTTGCTGCTCGGCATGATTGCCTTTGCGGTCGGCACCGCCAGCGGCGTGATTTTAGCAAAGCTGATGAATAAATTCTCTAAAACTCCGGTTAATCCGCTGATAGGAGCGGCCGGAGTATCTGCCGTGCCGATGGCGGCCAGGGTGGTTAATAAGGTCGGCCTTGAGGCAAATCCGCAGAATCATCTGATCATGCATGCCATGGGAGCCAATGTGGCCGGAGTTATCGGCTCGGCGGTGGCGGCGGGCGTACTGCTGGCCCTGCTTTAAGGCTGAAATGAAAAAAAAAGGCAACTACGAAGTGATAATTTACAGCTATCCCTTCCAGCAATAAATAGCCATATCACCGGAACTGCAGCCGCAGCAACTGCCGCACTTACCGCCGCTGGGCTGGTATTTTTCGATGCTGCCCTTTTTGATCAAAATACCAAGCATCTCCTGAATTGCCCCTGGCTCACTGCCGAAATGAATGGCAATTTCCTCAAGAGATGCCTGGCCCCTTTGTTTCAGGTATTTTTTAATTTCAGATAAAATAGCGATTCTCCCATATCTTGATTAAGCAACTGCAGGCCGACTAATACCGTACATATTTTCCTGACCAGTTCCGTAACTTCTTAGAATTACGATGATGCCAGTAATCAGGGTTAATAATCCGCAAATCCAGACCATCGAACTAATGGGATGCTCCGACATGGTGCTGGCCTGATAAAATATGGTGGCCGCCATATAACCCATCATGGTTGTCCAGCCACCGACAAATACCGTCCAGAGTAAATTAGTTTCACGATACACCGCCGCAATGGCCGCCACGCAAGGAAAATAAAGCAGGATAAACAGCAAATAGGCAATGGCCGCATTCACCCCGCCAAACAGATTGCGCATGGAAGCAAAGGTGCCGGTTGACACCTCAAGGTCTTCGGCGGCGGCATCACTATCACTTACATCGCCTACCGATATGCCAAGCGGATCCAGAAAAGTTCCGGCAATACCAGCCAGATTTTCAGGAATAGTGGCAAAGGCTTCGGCAATACCGCCCATCACATCAACGCCTTCATCGCCTTCTTCTTCCGGCTCCGAGGTATCATAAAGAGAATCCAGGGTACCGACCACCGCTTCCTTGGCGAAAATACCAGTAAAAATACCAACGGTTGCCGGCCAGTTTTCCTCTTTGATACCCATGGGGCTAAAAATAGGGGTAATGGTTTTACCGATCACCGACAATACCGAATTTTCCGAATCATCGTTGCCGAAACTGCCGTCCGTGCCGAGAGAATTTAGAAAACTCAAAACAACAATCACCGGCACCAGCACCTTACCCGCCCGCAGTAGAAAAGACTTTAATCTATCGAAGGCGTGCAGCAGGACTGATTTCACTGTCGGCAGATGGTAGGGGGGAAGCTCCATAACAAAGGGAGAAATTTCTCCTTGCAGGATGGTATTTTTAAGCACTAGACCGGTAAAAACAGCAAATGCTATACCAGTAAGATAAAGGATAAAGACCAGATTCTGCCCGCTTGACGGGAAAAACACCGCCGCAAACAGCACATAAACCGGCAGACGGGCCCCGCAGGACATAAAGGGGTTCATGGCCACGGTCAGGGTTCTGTCCCGCTGGTTCTCCATGGTTCTTGAGGCCATAATCGCCGGCACATTACAGCCGAAACCGACCAGCATCGGAATAAATGCCTTACCGGGCAGACCGATAACCCGCATGGCCCGGTCCATCACAAAGGCCGCCCTTGCCATATAACCGGAGTCTTCCAGGAAGGACAGGGCGAGGAACATAAAACCAATCGGCGGGATAAAGGTAGCCATGGTCTGCAAGGCGCCGCCTATACCCCCGGCCAGAATAGTGGTGATAAATCCCGGCAGGCCGATACCGGCAAGCAGCTCGGAGAACCAGTCAACACAAACGGTGCCGAACAAAATATCAAAGAAATCGATAAAGGCTCCGCCCAGATTGATGGTAAACATAAACATCAGATACATGCTCAAAAAGAAAATCGGCAGACCAAAGACCTTGTGCAGCACCACGCGGTCAATCTTCTCCGACAGGCTGGCACTGGCCTGACCAATTTTCTCCACCACCCCCGACAGGGTGGAGATGATAAATTCATAGCGGGAAGATGCAATCAGGATATCCGCATCCTCATCCATCTCTTCCTCAATTTCTTCCTGCCAGGTTTCGACATTAGTCAGCATCTTGGCATCCACAACCGATTTTGCCAGCTCGTCATCTTCTAAAAGTTTGATCGACAGCCAGACGGGGTCATATTGGTCATACCCCTTCCTTTTGATTTGCTCGCCAAGATCGCCGGCTGCTTCCTCAACAATTTCCGGATAGGAAATGGTTACCGGTGATACCATGCCGGAGCGGGCGGCCGTGAGAACAGCCTTTTTCAGCTCCTCAAGCCCGCCGCCGCTCTTGGCGGTCATCGGCACCACCCAGCAGGCCAATTTTTCCTGCAGGGCAAGGGCATCGACATTGATGTTTTTCTCTCTTGCCACATCCATCATATTCAGGGCGATGACCACCGGCACCTTCATTTCCAGCAGCTGGGAAGTAAGATAGAGGTTACGCTCAATGTTGGAAGCATCAACAATATTGACAATCACGTCATAATCCCTGGACATGACATAACCGCTGGCCACCTTTTCATCCACGGAGACGGCTGACAGTGAATAAATACCAGGGGTATCTACGATTTCCACCTCTACCCCCTCGTGGGAGTATGAGCCGGTTTTTCTGTCCACCGTAACCCCGGGCCAGTTACCAACCCTTTGCTTTGCTCCGGTCAGCAGGTTGAAAAGGGTGGTCTTGCCGCAGTTCGGGTTGCCCACAACACCTATGGTTATATTGCTTAAATTTTTTTTCACGGTCTGCTACCCCCTGATCTCAATATCCAGTGCTTCTGCCTCTTCCTTTCTCAGGCTCAGCTTGAAACCTCTGAGTTCAATCTCAACCGGATCGCCAAGCGGAGCCATCCGGATCATCTTGATTTCAACCCCCTTCACCAGCCCCATCGCCAGCAGTTTTTTCCTAAGTGCCTTGTCCTTCTGGACATAGCCGGTAACCACTGCCCGCTCACCAATGCCAAGACTAGATAAATGCGACATAAAAAAACTCCCAAAGTTGGTTAAATTTTAGGCTTTTACCACAATAACCCGATGGCTCATCTTCACATCAAGGGCATAGCGGGTTTCGCCAAGCTGTACCACCTTACCGCCGCCGGGACTGGTGATCTGCACATTAACTACATCGCCGACCTTTAGCCCCATGGACATTAACCGCTCCTCTTTTTTCCGTCCCCCCCGCACAAAGGCGATTTTTACATCCTCGCCTTCCGAGGCCAGGGCAAGCGGGAAAGAACTGTATCCTTTTGAGACGCCTGAAGATTCACTTGTCATTGCTTCCTCATAATCGTTGCCTGCTGCATTTACAAACTCATCCTGCCAAGACCGAAAACGGCCATAAACCAAAGATAAACAACAACTTAACATTACAAAGAACACTACTATTTTTAGCTAAATCTAAAAAACATGCTTTGTCAATGATTTTATAAATTATTTTCAGCTTGACAACGCCGGTAATTGCAGTTAATTCTTCCTAGTCTTTAAGTGATAATCCATATTTTGCAGGGATGCGGTATAATGAAAAGAAAAATAATTACAGGCATAGAGCTTGGCTCCTATATACAAATCCTGTCTTCCGACAAGCAGACTTGCCTACTCAAAATGGAGGACAGCGGCCGCAAGGGCATCCTTTGTCTTGAACACGGCGAATTGCTGGATGCCTACAGCAAGGATAAAAGGGGCCACAAGCAGAGAGAGGATGCGGTAATTGAGATGCTGCTCTGGAAAAACCCGGAAATTGAACTTTTACCGCTAAGCAAAAATGTTGAAA
Organism: Deltaproteobacteria bacterium; assembly: GCA_002747805.1. GTDB lineage: Bacteria > Desulfobacterota > Desulfobulbia > Desulfobulbales > Desulfocapsaceae > SZUA-575. The sequence goes on from PDQP01000030.1 coordinate 6,587, forward strand.
AGAAAATTACCAAATCGCTTGAGTTTTTGCTGATTGAAAGCTGCCGCTATGAAGATGAGCAGGCCGCAGAAGAGGAGGAGCAGGACTCCGGCCCGCCTGATGATGAGCCATTTGACCTGGGAAGTCATCAGCTGCTGGATGATGAAGAGGAGAAGGAGGAAAAGGAAGAAAAGGAAGAAAAAAAATCTCCTGCTCAAGATACCTCATCCGGCAGTGCCGCATCTATTATTGACGGCATGAAGCAAAGTCAGGATGTTGAGGCATATTTATTTCTTGACAGTCAGGGCAATATTGTCTTGAAATACGGCAACGGCGGTCTGGATGCAGATTTTTTAAGTTTTGTCCAGTTTACCATGCAGTCCCGTTATGCAAAGATTCTGCCGGATGCAAATAGCCCCCACAGTATAAATTTTCACCTTAAAAGTAATAAGACCATGATGGTTTTTTCCCTTAGAACCAATGTGTTAGGCTTTATTGTCAATTCTCAGGCGGAGGCAAGAGTAGTAGGCAAACACATTGACCCGCTTATATCAGCCATCAGTTCTTCTTCAGCCAATTTATTTGCTTACATGTAGCCATGAGTAAATCAATTCCCGTATCTCTTGAAAATGCCACGGCCGAGATCACATCCACACCTTCTGTTGAGGGGGTGGCTTTTTATACCAACGAAACCGAGGTTGTACACAGTTATTTCAGCAAGCCCGGCGGGGAACAGCATTTGGATGTGTTTCTGAAAGGGACAACCAGCCTGTTAAACATGAGTAATCAGCTTAACATGGAATGTCAGAGTGTTGAGTGTGATTTCAAAAATTTAACCGCTTTTACCTACCAGATAGACGAGCATCATCTGATTTCAGTTTTTTTTGACAGGACCGCCAATAAACGGATAGTCAAGATGACGCTGCTAAGTCAGCTTACAGAAATCAGAAAGGAGCTGTCTGCTTGGCGGGTTGCGGAAAGCATAGACTTGACCAGACCGCGTAATCGGGATTATTCAGGACAGATAAAAATCAGGCCGTCTCTTAAGCCAAGGCTGGATATTATCAGAAATGCCCTGCAAATGGCATTAAATGACCGGGCCGGAGATCAAACCAACGAGCTTATGGAAAAAAGTATTAGAAAGTGGGCAACCCTGGGGCCGGTAAATAAAAAGGAACTGCCGGTTCTGGCCGATATTTTAAGCAAAAGCATTGCTGGTGAAGAAAGACAAAAACAGTTTTTTGAGGATATAGAAGATACTTTTCTGGGAATTAGATGAGCCGGGTCTATGTTTTCCCGCTATCATCCTGTTTGTTTGGGCTTATTGTGATTCAGCAGGTTTTACCATAAAATTCATCATTGGAGAGTTTAGATGAAGCTGATTTGTCCCCATTGCAGCCTTGAAGGAAAGACCAGGGATTCTTTTTATAATCGGAAGGTTGCATGTCCGGGCTGTAAAAAGCGGTTTGTCCTTGATTGCAGTGTGATATTAGGAAGGCATCAAAAAAAGATTGCAGAACTGGAAAAGATGCTGGAAGAGGCCCGGAGTTTGGGAGCCGGGGCTGAACGCACCGAGCCGGAATCTTCACCCATTGCAGAAGAAGATGTGATCGCCGGCCTTTCTTTCCTTGATGAAGAACCGGCAGAGGCTCCAGCAGAAGAAACCAAACCTGCCTCGTCTGAGGATGTTGATGAGGTTACAAGACTTGCTGATCTGGCTGGAGAATTGTTGGGTGAACTGGAAGATGATAAACAACAGCCTGCAGATCCGGCAGAACTTTCTAAACTTGCCGATGATTTCCTGGGCAGCCTGAAAGAGGATGAACAGGACGAATCTTCTGAAGATTTTGATGAAATTGCTGGTCTTTCCTCGCTTGATGATGATTTGCCGGGCGGGCAGGAAGATGAACCGGCAAGCGGGCCTGCCGTTTCCGTGGGCAGCGATGAAATCGATGAGCTTTATGATGTTGTTGATGAAATTGAGATTATCGATGAGGATGATATTGCTGGTGAGGTTAGTGCAGCAGAAGTTGAGGTTGATGAGCCTGTCGCTGATGAGCCTGATGAAGCCGATAGGGATGATGAGCCGGTTCAGGAGCAGCAGGAATATCAGCCGCAGGCCGAATGTTCCTCTTGCGGCTGTCTGGTGGAAGCAGACGAAGAGTACAGGCTTGGCGATGGCGTTTATTGCAGTGTCTGCATTCCGGTCAGCGGTGTTAAAAGGGGCGGTAAAAAGAAAAAGGCGGGTATTTTTTCATCCTTATTAAAAAAATCTTCCAAGGGGGCTGCTGGGGAAAGTAAGGAACCTGCCAGGCATGATGAACCAGGTGAACTTCAAGCCCCGCCAGTAAAGCCCGGCAGCGGCAAGACGGCCCCCTGTTCCTCATGTGGAAATCCAACCGAAGTTGATACCTCATATTCGCTTGGCGGCGGTATTTATTGTTATGACTGTATTCCCTTCAAGGCGGATAAGAAGAAATATAAGAAGAAAAAAAGCTCTGGCATTTTTTCATTTTTAACTGGGAAAAAGAATAATCAGGACAACAAGGTCAAAAATACTGGCAGAAAAAGGAAGGTCAAACCACAGGCGGCTAGAGAAGACAGCAACGGCCAGCTTGTTTCCTGTTCTTCCTGTGGCAGCTCGGTAAACTCAAATGCGGCCTATAAACTCGGCTCCGGCATTTATTGTGATAATTGCAATCCTACGGCCAGTTAAGCACCAAAAAGTATTTCAGATATTCAGACGAACAGGCGGCTAAGAAGGGGTAGTTTTATTTTTTCTGATGATGAAAAATACCGTCCCCATTAGCTGGCCATACGAGATCATGCCCATAGAGCTGGTGCTGCTTCCCAGGGCATTATCGCTTTTCAGCCAAAAACCCTGGGAAGTTTTCTCGGCAATCCTCTTGACAATGATGCCCAATTTTCCGTGTCTGACCACCACCAGCCTACCCGCCTCAGGTTTTAGAAACCATCTGGAAGCCAGCACATAATCTCCGTGATTCAAGGCCGGACTCATGCTGCCGCCGCTGACCCGGAAAATTTTAATCATCAGGCTAGCTGTCAAGTTTGGGATAAACCACCTTCTCGGCAGGAGGGTAGGGGCAAACCGCCCTGAAAGTCTCCACGCCCTTGGTCAGCCAAAAGCCCTCGGCAAACTTGTTGACCAGCTCAAGCAATTCCACCGCCATATTCCGATCTACATTCTGCTTGCAGGCAGAAGCCTTCATCATAATGGCATGTACCAGTTCATGAGTGTTCGGCACCTTTTCAAACTGCGGCTCCTTAAAATAATCTCCCCAGATAATCCGTACCTCATTTTTGACCTTGATGGCATGTTCTTCCTTTTCGTTGGAAAGCCTGACCAGCCGTGCCTCATCGGCGATAGTCCTGTCCCTTTTTTCTGCCAGTTCATTGATCAGATCGGTCATGCGGATTACGGTTAAGGCACTTATCTGGGCTACGGCCGGATCGTAAATTCCGCAAGGCACATCGCAATGGGCTTTTGCTTGAGAAAAGGGTTTGTTTTGATTGATTTTTTCCAAAATTGTATGCAGCATAATTACACCTCTTAAACTAGGGAGTGAAATACGTTATCCACCACGGAAAACGCCTGTATCTGGGGTAGTATAAAACCCGCCTGAACAAAGTCAACCCTAACAAATCACAAAGCCGAAATAAAGTGAATTTTGACACTCTAATTTTTTTAACAATCTCTAAATTATGCTTGACCTGCCCGGCCTTAAGCAGTTATCATCCGGTTTTGGTGAAACTTAACCCGTAAATATTTTTCAGGAATGAGCATATGGAAAAGGCAATTGCACTTGGTTTTGAAGGCGGCATCATTTTCAGGAATGTAAGGCCGGTTGAGGTTTTACTGGATGAGTTGAACTCAAGAAATATTGAGTATGTTCAGGTTGATCCGGCCAAAATGAAATATGGTTCATGGCAGCTGGTACTTGTTTTCAAGGACGGGGAAACAAGGAAGCAGTACCTTGACGGCCAGCTTGAATATGAACCGGTCTGGGTTCCCGGTCTGCGTCAGGAAAAACAGAGAATCAACCCGCTCAAGGCAGCGAAACGGGCAGCCAAAAGGGGTGTCTAGTGGGGGGGGCTAGTTTTATGCCGTTCTCTTTGCCTGGTTTACGGCCTGCTTGCTGCCCGTAACGTTGACCGTAACTTCAGGCGGGCAATGCTGATCTGGCCGCTTGTTTTCCATTGTCATTTGTTGCCGGTTTTGTTAGCCTCTTCGTTTTGCTAATTATGGCGGAGGCAGGTTTGATTAGTTTTACAAATGTCAATAAGTGGTTCGGCGATTTACACGTTCTTAAAAGTGTAAACATGGAAATACTGCCTGGTGAGGTGGTGGTAATTTGCGGGCCTTCCGGCTCCGGCAAAAGCACCTTGATCAGATGTATTAACCGTCTGGAGCCGATTCAGCAAGGAAAGATCGTGGTGGACGGCATGGATGTAAATGACCCGGCCATCGATCTGATCAGCCTGAGGACTGAAGTTGGTTTTGTCTTTCAGCAGTTTAATCTTTATCCCCACCTGAAGGTACTTGATAATATCACCCTGGCCCCGCGGCTGGTAAGAAAAATGGGTAAACAGGAGGCCCGGCAAGCGGCCATCAAACTGCTTGAAAGGGTCGGTATTCCAGACAAGGCTTATGATTATCCGTCCAGCCTGTCCGGCGGCCAGCAGCAACGGGTGGCAATTGCCCGGGGCCTGGCCATGAATCCTAAAATCATGCTCTTTGATGAGCCGACCAGTGCCCTTGATCCCGAGATGATTAACGAGGTGCTGGATGTGATGAAATCATTGGCTGGCAAAGGGATGACCATGATTTGCGTAACCCATGAGATGGGTTTTGCCAGAGAGGTGGCTGATCGGGTAATCTTTATGGCTGACGGGGCTCTGATTGAGCAAAACACCCCGGCAGAGTTTTTTGAAAACCCTCAAAATCAGCGGACTAAGGAATTTCTGGATAAGATTATCAGCCATTAAATCGAGAAAGATAATATTTCAGAGAAAACTATAAATCTTGCAGTATTGTGGATAAACAGGAATGGCAGAAAAGGGGGGCCGGTCATCGCAGCCGTTTAAGAGACCGTTTTCTTGAACATGGCCTTAACGGTTTTACCGATGCCGAGATAGTTGAGCTTCTGCTTACCTTCGGCACGCCGAGGAGCGACTGCAAGCAACCGGCCAGGGAGCTGCTGGACAAATTCGGTTCACTGGCTGCCGTGCTTGAAGCTCCCGCCGCCGAGCTTGCCAAGATCAAGGGAGTAGGCAAAAAAAACTCCTTTGCCCTGCCCTTTATTCAGGCGGTGGCGGGCAGGTATCTGAAAAACCGGCTCAAGGGCAAGCGTTATCTGCATTCGGCTGCCGAGGTCAGGGATTATCTGCTTCACTCCATGCGGGGCCTGCGGAGAGAGGTTTTTACGGTTATCTATCTTGATTCATCCCACGCCATAATTGAATCAGAAGTTGTTTCCGAAGGCACGGTCAATGTGAGCAAGGTTTATCCAAGGGAGCTGGTGATAAAGGCTCTGGCCCATCATGCGGCGGCCATTATTGTTGCCCATAACCACCCTTCCGGCTCGGTATCTCCATCCGGCGCAGATCTAAAACTTACCCAAAACCTGCATTTAATCGGGATGTTAATGCAGATTAACCTGCTCGATCATCTAATCATCGGCGATGAGGTCTATAGTTTTGCCGGCAGCGGCAGGATGGCTGAAATAAAAAGGCAAAATGAGCAAATCATCTCGGATATGCGTTAGATGCTCCCCAAATCCCTTTATATCCATATTCCCTTTTGTTTATCCAAATGCCCTTACTGCGGTTTCTCTTCCTTCCCGATCAGCAGCCGCCCGATACAAAAACAATATGCAGAGGCAATTACTGAGCAAATCAGCCGCCTGCGGTGCAATCATCTTGAAACCATCTTTCTGGGCGGCGGCACCCCTTCCCTGCTCTCCTGCTCCAGTCTGGAAAAAATCATGGCTGCGGCAATGTCAAAAACCTGTAACCAGTCAGAGCCGGAAATAAGCATTGAAATAAACCCCGGCACCGTTGATGATAATAAACTGAAATTTTTCAGAAATATCGGCATCAACCGCCTGTCCGTGGGGGTGCAGTCCTTCAACGGTGCTGAGCTTAAACTGCTTGAGCGTCCTTATACCGCTAAAGAGGCAAGGGCGGTTTTGGCTGATGCCTGCAAGGCAGGTTTTACCAATATCAGCATCGACCTGATCTATGGACTGCCCGGCCAAACTGCCGCAACGCTGGCCGGAACCATCCAACAGACCCTGGCCCTGCCAATCAGCCATCTGTCCATCTACCAGCTTACCATTGAACCCGGCTCGCCTTATGAAGCAGCAGTAAAAAAAGGCAGGCTGGTTTTGCCGTCTGAGGAAGAAATCGAAGAGTTTGATAACCTGATCCTTGAGCTGACGGCCAAAGCAGGTTTTGCCAGATATGAAATCTCCAACTACTGCCGGGCGGGATGGTATTGCCGCCATAATCTGACCTATTGGCATAACCTGCCTTATTACGGCATTGGAGCCGGAGCAGTTTCATATATTAACGGCATCCGCCGCCAAAATACCGCCGACCCCGGCGATTTTCTGGCGAGGATAAACAGCGGCCTGCCAGCGGCAGTAAGCAGTGAAGAGCTGGGGCTGGAAGAGCGGTTTCGGGAAACGGTGGTTATGGGGCTGCGGCTTACCAGCGGCATCTGTCTGGCCGAATTAGAAAAACGCTTTGGTATTGACTGCATAAATTATTATGGAAAAAACCTTGACCGCCTGCTTGCCGCCCAAATGCTCACCGTAACCTCCGGCTATCTCAAACTGACCGACAAGGGCATGCGGCTTGCAAACAGCATTATGGCAGAATTGGTATGATGCAGAACTCACCAAATTCATATTCACCATCATGCCTTGTTTTGCAAAAAACTGTCAACACCAACCTAATAATGACCCACCTGGGTTGTAGTGGCTGCATTTAACTTCAAAAAGTGGATGATGTAACTATCTGATTGTTTACTCGCATTTTTTATTGAGTAATTTACATGTCGGCCTTGCCGAAATTAACTTTGAAAAATCAAAAATAGAGTTTCTCAGATAGCGTTCAAAATCTTAATGGACTTTTTTTCATTCAGACAAATAACCTACCTCAATCATTTCCCATTTATCTGCCTTTTTTTCGCATTTCATAACCCTTGATTGGCACTGTTTTTCATCAAGGAAGGCATAGTCTTCGTTATAATGTAAGCCTCTGGATTCCTTTCTTAACTGGGCGGCCGCAGTTATCATTCTGGCGGTAAAGGAGATATTTCTCAGCTCCAGTATATTTGGCTCAAGCTGACAACCATTATAATATGCTTCTATTTCATGGCCTATTGCATCCAACCTTTCTCTGGCAATGGCAAGCCCCTGATCGTTTCTGACAATCCCGACATATTTCCACATCAGGGAACGGATTTCATGCCATTTACTCCTCATAAAATTTTCATTTTTTGTGGAACAGGCTTGATTTGCCTCCCAATCTTCGGCTGTATAAATACCTTCTTTCTTTATGCTCTCCAGACGTTCCCGGCACCTTTCAACTGCTCTTACGGCAAAGACCAGGGCTTCCAAAAGCGAATTGCTGGCAAGCCGATTGCCGCCATGCAGGCCGGTACAGGCAGTTTCGCCCAGGCACATTAAACCGGCTATTGAAGATTCTCCCCACCTGTTCACTCTTACTCCGCCGCATAAATAATGGGCAGCAGGAACCACCGGAATAGGCGTGCGGGATATATCAATACCAAGCTCCATACATTTTGCATAGATAGCGGGAAATCTTTTTGATAGAAATGCTTCTGACTTATGAGTTATATCCAGAAAGACATTTTCATAGCCGAACTTTTTCATTTCGCTATCAATGCCCCGGGCAACTGCATCTCTGGTAGCCAGATCCTTTCTCTGGTCATATTTATACATAAAGGCATTGCCATTACCGTCAACCAGGATGCCGCCTTCCCCCCGTACCGCTTCCGATATTAAAAAATTCTTTGCTTCGGGGTGATATAAACAGGTTGGATGAAACTGAACAAATTCCATATTTTCAATTTCCGCTCCAGCCCTCATAGCCATAGCTACCCCATCACCGGTGGCAACATCCGGGTTGCTGGTATAGAGGTAAACCTTGCCGCAGCCGCCAGTACAAAGCACTGTTACGCCCGCAGTAAAAGGTTTTATAAGCCCATCATCTGCCAATACATAAGCACCGGAACATTTTTTTTCGTTGTCTGTCAGCAGATCCACCGCCGTATAATTTTCCAGCAAAACAATATCCTGATGCCTCTGAGCCAGCCTTAACAATACCCGCTCAATCTCCCGGCCAGTGTAATCATAGGCATGGGCCACCCTTCTTTTTGAGTGTCCGCCCTCCTTGCCCAGATCAAATTTTCCCAATTTGTCCCGGATTAGCTGAACGCCCAGATTTACAAGGTTATTTACTCGGTCAGGCCCAGCATTGACTACCATTTCTGCAACTTCCTGGTCGCAAAGACCGGCACCGGAAATCAAGGTGTCCTGCAGATGTTCGGCAAAGGAATCATTACCGTCAAGAACGGCCGCTACTCCACCCTGGGCCAGATTAGTAGCGGTATCAGCACTTTTCTTTTTGGTAATTACAGCTACCGAGCCAAATTCAGCCGCACTTAAAGCAAAAGACAAACCGGCAATGCCGCTGCCTATAACCAAAAAATCAGTACGCATTTTCCCCTCCTTATTAAATAATGGTTGCCGACGAGCCTGCCTGCTACTCTACCACATCGGCGGTAAAGCGGCAGGTGCGGTCTCCGGTACACCAGCAATCGATCTCCTTTACCTCAAATTTTTTGCCGGTAAAACTTTCCATCAATCCGGCGATAAAACCCTCGTCAAAGGTGCATATTTCATAATCAAGCTCCGGCAGCCCCGAGCAGTCCAGATCTTCTGCAACGGTGATGGTAAAATGCCCCTTTTCCTGATCGGCCTTTTCTACCCGCATGATGCCTATGCTTAAATCCTTGAGGAGTTTTTGCAGGGTAACCACAAAGGAGTTAAGGTCAGTTACCTCAGAACAATATTTATTATATACCTGTATTCCTGCCTTTTTACCCGTTTCATGAAAGAGTTCGTCGGTGGTCTCGGTGCCGTATCTCTCTTCAAGGACATCACGGAACATAAACTGCATCAGGCGGTACATGATTAAACTGGCATTGGGGCCGAGATTGGGCCGTCCCTCTTCAAGATCGCCGATCAGATCCCAGGAAAACTTGTATCTTCTCTCTTGTGTTTCACTCATAATTTTTCTCCTTGCTGGTTTGATTATCCGGTGAGCAGATTCGGTTTCGTCCGCTTTTTTTGGCCTTGTACAGCAGTTTATCGGTCTTTGCCATCAGGGTTGACAAGGTATCTTCCTTTTTCAGGGCAGTTACCCCAAAGCTGGCAGAAAGATGAACCGGTTTGCTGGTTTCCAGAGAAAGCATCTGGATTGATTCGATTTTCCGGCGGATTTTCTCGGCAGCAATAACGGCCCCCTGCAGTCCGGTCTCCGGCATAAAAACTGCAAACTCCTCGCCGCCGATTCGCCCGATAATGTCGATTTCCCGCAAATCCTTTTTGCACGTCCCTGCCACATGCTGCAGGGCAAGATCACCGGTGGCATGACCAAAGTTATCATTAACCTGCTTGAAGTGGTCAATATCAAGCATGATAAGGGCGGCCTGGGTTCCGCACCGGCTGCTGCGGCAGATCTCCTTTTTTACCAGAGAGGTAAAGTGGCGGCGGTTGTAAAGACCGGTCAGCTCATCGGTACAGGCCTGTTTTTTAAGTTCTAGCTGCAGCCTTCTCCGCTCGGTTATATCACGGATAACGGCATGAAGATGGGCATTTTCATCCTCGCCGCTGTCAATATGGGCAACAATTTCCGTCCAGACCGGGCTGCCGTCCCTATGCACCATCTCGGTCTCTATACAAAAATATTCTTCATCAGGGTCATGGCCGCCCTGCTTTTCTTCAATAATTTTCAGAAAATCCGGCAGAGATTTTTCAGTGAATATTTCAGGCAATTTATGCTGGAACAGCTCCCTGCATTCCCAGCCGAGCAGGCCGGTAACAGAAGGGCTGACATAGGTAATTTGCTGTGAGGAAAGGTCGATGGTCAAGACCACGTCTTTCATCGCCTCGGTCAGCCTGCGGTAGTGAGCCTCACTTTTGGAGAGTGCCGCCTCAATCTTCTTTCTTTGCTGCACCTCCTTGAGCAGCCCCTCATTGATTGCCGCCAGCTCGGCCTCTTTTTCCTTGACGGTCTTTACCAGGGTCTCAAGCTGCTCGGTCATGGAGTTGAAGGCGGCGGAAAATTCACCAAGATAATCAAGCCGCTGGCTAAAGTCTCCATCGGCGATCATCTTGGTCTGCCAGGTCATATGGAGAAGATTGGCCTGGAGGGATTTCATAGTTCCAGCAAGAAAGCCCTTGAACTTCAGCGGAGTATGGAGATCTCCCTCCGCAACATTTTTGATAAAGCTGCGCAGCTGAATCAGCCCGTTATAAAGGTTGACAAGCTCCTCATACCTTGCCCAGTCTTCTGGAAGATTCTCGGGGAATTTGGCCTTAAAGATTGGTAGGGATAAGACCACAAGCAGTTCTTTTATCTTGTCTTCATCCATCTTAAGACCTTGGAGAGGTAGTGTGTTTTACCAGATGCATCAGCCAGCCGTCCCAGCTTGAATTAAAGGAAAGACGATAAAAGAGACCATTGTCCGCACAAACCCTTGGCTCTCACTCTTTCAGAAAACTTGTAAATTTGCAATGCTTTTGTTTGCCTAAAACCATAAGTTAATCTCAAAAATGCTTCAAAAATGGATTTTTACATGCCCGGCAGCCATTTGGTGAGTAATCAGCCTGCAGCTAGAGTAATGTTTTTGGTTGAAAAAGACCGGCCCATGATTTATTTAGAGTTCTTTATTCTAGGTACTTAGTCAACCCTGAGAAACGATCAACACTTTGAAAATAAAAGATAAATTTCATTTTTTTATGGTCAAAATTGCAGGTTTCTGTTAAAATATACTCAAAA
>PDQP01000031.1 GCA_002747805.1 Deltaproteobacteria bacterium
AAAATCGAATGTGGTGTCTAGCTGTTTCATTGGTCAGTCCTCCTTTTTCTGGCATAATAGCAGTTTTAGATTACTGACACAAAATTTTGAACACCCTCATTCCCGAGCCATTCGGTTATTCATAAACAGGACGATCGTTATCATAATGGCAACAGCGGAACAGAGACTGACCATCAGTTTGGTCTTGATTTTCATATTGCGTATCTTTTTCATTATTCCCTCATCTTCAGGCAAAAAATAACCAGACGGCATATTGCCGCATTGAACGGCCTAAAACCTTTCGCATCATTAACATAACTGTAATAGCTGTACAATCAATAAAATTAGCAGCTTGAGCATAGGGACAAACGAAGAAAGAGGCATCGCCGATTTTGATCATTTCGGTTAAAGTTGCCCTTTTGTCAAAGCTGCTGCCAAATGACCCGCAGCTTGGCGGCTTGAGGATTTTTTTGTTACTTTGTGAATTGTTATTGCAAATCATTTAACCGGGTCGGACAGGCCGGAAAATGTTATTGCATTTCGGTCAATTTTCATTTATCAACTGGTCAGCGGATTTTATACGAACACATAATTCGACAGGAAAAATATGAAAGAACTAGCCCTGATAATTCTTACGGTTACGGTTTTGGCTGCGGAATCTGCACTGGCTGTTGTTCCTGCTGACCTTGTACTGAAAAACGGCATGATTTACACTGTTGATCAAGCCAGGCCGCTTGCCGAAGCCATTGCCGTTGACGATGGCAAGATTGTTTTTGTCGGCAGCAATGACGGGGCTGATGCATACATTGGCAAAAAGACCAGGGTTGATGATCTTGAAGGCCGGTTTGTCTTGCCTTCATTTATCGACAGCCACACTCATCCCGGTCTGGTTGCCATTACTTCAGGCAATAGCGAGCTGGCAAAATATCAGCTTCCAGTCTCCTCGAAAGAGGATATTTATGCTTATTTACGCACAATAGCCAGGGATAATACCGATTTGCCCTTCCTGATGATCGGGGAATGGCCGAATCCACTGTTTGGTGTCAAGGGCCCTGACAGAAGGGATATTGATGAAATTTTTCCCAGGACCGTTGTGATTTTGCTGGATAGCAGCGGACACAGTTACTGGCTTAATACAGCGGCCCTTAATGCCTTTGGCATTGATGAAAACACCCCTGACCTGAAACCGGGGCTGTCGTTTTTTGTCAAGGATGAAAACGGCAGAAAAACGGGCTGGGTCAAGGAATTTGCCCTGGTGCCTTATATGGGGGAAGCCCTGTCTGGCGGGGCAAGCCCTGAACAATTGACGGAAGGTATTGAAAACTATTTGAATTATCTGTCATCAAAAGGCGTTTCAACCGTGATGGATGCGGGCAGTTTTACTGCGGAGGAAATTGTTTTCAAGGCCGTTTATCTGCTGGAAAAGGCAGGCAGACTTCCTGTAAGATATGAGGCCGCACACCATATTTATATGCCCGGCCAGCTCAAAACAGCCGTGCAGACCTTGTTGGCCTATAAAGGGAAATACGAAGGGAATTTACTGAAATTCAACACCATAAAAATCCATTTCGATGGTGTCAACGAGATCAATACCGCAGCTTTATTAGAGGATTTTGCCAACGAACCGGGTAATAGGGGCGGTATGCTGTTTAATGAAACTGAACTGAAAGACCTGCTGCTGAAACTGGCAGAACACCGGATAAACCTGCATTTGCACAGCGTGGGAGACCGTGCTGTCAGAACAGCCCTCAATGCCATGGAAAGGGCGCAAGAAGAGTATGGCGGCAGACTGCCGGTTGAACTTACCCTGTCGCATCTGGAAGTAGTGAACCCTGAGGACATGGCAAGGTTCAGGAAACTTGGCGTTAATGCCAATTTTACTCCGCATTGGCTTGGCGGCACAGTGTTCAAGGGTTCTGATGCTGCCCTGGGAGAGTATCGTTATGCACACAATCAGCCCGTCAATTCGCTGATCAATGCAGGAGCAAATGTTACCTTTTCCAGTGATGTGGTCAGTACGCCGCAGCAGTATCGTGCCAACCCCTTCCTCGGTATCGAAATGGGAGCAACCCGTCAGGATCCGGCACTTGGCAAGGATGCACCGGTGTTTGGTCAAGTGGATGACCGTGCCGATATTGAAGATATGCTCAAGGGCTATACCATCAACAATGCAAGGCAAATGGGAATTGCCGACAGGGCAGGGTCAATTGAGGTCGGCAAGTCGGCTGATTTTATGGTCTTGCCGTCAAATATTTTAACCATGAATGTGTATGATATTCATAAGCTGGAGCCGGCAGCGGTATATTTTCAGGGAAAACCAGTCTTTCCTGTAAAGGGCAAACAGCAGGAGATACCGTGTAAGATGCGGCCTGGACAATGATATACCGATTTATAAAAATTGCCTTTAACGGCTTAAAAGGTGATGTAGAATTTCGATTTTTATTTATGTTTATCGTATTGCTTCTCATAGGGGCAAATATCTTTTATACGAGCGTTGAGCATTGGAGTACCGTTGATGCCTTATATTTTTCAGTGATGACAATGGCAACCGTTGGTTACGGAGATTTAGCACCAACCAGCGATTTAAGTAAGCTGTTTACCGTTTTCTATACTTTCCTCTCCATTGGCTCCTTTGTTTCGCTGAACGCTAAATGCGTGCAGATGATGTTCGATGACCATATAAATACAAAGCGAGAAACAGGCAAAAGGATAAAAAAAATGATGCATCAATTTAAGGAAGGCTGATTTCCATGCAGCAAGCAACAATAAATCGTTTCACAACTTCGGGTTATAAAAGGAAGAATAAAAAATGGGAACTGCTTATAAAACATTTTTTTTCCTGTTAATTCCGCTTGTTTTTCTTGCCGCACATGAAGGACAGGCAGCATCTGACCCTGCTCCGCTCTCCTTTGTCGGGGCCTGGGAAATGGTAGTCTCGAATAGCGATGCCCTGAAGGCGGCACAGGAAAATATCGCTCACGCCGAGTATAAACAAGGCAGTGCCAAGGCCCTGTATCTGCCCGAAATAAAACTCACCGCTGCCTATATTCATCTGGATGATGATATAAAAATCAAGCCGGACGATCTGTTTGAAAGTATGCCGGCCGGTCATCAGATTGCTGCCATCAGCAGCCAGCTTGCTCAAAAATACGGCTTGCCTGCCGCCCAGATTGGAGCAGGGCTTACTTCCACTATGGCCGAGCAGGAAAATTTTGTTAGTGCCGTAAATGCAATCTGGCCGATTTATACCGGCGGCAGGATAACCGCCGCCCAGCAGATCGCCGCCGGTATGGTTGATGAGGCTGGCGATAAACTACGTCTGGAAAGGCTTCAGCAATTTCAGCATCTGGTTGATTATTATTTTGGGGCAGTGCTGACCAGGACCATCCATCAAACCCGGATGGAGGTTGAAACCGGCCTGAAAAAACATCTGGATCATGCCGTCATGCTGGAAAAACAGGGACAGATTGCCAAGGTAGAGAGAATGCAGGCAGAAGCTGCCTATGATAAGGCCATAGTCGAGCGGAAAAAGGCCTGGCAGGATCATGAGATTGCCTTGGCGGCCCTGACCGAACTGCTTAAAAGTAACCAGCCGGTAAGCCCCGCCGATCAGCTTTTCATTGAAAATAGCCTGCCGGAAATGGATACCTTTATCCAGCATACCCTGCAAAGTCACCCGGGGCTGGCAGCCCTTGCCGCCAAGCAGAAACAGGCCGAGGGGCTGCTGGCGGCCGAGCGGGGCAGATATTTGCCGACCATTGCCCTGTTTGGCAATTATACCCTGCATGAAGATGACAGCCTGGCCGCTAAAACCTCTCCTGACTGGCTGGCCGGACTGGGAGCCAGCCTGCCGCTAATTGACCGGTCGGGACGCAGGGGCGATCATCTGGCCGCCAAAAGCAGTTTAAGACGCATTGGTCATCTTAAAAACCAGGCCAGAAGCGATCTGAAGCTGCTGGTTGAAAAAACCTACCGGCAGGCCAGGCAGGCCCTGGAGGAATATCAGGGTCTTCGCTCCAGCCAGGAACTGGCACAGGAGACGGTATCTCTTAGAATCAAGGCATTTAGTCAGGGCATCAGCACCTCGCTTGATGTGGTTGATGCCGAGCTTTTTCTGGCCCAGGTCAAGACCCAGCGGGCAGCGGCCATGTATAATCATGTCAAGGCTTTGGGGACGCTGGTGGTCATCAGTTCCGGCCCGGAGGATTTTTTTCAGTATCAACAAGGTAAATAACCATGAAATTTGTGAAGATTTTTCTTTCCATCGTATTTTTGGCAGGAATTGTCATCTGGCTGGCCTATACCTTCAGGGAGGCTTATCAGCCCAGGCCGGTACGCATTCAGGGGCAGATTGAGGCCCAGCAATATAATATCAGTTCAAAAATTGCCGGACGCATCGATAAGGTGCTGGTGAAAAAAGGTGATGAGGTCAGGCAGGGACAGATGATTTTTACCCTGCTCAGTCCCGAACTGGATGCCAAACTTGCCCAGGCAGAGGCCGGGCGTGATGCCGCCGAAGCTGTGGCGAAAGAGGTCAATATCGGGGCCAGAAAGCAAAAGATTGAGGCAGCCAGAGATAAGTGGCGGCAGGCAAAGGCGGCTGCCGACCTGATGGAAAAGACCTTTCAGAGAATCGATACCCTGTTTAAGCAGGGAGTAATTGCCGAGCAGCAGCGGGATGAAACCTACACCAAACTGCAATCGGCCAGGTATTCCAGCAACGCCGCCTATCAGATGTATAAACTGGCCGAGGAAGGAGCCAGAAAGGAAACCATCAAGGCCGCTGAAGACAAGGCCAGAATGGCGGCCGGTGCGGTGGCCGAAGTCGAGGTTTATGCCGCCGATACCAAAATATCCTCATGGCATGATGGCGAGGTAAACGGCATCCTTTTGCAGAGCGGCGAAATTGCACCTCAAGGCTTTCCGGTTGTAACCATTATCGATATGAAAGATGCCTGGGCGGTATTTCATATTCGTGAAGACATTCTGAGCAAGTATAACAAGGGGACGGAATTTACTGCGGCCATCCCGGCCCTTGGCAACAAGAAATATACCTTTAAGGTAACCCATGTTGCCGTTATGGGCGATTTTGCCACCTGGCGGGCTACCAACAGCTATCAGGGTTTTGATATGCGCAGTTTTGAAATTGAGGCAAGACCAGTCTCACCCATCGCCGGTTTACGGGCCGGCATGAGTGTTCTGATAGAGCCATGAAAAATTCTGTCCTGGCGAGGGAGATAAGGCATATCTTTGCCGATCCGTGGCTGCTGTCGCTGGTAAGCTGGGTGCCTCTGGTAATTTTTTTGCTGATGTGGCTGATCTTTACTAATGGCGTGGTTGCAAATATCCCCGTGGGAGTAATTGATCAGGATAACAGTGCCATGTCAAGGCAGCTTATCCGCAAATTTGATGCGAATCAGGCCATACTGGTTGCCAGGAATTATACAAATTTTCGGGCGGCGGAAAAAGACTTGCTTACCGGAAAGATTTACGGACTTATTGTCGTTCCTGTCGAGATGAGCCGGGACGTGATAACCGGCAAGACCCCGCAGGTTACGGCCTTTGTCAATAACCAGTTTCTGCTGATGGGCAAGGTGCTGAAATCGGCCATTATGTCGGTGGAATCAAGCTACTCGGTAAGAATTGAAACCTCAAAAAATATGGGCAAATCAAATCCGGTTTTCAGTCTGGCACTTTCGGCCGCAAGCCCCATCGGCAGCCAGGTTACCCCGATGTTTAACCGCAACCGTGATTATGCCCAGTTTCTGCTGGCGGCAATTTTTCCGGCCATCTGGCAGGTGGTGATGGTGGTTACCTGCATAATCTCGCTGGCTGGAGAGCAAAGGCTCGGCGGCCTTACCCGATGGCTTGGCGGCTCGCCTGCTAAGAGTATTATGGGCAAGATGCTGGTTCTGGGCAGCGTTTTTTTTCTTCAAGGCATCTCGTTTCTAAATGTTATGTATGTTATGGCCGGTTGGCCCATGCACGGAAAATGGTCAATCTTGCTGGCGGCGCAACTTATGACCATCCTGGCGAGTATGTCGGTCGCCTTTATGATATTTTTTGTCGTCAAGGATGCTTCGAGAAGCCTGAGTGTGGCCGCCTCATACGTGGGGCCTGCCCTTGCCTTTATGGGCGTTACCTTCCCGGCTACAGATATGAATCTGCCGGCAAGAATCTGGCGCTCCCTGCTGCCCGTCTCGCATTATATCGACATCCAGTTCGGCCAGGTGAATTACGGCTGTTCTCTGGCCACGGCCAGACCTTATTTCATGGCTCTTTCGGCCTTTATTATTCCGGCGGTAATCGTATTTTTACTTGGCAGCAAAATAGCCGGTGCAGGGACCAGCCCGGCCAGCCCGCCTGGCAGAAGTGAGGCTGCATTATGAGCTTTATCAAGATAATTTGCCATGAATTAAAGGCGGTTATGTCCAATCCGGCGATTACGCTCACCGTGTTTGGCGGCGTTTTTCTATACTCCTTTCTCTACCCCCTGCCTTATGCCAAACAGATTCCGCGGGAGCAAAAGGTGATTGTGGTCAATCTGGATAACAGCCAGTTAAGCCGGCAGCTTGAGCAAATGGTGGATGCCACGCCGCAGGTGAAGCTGGTGCGGAGTGCCTACAGCCTTGAAGAGGCAAAGAGAATTTTTATCGAGGAAAAACTTGCCGGGATTTTGGTTATCCCCGAAAATTTTTACCGGGATCTGATGCTGGGGAAAAGACCGACCCTTTCCTATGCCGGAGATGCCAGCTATTTTCTGGTTTACGGCACGGTCATGAACGGGCTGATGGGGGCTGGCGGCTCGATTTCCGCTGCGGTCAGGGTGAAAAAAATGGTTGCTTCCGGGCAGCCGCTGCCGCTGGCAAGGGAGCAACACAGCCCCATCCACCTGAATGTAAGACCGGTTTTCAATACTGGCGGCGGCTATATAAACTATGTGATTCCGGCTATCTTTATCCTTATCCTTCATCATACCCTGATTATAGGGGCCGGGATTTTGGGGGGGACACAAGTTGAGGCATCCCGGGCCGGAATTTCAGGTTACTGGACTGAAGCGGCACCGGTGAAGCTGCTGCTGGCCAGAACCCTGATTTTCGTCGGGATTTACTGGCTGCTTTGCATGTATTATCTGGGTTTTTGCTTCGAGCTTTATTCAGTTCCGAGAAATGCCGGTTTCTGGCAGCTAAACCTGCTGCTTCTGCCGTTTCTACTGGCCGCATCCCAGCTTGGTATTTTTCTGGGCTTGATTCTGCCAAGGCGGGAGCTGACAACCATGCTGCTGCTGCTTAGTTCCATGCCGATTGCTTTTGGGGCCGGCTTTATCTGGCCTCTTGAACTCATTCCCCCGCCAATTTATGCGGTTATTCAGTTTATCCCCATTGTTCCGGCCATCAAGATGTTTCTTACCTTTAACCAGATGGGAGCAGATTTTGTAAGTCTCAGGCCATATATAAACCAGCTTTGGCTGTGCATGGCCATATACGGGGTTCTTGGTTTTATAACCATTTATCTGAAAAGACGTTATGGAACTGTTAGCCCAATAAAGACGCATGGAAGAACTGCTTAACTGGATCAGGCCAATCCTCGGCGGTTTGTTCAGTGGATTTATTATCTGGATATTCTTGGTCTTTACTAAGAAGCAGGGAAGACGTGAGGGAAAGGTGCGTCATTTGCATTACGGCAAACCTTTCAAGATAATTTGCATTGCTGCTAATTCCTTTGACAGCTTTCGTGGTTTATGCAGTTTCTCAGTCATACAAGGGGCAAGAGATACCGGCTTTTCTTGTGGCAACAGGTTTTGTTTTAGGCACTATTTTGCTTAATTACCAGGTTTTTTGGGTAAAATTTAGCTATGATGATGAATTCGTTTACTATAAAAGCCCTTTGGCGGGGATAAAGAAAGAGCCATGGAGTAATCTTGTGGAAGTGGGATACTCAAAGCTGCTCCAGGCCGACTTTATTGTCATTGATGGCATAGGTAAGATCTGGTGCTCAAATATGTTGAATGGTTATGGTGAGCTTGGTGAATTTCTTGAGAAAAAAGTTAAGGAGCTAGAACTGTAGGGAAACTGGAACTATATTCAGGGCTGGCAGATACTTTTTCCTTTTATATTTTTTGTCAAACAATTACAATGCCGACTCGGGAGCGGGTGCATGATCGCTCCGGTTTTGGCCGGGGAGGAAAGTCCGAACTCCATAGAGCAGGATGGTTCGTAACGCGAACACCGGGCGACCGGTGGAAAGTGCCACAGAAAACAAACCGCCCGCAAGGGTAAGGGTGAAACGGCGAGGTAAGAGCTCACCGCTTTTACGGCGACGTAAAAGGCAGGGTAAACCCCATCTGGAGCAAGACCAAATAGGGAGATGATACGGGCTGCTCGTCCAATATCTCCGGGTAGGTTGCATGAGGTGTCTGGCGACAGACATCCTAGCTAAATGATCATGGCTCATTATTGAGTACAGAATTCGGCTTATAGCCCGCTCCTTTTTTCTGAATTACGGTTCCGGCCTTGCCGCCGCGATAAATAACCAAAAACTCCGGCACTGACCGGATTACAGGAAGTTATATGGCTAAGGTTGCAGTAGTAATTCCGGCGGCAGGCAGCGGTACCAGGATGCAGCTTGACTACCCAAAACAGTATCATAAGATCGGCGGGATGCCTGTTTTGGTGCATACGGTTAGGACGTTCTTGCAGTCCGGCCTGGCTAGTCAGATTGTGGTGGTTGTTCCCGAAAATCACCTTGAAGAAACCAGAAAACTTTTTATCAAATATCGGCTTGCCAGCCCAATAATTTCGGTTACCGCCGGGGGAAGACGCAGGCAGGATTCGGTTTTTTGCGGTGTGCAGCAGCTACGGCCGGAAATATCAACGGTGATGATCCATGACGGCGTCCGTCCCTTTGTCAGCCCGCGGTTAATCAAAAAATGTCTGGATGCCGCTGCCGAACATGGGGCGGCAATTTCGGCCATTCCGGTCAAGGACACCCTTAAAAGGCAGACCGGGGAGCAATTTATCTCTAAAACCATTGACCGCACCGGATTATGGCAGGCTCAAACCCCGCAGGTTTTCCAGATCAGTCTGTTAAAAAAGGCCTATGCCGAAAACGTGGAGGTTACGGATGAGGCTGGTTTGCTTGAGGTTGCCGGAATTCCGGTGTTTTTGGTGGAAGGGGAGGAAACAAATATTAAAATTACCAGACCGGAAGATCTTTTGCTTGCGGAAAAATTAACCGGAAATAATATGCAGTTCAGAATCGGGCATGGTTTTGATGCCCACAGATTTGAGGAAGGCAGAAAGCTGGTGCTGGGAGGAGTTACCATTCCCCATGACCACGGTTTGGCCGGGCATTCCGATGCAGATGTTTTAACCCATGCGGTGTGCGATGCCATCCTTGGCGGCCTGGGGGTCGGAGATATTGGCAGACATTTTCCTGACTCGGCATCGGAATTTAAGGGCATATATTCCATCAAATTACTTGAATATGTGGTTGAAATGATGGATAATTCCTGCTGTCAGCTAGTCAACCTTGATGCCACCATAGTTTGCCAGCGGCCCAAACTTGCTCCATATCTGGATGAAATGGCGGCAATTTTGGCTGCTGCTTGCAAGGTTTCACCACAGCAAATCAACTTAAAGGCAACCACCACAGAAAAGATGGGCTATACTGGCCGGGAAGAAGGAATCAGCACCCATGCCGTGGCCTTAATCCAAAATGTAAACAGGACAAAAAAATGAATCTTACCGTTAATAAGGAACGCCTTGCCCGCCAATTTGCCAATCTCTGCGAAATCGACAGCCCGTCCCGTCAGGAGGCGAATATTGCTGCTTACCTGCGTTCCTGCTTTGCAACCCTTGGTGCCGATGAGATTATCGAAGATAATTCGGCTGCCGGGACCGGTTCCGACACCAATAATATGATTGTCCGTTTTAATGGTCATAAAGGCTGCGGTGAAAGCATATTTTTTGCTGCCCATATGGACACGGTTCAGCCCGGCGTAGGGGTCAGGGTGAAAAGAGAAGGAGATATATTTTACAGTGCCGGAGATACCGTGCTTGGCGGTGATGATAAGTCCGGCATAGCTTCCTTGATTGAGCTGGTCTCAGTTTTAAGGGAAACCGGCCAGCCCCATTGCCCGATGGAATTTATTTTTACCACCTGCGAGGAAATCGGTCTTTTGGGTGCCAAAAACCTTGACCTTGGCCTTATCCGCTCAAAACACGGTATTGCCCTTGACTCTACTGGTATCAATCAGGTGATTGTTGCCGCTCCAGCCGCCAATAAACTAAAAATCGTTATTCAGGGGCTGGCTGCCCACGCAGGTTCTAATCCTGAAGGAGGCATTAACGCCCTGAAACTTGCGGCAAGGGTTATCACCGAGATTCCCTTGGGCCGCCTTGATCATGAGACCACTTCCAATCTAGGAGTGCTAAGGGCTGGCACCGCCCAGAACATTGTGCCGGCCATGGTGCATATTGAAGGCGAGGTAAGAAGCCATAATCAGGAGAAACTGGATTATTATACCAAGGTTATTCACGATAAATTTCAGGAAATTACCTATAATTTTCCGGAAAAGGATGAGGAGCATGAGCTGCCGTCCACCAAATTTGAGGTAATAAACGATTATCCTTCCCTTAGTCTGAAAAAGACGGATCGGGTTGTTCAGAGAATACTGGCAGCAAGTGAAAAAATCGGGGTCAATCAAAAGATGGTAGTTGGCGGCGGCGGCAGTGATGCCAATATCTTTTGCAGCCGCGGCCTGCCGACCGCCATTGTCTCCTGCGGGATGAATATGGTGCATACCACAGATGAATACTGCGATATAAACGATTTGGTGGAAATCACCAGGCTGCTGCTTGCCATGGTTACTGAACAGGGATAAATAACTTGGTATATGTGCAGAAGATAATAATGGAGCAATTAAAGAATGCCGATTTTCAGTATTTCAGATGATAAATTATCTGTTGTAGAACAAAAGAACTTTGCCCTAGAAAAAAATTTACAGTCCTTAATCGAGAAAAACCTAGAGACTGTTTTTAATTGCCAGTTTATTGCCAGCGAATTTTCAACCGGAACCCAACATGCCGGAAGGATTGACAGCCTTGCCCTATCGGAGGAAAATAATCCGGTTATTATTGAATATAAAAAGGTCGAATCATCAGAGCTTATTAACCAAAGTCTTTTTTACTTGCACTGGCTTCAAGATCATCAGGGGGATTTTGAAATTGCTGTTCAAAAAACACTAGGCAATAAAACTCAAATTGATTGGTCGAGTATCAGGGTAATTTGCATTGCACCAAATTATAAAAAATATGATCTTTATGCTGTTCAGGTAATGGGGGCAAATATAGAGTTATGGAAATACCGACTATTTACAAACAACTGTTTATATCTGGAAGAAGTATTTCATACTGCAAAATCAACTCCATCTTCTATAACGGTTTCCGGAAAAAATCCTGCAATGGTTGAGGCAGGTAAAAAAGCGGCCCAGGTACGTGCAACAACCTACACATTTGAGGAGCATCTTGAGGGAAAACCAAAACAGATCCAGGAACTAATTTATATTATTCGGGATTTTATAACCGGCCTTGATTCTTCTATCGAGGAAGTACCTAAAAAATTTTATATTGCTTATAAGGTTTCTCAAAACATTGTGTGTATGGAGGCACAAAATAAAAATATTAAACTTTCTCTAAAGCTAAAGCCATCTGATATTTCAGAACCATCCATCAATTTCAGAGATGTAACTCGTATAGGGCATTACGGTACTGGAGATGTTGAGTTCACTATTTCTACATTAAATGAGTTTGAACAGGTAAAGAAGTATATAGAAATGGCATATAATAAGATTGGTGGATGATTAAGAACAAATTATAAAAAACACTTCACTGTAATTGACAAAAAAATATGAAATATTTTGAAAATCAGATTTCAGCCGGAATAAAAACAGACGATACCTTTCGCCCCAAACATGAATGCGGCATTTGCGGCATATTCGGCCATGAAGATGCCGCAAAGTTAAATTATTTTGGTCTTTATGCTCTTCAGCACCGCGGGCAGGAAAGTGCCGGTATAGCTGCCTATAATGGCAAAAGGGTTAATATTTACAAGAATATGGGGCTGGTGCCGGAGGTCTTTTCGGAAGATATTCTGCAAGGGCTGCCGGGGCAGATTGCCATCGGCCATGTCCGCTATTCGACCACCGGAGCTTCCAATGCGGTCAACACCCAGCCGCTGATGGTGAGTCATAAGGGGATGCAGCTTGCCGTTGCCCATAACGGTAATCTGGTTAATTCTATTAACTTACGCAATAAACTTGAGGATTCCGGCTCCATATTCCAAACCAGTATGGATAGCGAGGTGGTGCTGCATTTAATGGCTAGAGCGGCACATCTTGGTCTGGAAGCGATGCTGACACAAACTCTCTCATCACTCCAGGGTGCCTTCTCCATCCTGCTGCTGCTGAATGATGCCATGATTGCAGGGCGGGATCCCAACGGCTTTCGTCCGCTCTGTCTTGGCAGGCTGGGCAGCGGCGGCTGGGTCATTGCCTCGGAAACCTGCGCCCTTGATCTGATTGAGGCCGAATATATAAGAGATGTGGAGCCGGGCGAGGTGATCATCTTCAAAAAAAATGAAATCCAGTCCATTTTTCCGTGGCCGAAACAAAAAAGCAGCTTCTGTATTTTTGAGCAGGTCTATTTTGCCCGGCCGGACTCGGATATTTTCGGCATCAATGTCTATCTAGCCAGAAAACGGATGGGCGAAATTCTGGCCAGAGAGGCCAGGATTGACGGCGACTTTGTTATGCCCTTTCCCGATTCCGGCAACTATGCCGCCATCGGCTATTCCCAGGCCTCGGGCATTCCCTTTGAGATGGGGGTAATCAGAAATCATTATGTGGGCAGAACCTTTATCCAGCCCACCCAGTCCATGCGCGATTTTAACGTCCGGGTGAAACTCAATCCGGTTCGCTCATTTTTGCAGGGAAAAAGAATCATCATTGTTGAGGATTCCATCATCCGCGGCACCACCGGCAAAAGCCGGGTCAGGGCATTGCGCGCCGCCGGAGCAAGGGAAGTTCATATGGTGGTAAGCTGCCCGCCCACCCGTCATGCCTGTTATTACGGCATTGATTTCCCTTCTACCGATCAGCTTATCGCCGCCGGTAACGAGGTTGACAAGATTGCCGAGTACCTGGGGCTGGATTCGCTGCATTATCTTAGCCTGGCAGGGCTGGTTGAGGCAACCGGCATGGGCCGGGAGAATTTTTGTCTGGCCTGTTTTGACGGCAAATATCCGGTTGCCCCGGACGAAAATTTCCATAAAAACGCACTTGCCTGACGGCTTTTGCGGGGCTTACTGCAGCATCTTGATAACCATCTCTGCCTGTCTGCGGGCTGCCCCTTGTTGAGATTTGGCGGCAGTTTCGGCACGGCGGCAGGCGGCCTTATATTCATCCTGATTATTCTGAAAATAGCGGATTTTTTCTATTAGCTGCTGCACATCTTCAACCATAAATCCGGCTCCGGCCAGCTCCAGTAGCGAGGCGGCATCTCTGTAATCATGGATATTCGGACCGTAAAAGACCGCCTTGCCGGAGATGGCCGCTTCCATAAGATTATGCCCCCCGTATTCAACCAGACTGCCGCCGCAGAAAATATAATCGCCAGCCGGATATAAGTGGGCCAGTTCGCCCATAACATCCACTATAATCAGGTTAGCCTGCCGCTGCCCCCCGTTTTTCAAATGGGAAAAAAGGTTGTAGGAAATCTGGTTTTCGTCCATCAATTTTGCTATGGCTGGCAATCGTTTAAGATGCCGTGGGGCGGTTATCCAGATAAAATCATTATCAAATTCCTGAAATAATCTGAGCAGCAACTCTTCCTCGCCGCTGTGGGTTGAGCCGGAAATAAATACCGTATGTTGATCAGTAATTTTTAATATTTTACGATAGTGATTTTCCTGGTCTTTTGGCGAAGAAAGGTCGTATTTTACATTGCCTGCAACCAGGCATCTTTCTTTATCCGCCCCAAGCTCCAGATACCTGCTCATATCATTTTTGGTGATAAAAGCCATACGATCAAAACAGGCCAGTACCTGCCTGAAAAAATATCGGAAACGTAGATAGCTCTGTATGGAACGTTCAGACATCCTGCCATTAAGCAATAAAACCGGCACCCTGGCCCTATGCAGGCTATGCAGGACTGATGGCCATAATTCGGTTTCCAGGCAGACGTAACAATCTGGTTTAATTATATAAATAGCCAGCTTGGTAATAAATGGAACATCTAAAGGAGAAAAAATACAGGCTGCTTTGGCCGATAACTGCCGTATAGCTGCGGTCTGACCATGTCTGGTCATGGTAGAAACCACAAATTCCAGATTATCGCTTATGTTTTCAAGCTCGGTAATCAGAGCCTTTGCCGCCTGCACCTCACCAACCGAAGATGCGTGCAGCCAGATCCTTTTACCGCTTTTTTGAGCAGGAACGTCCGATCGGTAAAGGCCGAATCTATGCAATACTTCCGCTTTGCTATTACCCTTGATTATTACCGCCAAAACTATGACCGGGGATAGAATTGCAAATAATAACGTAATGATAGTTTGATAGATAATGTACAATTTTATACTGGACTGCTGAGATTTTTATTTAATAATTTCAAGGCCATAATTTTAATTCAGGAATACCTAAAAAAATAAGTTGACACCAGTAAAAAAGCCTGTTAGTGTACCCTGCAAGATTGAGCTTAGGCTTCAATTCAAAAAACGGCGGCGAAGAGCTTATAGCCTTCAAATCGTCCAGGAAGTGCTGCTGTTGTACGGAATCCCCGCCCGTATTTGGGACGAACATTAATCACACCTCCATAACCCTTGTTTAGCATGTCTGTCCCGGACCTCCAAGCCTAGAGTCCTTTCTAGGCCTTGGAGGTTTTCTTGTTTAACAACATTCCTTAAAAAACTAAAAGCCTGCTGCCACCCGTTTTTGCAGCTTGATAAATTGTGCATAATTGCTGCCAAAGGGCTTCTTCTGATAACCATTGACATATTTATAACGGCCTGCCGAGTTGAAAAAATCCTTTAATACCAAGTCATTTCTGGCCTTAAGCGGCATAATTCTAAAACTTAGATTATCCAGCACCAACGGACTTTGCCCCTCCTCTTCTTCATATAACAGCACCATATGGTAGCCGCCGCTGTATTTGTCTCTAACAACGGCAAAAAATAACCTGGATTTGTCAAAACCAAGTTTAATAAGTGAGTAATACTTGATAATAACATAATCCTCGCAATCACCTGTTCCCAAAGTGAGAAATTCCTTCGGGGTCAGCCAGTAATCCTCCCTTTGGAGCCTTTCCATATCGTATGCCGGAATTAATTTATTGAGATAATTGTTGATTCCGGTCAGCTTTTGGCCGCTGGCCAGCGGCTGTAATGATTTTATCTTACGGTTATAGTCGGCGATGCGGTTTAGCGGAATGGAACCGTATTGTTTTTTGATGCTTGCTAGTTCCGCCTTGCTGAAAGATACCGGATCATCTGAAGGCATTGCCTGGGAGATAACAGGCAGGCATAAAAATAAAATCAGCAGCCAAGATGACCTCATAATCAGCCCCAAAGGTTCGCCGGATTGGTGAAAAATTGAATTTTATTCCCGCAGGGCATTTTCTGTTTTTTGGGTAACATCATTTTTACGGTCAACCCCGTCAAACATGGTGCCGCCAAGCAGGGAGAGAATATAAAAGACCACCGCCATGCCAACCAGAAAAACCGCCGCCTTAAATGCCTCGCCCGGCTTTTTCCAGATAAAAATGATCACGGCCAGAGCAACTGCTGCCGATATAATCATATGGTTCTGGAAAAAGGCTAAAACCATATTAACGTATTGCTGCATGTTTTCCTCCTGTCCTCACGCCGGAAAATTTATTGCAGATATTTTTCACGGAGTATCTTTTTATCTATTTTGCCGACACTGGTTTTATCAATCTTATCCACAAAAACAACCTTCATCAGCAGGGCCTGTCTGGTCAATAACCCCTGGTCGGTATAATTTTGCAGATGCCTCAATATCTGCTTTTCGGTCAGCTCACCGTTTCTTACCACCAGGGCCAGAGGCCGCTCACCCCATTTTCCGTCCGGGGCGGCAATGACGGCAACTTCTGCAACCCGCGGCTCAATGCCGACCAGATCCTCCAATTCCAGAGAGGAAAGCCATTCTCCCCCGACCTTGATGATGTCTTTCATCCGGTCGGAGATATTTACCTCCCCTTTTTGATTGATGCTTGCCACATCGCCGGTGTGGAGCCATTTGTGCCGCCATAATTCTTCTGAATGCTGACTATCTTTCAGGTAACCGGGAGTAAGCCAGGGCGTACGGACTACTATTTCACCGACCTCACGGCTGTTTTGGTTTATATCCTTCATACTTTCATCAACTACCCGAAGATCGACCAGGGGCAGGGGGCGGCCGGCCCTGCATCTGGTATCAAGCTCCTCATCAGCGGTGAGATTTTGCTCTGTCAGGCAGGAAATGGTCAAAACCGGACAGGTTTCAGACATGCCGTAACCGGAGTAAATATCGACCTTTTTATCCATAAAGGTTCTGCAAATGGCTCTCGGCATGGCCGAACCGCCAACCACCACCTTCCAGCTGCTTAAATCCCGGCCGGCAAAACTCGGCTCATTCATCATCAGATGTAAAATGGTCGGCACGCAGTGACTATAGGTTACCTGCTCCTGCTCGATCAGGTTGAGCAGCATATTGGGATTATATTTGCCGGGATAAACCTGTTTTAGGCCGATAAAGGTAGCAATATATGGAAAGCCCCAGGCATGGACATGGAACATCGGGGTAATCGGCATATATACGTCGCCTGCATGCAGCCGTCCACGTTCTTTCGGTGCCGCCAGGGCCGTCAGGCAGGCCATGGTATGCAAAACAATCTGGCGGTGGCTGAAATAAACCCCCTTGGGTAATCCGGTAGTACCGGTAGTATAAAAGGTGGTGGCGGTAGTATTTTCGTCAAAATCCTCAAAATGATAATGGTCATTTTCAGCGGCCAGCAGTTCCTCATACTGGCCGATAAATAAGGGATCGGCTTTTTTACCCTCATCACTCAGCAGAACGCAGCCCTTCACCGCTCCCAAGTCAGCCTTGATTTGCTCAAAAAGCGGTATAAAATCCTCATGTATCAGCAGATAATCGTCTTCTGCATGATTGATGGTATAGGCAATCATGGACGGGGCAAGTTTAATGTTGACCGTGTGCAGAACCGCTCCAATCATCGGTATAGCAAAAAAACACTCCAGGTAACGGTGGCTGTCATAATCCATCACCCCAATTATGTCGCCTTTTTTAACACCCATGCGGATTAAGGCGTTGGCCAGCCGACAGACCCTCTTTTCAAATTCACCGTAACTAAAACGTACTAAATCACGATAAATGATTTCCTGATCCGGGTTTTTGACCGCCGGGGTATATAAAATATTTTTAATCAGCAGCGGATATGAATAGTTTACGGGATGTTTTGTTTCATCTGCAAACATTAAATGGCCCTCTCTCTCCAAACTAAGAATTGATAAAATTAGAACACTATCCCAATGAGTTAAAATGGAATCGGCATGGGAATCCTCTTCTTAGAGCAGCGGCAGGCAAACCG
>PDQP01000032.1 GCA_002747805.1 Deltaproteobacteria bacterium
GTGTCAGACATATTTTCCATGGTCCAGTCCCGGCCGGTAATGCCGGCATCAAGCATACCGCTTTCCACATATCTGGACATCTCCTGGGGGCGGCAGATCGAGCAGGCAAGCTCCGGGTCGTCTATCTCAGGAAAATAATTTCTTGCCGCAGGCTTGATCAGCCAGCCGGCCTTTTCAAATAACTCAATGGTTGCCTTCTCCAAACTGCCCTTGGGCAGCCCGATTTTTAACTGTTTCATCATCTTCTCCTGCTAATCACTTTTTATGACCATAAACCGCAGCCGGGTCAAAAACCCGTCCGCCGGTATTTTCAAGTTTACCATCCGCAACCCGGCGGTAAAAACACGATTTATAACCCCGATGACAGGCAGCCCCGCCTAGCTGCTCCACCCGGTAAATCACCGCATCCTCATCACAATCGACATAAATCTCATGGACTAGCTGGACATGGCCGGAAGATTCACCCTTTAGCCATAAGCTGTTTCTGGAGCGGCTCCAGTAATGGGCCTTGCCCGTGGCCAGGGTTTTCTCCCAGGCCTGCTGGTTGATATAGGCCAGCATCAGCACCTCGCCGCTCTGATAATCCTGGGCGATGGCCGGCAGCAGGCCGTCTGCCGATTTTTTGAAATTAAGTCCTGTATTTTCCATTTTCTCCCTGTTTTTACTTTTATTTGCCAATCACGCTCATAAAACGCAGGATAGAAAAGTATCGCTTTATTGTCAAGCAGGGCATCAGGCTCCCAAATTTTATTTGTCAAACATCATAAATTTTATTATCTAAACTATGAAACCATAGAATTTGCGTGGTAATGTCCCAAACTTATTGCAATTATATATTTTCAGATGGAATAATCGTCTGAGACCAATTCCTTCATTAAATTTATAAGGCGAGAGACTTATGGCAACTTCCCAGAAAAATTTTGATCAACATTTCAAACAGCTAGTCAACGAAATACACTCGGCTGCCTCGCCCAACGTGATCATGGTCGGGCTGAGAAACAAGATTCTCAAGATATACAATGTGGAGATGGCTACCATCTTTCTGGCCGATGCCAAAAATAACAAGCTGGTATCCTGGGTCCTGCTGGGCGGTGATGACCTAAAGAAAATACGCAAGGAAATTGACCGCTCCTCGCTGATCGGCTTTTCGGCCACCACCAAAAAAATATTAAATATTTCAGATGTTTATAATGATAATGAATTGGCAGCGATAGATCCTTCCCTGAAATTTGATAAGAGCTGGGACGGCAAGAGCGGCAAAAGAACCAGACAGGTGCTGGTTTGTCCGATTGTACATAAGTCCAACCTGATGGGCGTGATTCAGCTCATCAATAAGGTTGGTAAGGACAAGGCAAAAGGCTTTACCAAAACAGACGAGGAACGCACCAGTGAACTGGCCCAGACCCTGGGCATTGCCCTGTTTAACCATTACAAGAGCGGCCGGAAGGTGCCGATGCGTTATGAAGAGCTGGTCAACCGCAACCTGATCGATGCCCAGGAAATGGAGCGGGCCATGGTCATGGCAACCCAGCAGGAAAGGGATGTTGAGTCCATCCTGATCGATCATTTTGAGCTGCCCAAGGCTAAACTGGGTTCGGCTCTTGCCTCGGTATATAAAACCAGATTCGCCGATCTTGAGCAAAACACCCATTCTGCGGAAGAATTGATCAAGGAAGGTGAGGCGGCAATCTTCCGCAAACATCTGATAGTTCCTTTGGAAAAAAGAGATACCGCCCTGCTGATGGCCGCCAAGAATCCGGCTGACAAGGCCGGTATCATTGCGGTTAAAAATATGTACAAGGCGGAAAAAATCAGCGTGCTGCTGGCCATTGGCCGAGATGTTCGTGCCGTCCTTGATAAGTTTGTAGAGGTGCCGCCGGAAGAAGATATTTACGCCGGAGTCAACGAGGCAGAAGAAGAGCCGGAAGAAGAACTGGATCCCAGCATTTATGAAAAACCGGAAGAGGTGGAGCTTGACCTGCCCGCCGACAATACCCCGGCAGTGCAGCTGGTCAACAAGATATTTGAGGAAGCCTACTATTCAGGAGTATCGGATATTCATATCGAGCCTTACGGCAATCAGCAGGATGCCGAGGTGCGTTACCGGGTTGACGGGGTTTGTAAAAATGTACTGAACATTGCCAAGGAAAATGTTAATTCCGTGGTCGCCCGAATCAAGGTGCTGGCCGATCTGGATATTTCTGAAAAAAGAAAGCCCCAGGACGGCAAGATAAAATTTACCACCACCCAGGCAGACAAGGTTGAACTGCGGGTGGCAACCCTGCCCACCGCCAATGACAATGAGGATGTGGTGCTTCGTATTCTGGCCGACAGCAAGCCCCTGCCGCTGAGTGTCATCACCCCGAAACGGATTTTTAAGCGGCTGGTGCCGGTAATCAAAAAACCTTACGGCATCTTTCTGGTGGTCGGCCCCACTGGTTCCGGTAAGACCACCACCCTGCACTCGGTGCTTAACTTTATCAATACCCCAGAAAAAAAGATCTGGACGGCAGAAGATCCGGTGGAAATCACCCAGTACCGCCTGCGGCAGGTGCAGGTAAAGCCCAAAATCGGCTATGACTTTGCCGCTGCCATGCGTGCCTTTCTCCGTGCCGACCCGGATGTGATCATGATCGGTGAGATGCGGGATCAGGAAACGACCGGCATGGGTATTGAGGCCTCGCTGACCGGCCACCTGGTCTTCAGTACCCTGCATACCAACTCCGCCGCCGAGACCATTATCCGCCTGATGGATATGGGCATGGATCCCTTTAACTTTTCCGATGCCCTGTTGGGCATTCTCGCCCAGCGGCTGATCAAGACCCTGTGCAGCGAATGTAAGGAAGCCTACACCCCGACCAGGCAGGAGTATGATAATCTGGTGCATCATTACGGGGCATTGTTTTTTGACAATATCAACATTCCCTATTCCCCTGACCTTAAACTTTACCGGGCGGTCGGCTGTGATGTCTGTAATAACAGCGGCTACAAGGGCAGATGCGGTCTTTACGAACTGCTGATCGCCAGCAAGGAAATAAAGGAAATGATTATCACCAAGGCCAAGGCGGAAGAACTTAAGGTCAAGGCCATTGAGGAAGGTATGACCGTGCTGCTCCAGGAAGGTATTGAGGTTATTTTTCAGGGCAGGACGGATCTTAAACAGGTTATGGCAACCTGTATGCTGTAGGCTGTAGTTTAATATATGATTATCTGGAAGGCGAAATAGCAGAAAAACGGTCTGTTGTTTCGCCTTTTCTATGTAATTTTAGCAAGGAGTTAGTGATGAGCAAAATCAAAAAAGGCTCTAGGGTTACGGTATGTTATACGGCCAAGCTCAGTAACGGCGAGGTATTTAAGACCGTGGACGAAAAAAGTCCGCTGGTGTTTCAGATCGGCAATACCGAAGCCCCGCCGACCATCGAAGAAGCAGTCAAGGAAATGGAGCCGGGCCAGCAAGTCAAGGTGGTAGTACCGCCGGAAGAAGGCTATGGGGCCAGACAAAAAAGCCTGTTGCAGACCATTGAGCGGGAATCCTTTTCACAAGATATCGACCCCAAACCGGGCATGATTTTATCGCTGAAGGTGGAAAAGGACGGCAAGAAGCATCAGGTACCGGCCACGGTCATGGAGGTTGATGAACACAGTATCACCGTAGATTACAACCATCCGCTGGCCGGCCACCACCTGACCTATGAACTAAAACTTATTGCGGTGGAAGATTAAAATTAAAAAAATTTCTGTACAATTTTTTATTTTCATGCATAGACCAAACTAGAACCATAATGAATTTAAGGAGGCTTGATTTATGCAAATAGAAGATGATGAAATATTACAAGGATTTGTAGAAGAATCGCTGGAGCATTTGGCCGATATAGAAAATGATTTGCTCGCCATTGAGGAAGGGGGAGCAAATATTGATGAGGATTTGGTCAACAAGGTCTTTCGGGCGGCGCATTCCATCAAGGGCGGGGCCGGATTTATGGGACTAACCGTTATTCAGGAACTGTCCCATCATACGGAAAATGTGCTGGGCATGATTCGCTCCAAAAAGCTGGTGCCGACCCCGGAAATTATCAATGTGCTGCTGCTGGCCTCTGACCAGCTAAGAGGGATGATTGAGGATGTACAGAACAGCAATGAAGTTGATATTTCCTCCCATCTGGGGCCGCTGATTGATATTGCCGAAGGCAAGTTTGAGCAGCCTGATGAGGCCGCCGCCAGCCCGGAGCCGATGCCGGAACCGGAAGCTCCTCAGGAGCAGCCGGATAAAAAAGAGGAAACCGCAGGAGGAAACGCCACCCAGCCGGAACCGCCGGAGCCGGAAGTAACTAGTGAGCCGGCTCCAGAAGTGAAGCCGGAAGTTAAGCCGGCCGCCGTGCCAGTGCAAACCAAGCAGGCCGCCCTCCAAACCGCCGTCTCCGATACGGCAAAAGCGGCAGCCCCCAAGACCGATACCTCCATCCGGGTTCATGTCAGCCTGCTTGATTCCCTGATGACCCTGGCCGGAGAACTGGTTCTAAGCCGTAACCAGCTCCTGCAGACCATCGGCTCCGATGATTTCCGCAACGCAGAGGCGGTGGGGCAAAGAATTGACCTGATCACTTCGGAGCTGCAGGAAGCCATCATGCTGACCCGGATGCAGCCCATCGGCAATGTCTTTAACAAATTCCCGCGCGTGGTTAGGGATTTAGCCAAAAAACTCGGCAAAAAGATGGATTTAACCATTGTCGGCAAGGACGTTGAACTTGATAAAACCATCATTGAGTCGATTAACGATCCCCTGACCCATCTGGTCAGAAACTCGGTGGATCACGGCATTGAAAGCCCCGAAGAACGCAAGAGAATCGGCAAGACCGAAAGCGGCGTGGTCATTTTGAAGGCTTACCACGAGGCCGGGCAGGTGGTAATCGAAATCAGCGATGACGGTAAGGGGCTGGACGGCGATGCTCTGGCCGCCTCGGCGGTCAACAAAGGGCTGCTCACCCATGAACAGACGCAGGTGATGTCCGACAAGGAAAAGCTTAACCTGATCTTTCTGCCCGGTTTTTCCACCGCCAAGTCGATTACCGATGTCTCAGGACGGGGCGTGGGTATGGATGTGGTCAAGACCAATCTGGACAAACTAGGCGGCAATCTGGACATTATTTCCGAGGTCGGCCAGGGAACCACCATTTCCATCAAACTTCCCCTGACCTTAGCCATCATCCCCTGCCAGATCATTATGACGGGCGGCGAGCGTTATGCAATTCCGCAGGTAAACCTTGAGGAATTATTAAGGATTCCGGCCCGTCAGGTCAAAAACCGGGTGGAAAGGGTCGGCAATGCCGAGGTGGTGCGTCTGCGCGGTAATCTGCTGCCGCTGATACGCCTTGCCGATGTCATAGGAGCGGAAAGAACCTATTACGATAAAAACGAAGGCGTATATAAAAAAGACCGCAGGCAGAATATCAGCGACCGGCGGGGCAAGGAGTCTCCTGCCTTTTACAAGGACAAGGAGCGGCAGGCCGCCGTCAAACAGGTTGAGCAGCGTTCTTCTTCCGACCGGAGATTATCTGCAGACAGTGCCTTGAATATTGTGGTGGTCTCCACCGGTGCCATGAAATACGGCCTGATTGTTGATCGGCTGCAGGATTCCGAGGAAATCGTCATCAAACCACTGGGCAGGCATCTGCAGCAGTGCAAGGGCTATGCCGGTGCAACCATTATGGGAGACGGCCGCATCGCCCTGATTCTCGATGTGAGCAATCTAGCCAGAATGGCCCATCTAACCAGCCTTGACGGCACCGACCGGGCCAACGAGATTGCCGTTGCGGCCGAGGAAGCCATGCGGGTACAAAAGGATAAACAGGCCCTGCTGACCTTCAAAAGCTCAAATGAGGAGCATTTTGCCGTACCGCTCAATCAGGTGGAGCGGATTGAGAAAATCAAACGCTCCGACATCGAAGATTTGGGCGGCAAACGGGTTATGCAGTACCGCGGCGGCAGCCTGTCGCTGATCTGCGTGGATGATGTGGCAATGGTACAGCCCATCGCCGATCAGGACGATCTGCTGGTGATTGTCTTTAATATTGCCAGACATTCCATCGGCCTGCTGGCTATCGGTCCCATTGACGCCATTGAGGTAACGGTGGATGTGGACGATGTTACCCTGAAACAGCAGGGCATTATGGGTTCTTCCATCATTTCCGGCCATACCACCATGCTGGTCAATGTCTTTGAGATGGTACAGAGCCTCTTCCCCGAATGGTTTGAGGGACAGGAAAGCTATAGTTTTGATGAGGATGCAGGCGTCAAGCCGCCCACCATTTTGATTGCCGAGGATTCTAATTTTTTCAGAAATCAGGTCAAGGGCTATATGACCGAGGCCGGTTACGAGGTGATTGAAAGCGAGGACGGTCAGGAGGCCTGGGAACTTCTGCAGGAGCATGTGGATGATATTTCCCTGGTGCTGACCGATATTGAGATGCCCAGAATGAACGGCTTTGAGCTGACCAGCAAGATTAGAAATGATCCGCGCTGCTCCCACTTGGTCATCATTGCCCTGACTACCTTGGCCGGTGAAGAAGATGTTGCCAAGGGAAAATCGGTGGGCGTAAATGAATATCATATCAAGCTGGACAAGGAGCGGCTGATGGCATCCGTCCACGATTATATTAAGAAGCTCCACTAATCAGGCGGCTGTTTTTACCAATAAAAACCGGAGTTACAAGATGAATGAAACGGGCAGCAATGAGGATATAGTAGAACTTGCCACTTTTTATGTGGAAGATGCCCTGTGCGGCATGGACATCCTGAAGGTTCAGGAAATTAACAAGCTGATGCAGATGACCAAGGTCCCCCAGGCGCCGGATTATGTACTCGGCATTCTCAACCTGAGGGGGCAGATCGTAACCATTATTGATCTCGGCAAAAAACTCGGCCTGGGCGAGACCGATCTATCTGACGACCCCAGAAACATTATCGTCAATTCAGCAGACGGCCATGTCGGGCTGCTGGTCAGAAGCATCAGCGATGTGGTGGCGGCGGATATGCAGAGAAGGGAACCGGCGCCTTCCAATATGGGGGGCATCCAGGGCGAATATTTTACCGGCGTTTATAAGACGGATACCAACCTGATCGGCATCCTCAATATAGACAAGGTACTTAGCATTGAGGACTAACCGATGATTTTCTCAAAACCCCTTCGGGTTCTGGTGGTGGATGACACCATTGTCTATCGCAAGGCGGTTTCCGATATTCTGGCTGAACTGCCGGGGGTTGAGGTGGCCGGTGTTGCCCATAACGGCAAGATTGCTCTTGCCAAGATCAAGTCCCTGCAGCCGGATCTGCTGACCCTTGACATCGAAATGCCGGAAATGAACGGCCTGGAAGTGCTGGCCGAACTGCAGAAAAACTTCCCCCAAATCGGTGCGGTCATGCTGTCCACCCTGACCGGGGAAGGCAGTATTATGTCGATAAAGGCTCTGGAGCTTGGGGCCTTTGACTTTATTCTAAAACCCCAAAACAGCGGGCAATTAGCCGAAAGCAAAAAGGAAATAAAAGATAAACTGGCCCCGATTCTCAAGGCTTTTGCCGCCTCCAGAAGAACTCCTGCCGGCAGACCGGCGGCAGGCAAGTCATTTGGAACCTTCGGCCAGAAAATAAAAGGCAGAACCAATACCGCTCCGGTTCCCAGAAAGGGCAAGTCGGAGATTGTCGCCATAGGTATTTCCACCGGCGGCCCCAATGCCCTTTCCAGGATGCTGCCCATGCTGCCCGGTGATCTCGGCGTTCCGGTAGTAATTGTTCAGCATATGCCGCCCATTTTTACCGCCTCGCTGGCTAATAGTCTTGACAAAAAATGTGCCTTAAAAGTAAAAGAGGCCGAAAATGGCGAGGTGCTTAGTAATAATGTGGTTTACATAGCCCCGGGCGGCAAACAGATGAAACTTGCTGCCAGGGCAAGCGGCCTTGAGAGGATCGTCAAAATTACCAATGACCCGCCGGAAAATTCCTGCAGACCGGCTGCTGATTATCTTTTTAGATCGGTGGCGGATTATTATGTCGGGCGGACAACTGCGGTGATTATGACCGGCATGGGCTCAGACGGCACCAAGGGGCTGCAGATGCTGAAAAACAAGGGAGCCTTGATCATCGCTCAGGACGAGGCAAGCTGCGTGGTTTACGGGATGCCCAAGGAGCCGGTTGAAACCGGACTGGCAGATATTGTTGCTCCGCTTGGCAGAATTGCAGGCGAAATAGTCAAATCAATCAGGTAAGGGTGCAATATGATCAAGATTTCACCGGCGGAGC
The DNA here is from genome assembly GCA_002747805.1 of Deltaproteobacteria bacterium. Taxonomy (GTDB): domain Bacteria; phylum Desulfobacterota; class Desulfobulbia; order Desulfobulbales; family Desulfocapsaceae; genus SZUA-575. The sequence continues at coordinate 8,293 of PDQP01000032.1, forward strand.
TTAAGATAATTGCCAAGTATATCTATGATATATCAGGCATTTCTCTTGATCAGAGCAAGGCATACCTGTTTGAGACCAGGCTCAGCTCAATCGCAGAAAAGTTTTCCTGCAAAAATTACAATGAATTATACCAAAAGGCCAAACAAAACCGGAATATTGAGCGTAGTATTATCGATGCCATTTCAACCAACGAGACCCTGTTTTTTCGGGATAAAAACCCTTTTGAACTACTGAAACACAAAATCCTGCCGGAAATGATTGATGCCAGAACTCCGGCCAGGGCCGGGATGAAGACCAACATCAAGATCTGGAGTGCGGCCGCCAGCACCGGCCAGGAATTATACTCAATAGCCATTGTCATCAAGGAGCTGCTGCGGGATAACAAGGCATATAGCTTTACCCTGCTGGGAACCGATATTTCCGATGAGGCCATAGCTCAGGCAAGTTACGGTAAATACAACAAGTTTGAAATAGAACGGGGGCTTGACCGCAGCACTTTGCAGCGGTATTTTACCAGATCCGGCGATTCATGGAAGATCAAGGATGAAATCAGGGCAATGGTTAATTTCAGAAAGTTTAACCTGATGATGCCCTTTAGCAGCCTGGGCAAGTTTGATATTATTTTCTGCCGGAATGTGGCTATTTACTTCACCCTGCAGGACAGGAAAAAACTGTTTAACAAGATTGCCGACATCCTTGCCGATGACGGTTTTCTTATTATCGGCTCTACCGAGTCTCTTTCCGGAGTTTCCGCCAGGTTTGTACCAAAGCGGCATTTAAGGTCGGTTTTTTATCAGAAAAAATAACACAGGAAAAAATCATGCAGAATCTCTCGATACTAATTGTTGATGACGATCCGGTTGTAAGAAAGGTTATTGAGCAAAAACTGAATAAAAAAGAGCTTTATGAAGTTGATACCGCTGAAGAAGGGGTGATTGCGGTCAAAATGCTGCTCAAAAAGTCCTATGATGTGATCCTGACCGACCTGATTATGCCCGGCGATCTGGGCGGAATCGAGGTTCTGGAAGTGGCAAGAAAGAATAACCCTCATACGGAAGTAATTGTTATTACCGCTAATTCTTCAGTGGACACGGCCATTGAAGCCATGAAAAAGGGGGCGGCCGATTATCTGGAAAAACCGATAAATTTTGACGAGCTGTTTTTGAAACTCGAAAAGATTGCCAACCTGAAAAACATCATTAAAAATGCCCAGGATCTCCAGCATAATATGGATATTATCGAGTCCAAGGCCTCACAGACCATCCAGGATATGGAAATTCAGCTTGGAGATATACAACAGCTAATCGATGATATTGAGTTTATCTTGCTGGACGACAGCCTTGACGGCGAGGACAAGGTTGAAAAAGCACTGGAAAAACTGGAACATCGGGTACTATAAAACATCAAGGGCTTTTGGGTTATTTCAAGGCCATTCATTAGAAGCTGGCTAATTTGATAATTCAACCTATCATGTTGATATTGTTTGTTTTAGGCTTTGAAAGCACATCATGGTTGACGAAAAACTATTTCAATACTTTTATAACAGCACCAGCAAACTTTATATGAAACAAGGTCGCCTTTTTTCATATAAAAATCATATATTAGTCTGCAGTAATAATTATAGGTTAAACTGTGGATTTTGAGTGGGATATAGATAAAAACAGAAAAAACAAGAAGAGGCATGGAGTTGATTTTGAATTTGCTTCGAAAGTTTTTATCGATCCAAATCTTTTATCAAGGATTGATGACCGGGTAGATTATGGGGAAACAAGGGAAATAGCTCTAGCCATGTATCTTGGAGTTATACTATCTGTAGTATATACTTGGCGTGGAGACAGGATAAGAATCATCTCAGCAAGAAAGGCAACAAAATATGAACAGAGAAGATATTATGAAGGTATCTTTGGATAATCCAGAGATAACAGAAGAGGATAGAAAGACTGCTGCCAGACTGGAATCTTATACAGATTCGGAAATTATTTGTGATGAAGATAATCCTTGTCTTCAAGAAGATGCAGTGTTAAGGCGTGGTCTTTGCCCTCCTCTCCCCAGAAAAGGACGAGGCGGAGCCAGAAGAGGTTCTGGAAGAAAATCATCACCTTCTTTACTTATCGCCAAAACAATCAGACTACCGCAAGAAGTCTGGGATAAACTTGCCATTGAAGGAAGTAGTTATCGTGACAGTATAGAGAAACTGATAGAAAAATCTGCAAATATATAAGAGGTCTTGTGGGTAAAAAACTGGTTGACAGTGTTCTAGGTTTGTTGACGAACAAACTTCTTTAATATAATGCTTTAATATTATTAGATATATTTTCACAACAAACATTATTTCAACACTTTTGGAACACTACCACAAAGAAAGGAAAGTTGATACGTAAATTCATTGCCTTTCCATCAATGATTTGCAGTATTTTTTTAGGCAAACGCCCATTTTCTTTAGCAGACGAGGCCAGCCTGTTATCAAGGTTTTCAGCATAAACCCACCTGATTAAGCTGTCAATATGGGCAGACAAATTTTTTGATTCTGCCCGTCAATCCTGCTGGTTGATATTCAGCATAATGGCTCCGTCTGTAGCTGCTCCCTTAAATCTGGCATCAGTTAAATCTGCACCGGTGAAATCGGTTTTATACAGGTCTGCTCCCCGCAGATCGGCTCCTTTGAGGTTAGCATCCACAAAGGATACGCCTTTCAGATTGGCATTTTTGAAAACGGCATCCTGCAGGTTGGTTTTACTGAAATCACTTAGTTCCAGATCAAACTTGCCAAATTTTTTGCCCCTAAAATCCATGCCGGTAAAATCACAATGATAACAAGCCTTTTTATCAAACATTTTATCGGCGGCGGCAAGTTTTTCCGGCCCTTTTTCCAAGGCATCTCTTACCGGAGCGGCAGCTTCTTCATAGACTTCAATATTCTCCTTATTTTCGGCAATCATCTCCCCTGCTGTCGTGTTTCCATCAACCTCTTCAGCTTCTGCCTCTTCCCTGGCGGTTTCCGCTGCCGCCGTATCTGATGCCGCCTGCTGAGATTTTTCCCCGGCCTGCTCCGGCACCTCTTCACCGCCGCCCAGCATAGCCCCGCCCAAAAAGGCCCCGGCCAGCCCGTCTTCATCCAAAACGGCACCCCTAAGATCGCTTTCTGATAAATCGGCACCATTAAATCTGGCCCCGGTCAAGTCGGCACCCTTAAGGTTGGCTCCGGCCAGATCCGACAAGGAAAGGTCGGCACCGGATAAATCAGCTCCCGCCAGATTTACTCCAGATAAATCTCGTCTTACCAGTTCGGCCCCCTGCAAATTACAGTCGGTGCAGCTTCTGGTCTGCAGCAACTTATCGATATTATCCGGCACCGTTTCTGCACCGACCATAACCGGCCCAAAAGAAAAGACAGCCGCAGCCACAATTATTTTCCCGTTTTTTTTCATCGCTTTTTCCTGTTATGTTTTGCCCTTCTCCATTTCCAGGGAGCAATCGGGCTTTTATCCCGCCACAAACCTAACCCCTTTTTCCTGGCCTTACTCTCAGAACTTGTCCAGCTTCGGCAAATTTTTTCCTGACAGTATTTGGTATAGACCCAGGCCATACCGTTTTCCACCAGCAAATGATTGATCGACTGCCTGGAACCTGCATCATATAAAATTGCCAGCAGCCGATGGTACCTGTCATAGCCCTTTTCGCCAAGCACGATCTTTTTGCCAAGCACCTTTGAAGCTAGATATTTCCTTGCTTTTTTAGAATAAGGCTGATTCCATTCAGGGGCGTCAATTCCCCAAAGCCGGATCTCAATCTTTTTATCCGAGGCCGGTTCCACCGCCAGAACCGAGTCGCCGTCAATCACCTTGACAACCCTCACTAACTGCTTATCCTTCGCCCAACCGTCAGTACATCCACAGAACAGCAGCGGCAAAACCGAAGAAAGTATGAACATTTTAAGCAGAGGCGTAAAGATTTTGCCTAAATGGATAAACATGGTTGTAATTTTTCCTCCAGATATGATAGGGTTTGCAGGCAATGAATCCGGCTAATGAGCAAACCGATTGTTTCTCCCCGATTATAGACAATAAAAGATGACATTTTCACACACTGCACCAGAAAGCGAGACCGACGAGACTACCAGAAAACTTTTGTTTAAGCTACCGTTATTTAACAGTTTTGATGTAGAAGAACTAAATACTCTGGCCAGACATATGAGTTATATCCAGATTGACAGCGGTGAGTGCATTTTCAAGGAAGGAGACCGCGGCAATTTTATGGGTTTTGTGGTTAACGGCGTGCTTGAGGTGATGAAAAAGTCGGAAAATGGTCAAAATATCACCATTGCCCGTATTACCAAGGGTTTTTCCATCGGTGAAATGTCCCTGCTGGACAAATCGCCAAGATCAGCTACGGTGGTCGCCATAAGGCCGTCACTCATGGTTACTCTTACCAATAAGGGTCTTGATTTATTGACCCAAAAACATCCAGCCCTGGGGGTAAAGCTCCTGCATAAGATTATCCGGCTGATGGGTTTTAACATGCGGAGAACCTCCAGCAGGCTGGCTGATCTGACCAGGGACTGTAACCAGTAATGGGTAGCTGATATGACAGATAAATTCAATATTCTGGTTGCTGAAAAAGAGCCTTTTGCCTCGCAGATAAAAAAAATACTCACGGGCAATTTCCCTTGCGTAGTAAAAATAGTTCCGTCTTGTTCCGGCCTTGAGCAGAACCTTGCCAGCAATACTTTTCACTTGGTCATCACTGCAACCGATCTTAAGGGTTGTCTTGACCAGCTCGGGAGGATCACAGCCGCTTATCCAGAGCTTTTGCTTCTGCCCGCCATTGCCGATGAAAATTACCGCCATATTGGCCGGGCAGCCGCCCTTAATCTGAACAATTACCTCAGCAAACCCTATATTGATGAGGAAGTTCTGGTAATGGTCAAAAAGTCCTTGACCATTATTCAGGCCAGAAAGAAAGCTACCATCAAAAAATCTGCCGAAAGTGACAGCTTCCACGGCATGATCGGTAGCTGCGGGCGGATGAAAAAATTATTTACCCTGATCAGCCGCATTGCCGATGATGAATTTGCCACCGTGCTGATCCGCGGCGAATCCGGCACCGGCAAGGAACTGGTCGCCAGAGCCATTCACCAGCACAGCCAGAGAAAGAACAGGAATTTTGTGCCGGTAAATTGTGCGGCCATACCGGATGATCTACTGGAAAGCGAGCTATTTGGTCATACCAAGGGGGCCTTTACCGGTGCCAGCCAAAATAAGCAGGGACGCATTCAATACGCAGACGGCGGCACCTTGTTTCTCGATGAAATCGGCGATATGAAGGGGAATTTGCAGGCCAAATTGCTTCGGGTGCTTCAGGAAAAGGAATTTGAGCCGATTGGAGCCTTAAAGCCGGTTCCGGTCAATACCAGGATTTTGGCCGCAACCCATTGCGATCTTGAGCAGATGGTTGAGGCAGGTGAGTTCAGGGAAGATTTATATTACCGTTTAAGCGTCATTCCCCTGCATATTCCGGCATTAAGGGAACGCAGCGGGGACCTTAAACTGCTCATCGACCATTTCATCCATAAATTCACCACTAAACGCGGCAAAAAGACCTTTCATTTTACCGAGGAAGCCTATACCTGCCTGCAAAATCACCGCTGGCGGGGTAATGTCCGGGAGCTTGAAAATCTGGTGCAGCATATGTCCATCCTTTATGACGGGCAAAGTGTCAATCAGGCCGACCTGCCGGAAAAATATCAGGATGATAGGGGTAAAACAGCCACACCGCCACCCTCCCCGGCCGCCTTGGGCGTTCAACCCCATGAACGTTTTACCCTGCAAAATGAACCGGAGCCGTCTCCAGAGGTCTCATGGGATAAAGGCCAGGTTGATTTCAAGCAGCTAATTAACGATTTTGAAACCGGACTAATCCTGCAGGCCCTAAAGATGACCGGCGGCAATAAAAAAGAGGCCGCCGCCCTTCTAAACCTGAAAAGAACTACCCTGCTCGAAAAAATCAAGAAAAAGGAACTGGATGAACAGCTTTGGCGGCAATAAAGGTTTTAATTACCAGCCTGAGGAATTTGTTTACATAATTCATCCTCAATATATTGGGCCGTATATTGCTGCATGCCCAGCTTGGTGCCGCTGCTGAAGGCGATCAGCAGAATCAGGGAATTACCATCGGGAAGCCGGATTCTTTTTCCCAGGATATTAACCAGATCACTATCGATAAAGATTATATTAGGCTCGCCTTCCTTACTTTTGGAAAATGCCGAAACCACCGAAGACGACATGGCATAAACCGAGCTGCTGACCGCTGCCATCTGGCTGATCTTCTCCTTTGCAAAACCGATGGAGCAAACATTAAAGCCTTCCATGGTGCAAAGCATGGCCGACTGCAAGTCCTCAACCTTTTCCGGCAATTTTTCTATGATGGGGGTGCCGATCCGGCCGTAAAACTGCAGAAGTTCTTCTAACTTACGGGCCTTATCTGTATCAGTCATATCCTGTTACCCAAAATCAAAATAATTTAAGAACAAATGTGCGAAAACCTTAAACCCCTTCATCAAGGTCAGGATAAGGCGTACTAAGCGCCATCAGCACCGCCTGCAGAACGCTATCACGATCCCTGGGATCAGCGGTTAACACCGGAGCAAAGGGGTGATATTTTACCACCAGCTCCCGGGCGGAATCTATACTTTCCTCATCATCGTCTTCGATTCTGGTCAAGGCAACCGCCAGCTTTCTGAGCGAATCCTTGCGTTTCAGCGTTTCAAGCCACACCCCGCATTCCTGCAGATAATTCTTATTATTGCCGAATACCCAAAGCACCACTCCCGAACAACGGGGCAGCAAGGTATCCCAAACCTGCTCAAAACGTGCCTGCCCCGGAATCCCGTATATGGACACCAGGTCATCCTCATCTGCAGTGCCAAGCTCGCCATAATCAAAACCGACCGTGGTAGTAACCTTACCCGCATCAATCAGACCCGGATCAGCACCCTCTTCCATACCGGCAATAGCCTCCATGGAAATTACCTCAGTATCTGAAATAGCCTTTACAGCCGTAGTTTTACCCACGCCGTAGGAACCTATAAAAACCACCTGATACTGAATTTTTTGTCCGATAACCGCTTTCATCTAAATCCTATAATGTTGATGATCCGTAAAAATAGCCAGCTCCACCCAAATGAAACCTGGAGCCGGAAAAAGCCGCCGGAACTCCAGCAACAAACCATGTCAGCCAAGGCCAGAAGCGGAGTATAGCAGTTTTTCTACGAATCCGTCAATCTTTTCAACAAACGCTGGATAAGCCCCGAATTCTTTTCCCCTCCGGCTTTCCTGCCTGCGGCAGCCTCAGCTTCACCGACAAGTTCCTTTACCTCAAGCATGGAAAAACGATAGGCATCATCCAGAAAGGCATCCAGTACCGGCGGAGCCAGGCCCCACTGCTGCACTGAATTATAGTCATGAAAGGAACGCAGGAGTTTTGAAGCGGTAATGGTAACCGCAAGCCGATTTTCCTTGCCGTACTTGGCAACATTGGGCCAAACCTTGAGGCGGAACCGTTTTTTACGCCAGGAAGACCCGGCGGCAGGCTTAGCCAAACCGTCCTCTAAACCGGCCTTAATACCGCCGGAGCGTACTTGCCAGGTATTTTCGTCATTAAGTATCTCCATCACCTCACGGGCCCTGAGAGGCATTTTTAACAACTTTACCCCCGGGCGGGAAAAATGCTCGGGTGGATCTATGACCACTAGGTAAGGTCTGGCAGGCATCCCGGTACTCGCCCGCCACAACTCATGCAGATCAGCCGCTCGGCCATCCAGCACCCATAGCTGTCCATCCTCACGGCTATCCACCACCTGCCAAGAACCATTCTTTTTCAAAAAATCCAGAACGGACAAAAAGGCACGAACCCGGACAGAACCTCGGTCATTAACCCAAATACTACGCTCCATAATCTATCACCATCAAGCTAAAATGCCGCACAACAAAAACTGTACGGCATTTTTTGAGACAGAAACTAAAAATTGACATTATTGCGGAATTCTTTATCTCCGCTGGCCTGACGGTCCTCATCAATATTTTCAATGGAACCAACCAGACGAACTGGCTTACCGCTGTCATCACGCTCCACATTGCCCTGGGCATGATACCAGTGCAGACTGCCGTCCTTAATTTTCAGTTGATATTCAACATCATATAAATCAAAGCAATCCGGGTTATCCAAAGCACCCAAAACTGCATCAAGAGTGGGCTGCTTATGCTCTTCCACCAGGCAGTTTACCCAGGAATCAATGGTATCAGGAAAATCATTGATATCGGTAAAGCCCAGCAGATGCCTCATCTCATCAGACCATCTAATCTGGTTATCGGCATGATTCAGATCACTGCCGGCGGCAAACTTCATGCTCCAAAGCCCCATTTTTAACTGACCAGCCATAATATCACCCCAGAGAAGAAAGATTTTTGATTGCATTGGGCAATGCCATACCAAGAACGACCCCAGGTTTTACCTTTGATGAGTCGAGCAGCCAGCCCTGCATCATGCTATTGCCATGATTGATAATAACCAGGGCCTTGTTATCCTTTAGAGACATACTCAAATGATCTCCGGCAGCAGAAGTTACCCCGACAGTGCCTTTGAGCAGCTCCCGCAGACTATCAAGCATCTCGGTCAGCAGGGCAACCGCAGTTTCGTTTCCCTGCCATTCGGCAAGAATTAGCCCGGTCTCAATATTCCAGATGTTAATACTCAGCACTCCCTCGCCGAGGGTATCACGGGTAGCATCAATATTTCTTTGAAAAACGTCTATATCCATTTCTTCACCTCCGAGTTAGGCCATAGCTTGTTTGGTTTTCTCAATAGATTTAGGCAAAACCACATTATACAGGATGCCCATATTGGTCTTGTTTGGATCAATTACCATCCCCTGAAAAATTTTATCACTATGCTTAATGACAATCACCAGTATATCATGCAGAGAAACGGTAAAAAACTCACCAAGACCAGGCATACCTGAAGAACTAAGGGTATTCTCGACTTGATCGATAAACTGTGAAAACAGGGCGACAAAATCATCCCTTGATTTGACGTGACTGCTGATGGGCATACCGGTATCCTTATCCCAGAAAGTACCGTCAACCAGCCCATCTTTCAAAAAATTTTTTACATCAACCCAAACACCATCCAGTAAAGCAGTATCCATTTCTTCCTCCCGTAAAAAAAAGGTAATATCACATCCACAAATTACTACTCGGAAACAGCCTGAAGCAACGTTAATATTTAATAAAAAACATGCAATAAAAAAACTAAGCAGAAAAACAAATGGCGGGAGACAGTAATGAT
>PDQP01000033.1 GCA_002747805.1 Deltaproteobacteria bacterium
TCAGCTCCGAGAATGGGCTGCCAAAATGCTCACAGGAGGAGCTGACCTTTGCTGGAGCGGCTAATTTATTCACTTTCTTGTACCAATATCCAGCATCACAAATTATAATGATTGTCTTGAATACGATGATGATAGCAAGGATTCTAAATTTTAATCCCCCTACCCTGCTGATTTTTGGTGTCTATGATGGTTAAAGAAATAATGTTTGTCTGGCTTGATAAACAGGCCGAACGTGATTTTGCTCTACCTGATTATAAAACAAAGGGTTCATCCGGCATGGATGTACAAATTGCCATAGCTAGTGAGCTTGTTTTGCCGCTGGGCGAAATCCGGCTTTTACCCACTGGTTTTGCCCTTGCCGTCCCTCAAGGTTATGAGATGCAGATTAGGCCCCGAAGCGGGCTTGCCATCAAACATGGCATCACCCTTATCAACAGTCCCGGCACCATTGATGCCGATTATCGGGGTGAGATTAAGATAGGTTTGATTAACCTAGGAAAAAAGCCTTATCTGCTAAGAAGGGGCGATCGGGTAGCCCAGATGGTTTTGGCCCCGATTACTAAGGCTAGGCTGACACTCACCGATACCTTGGACAAGACAGAACGGGGCAGCGGCGGATTTGGTCATACGGGGATGCGATGATAAATTTTTCGGTGCTGGGCAGCGGCAGCGGCGGCAACTCGGTCTATGCCGATACAGGTGAGACTGCCATCTTGATTGACTGCGGTTTTTCCGGCAAGGAGATAACCTGCCGTCTGGAAAGCATCGGCAAAAATGCGGAAAGGCTGGCGGCCATCATCATCACCCATGAACACATTGACCATATTGCCGGAGCAGGTGTGATGGCAAGAAAATATGATCTGCCGGTCTATGCCAATGCAGGAACTTTTCTGGGTGCTGCTAAAAAAATCGGCAAACTTCCTAAGCCGATTGAATTTGAAACCGGAACGGCATTTACCATTGGCGATCTGGATATAAGATCATTTCGGATATCGCATGATACTGCCGATCCGGTTGGTTTTATTCTTAAATCGCATAATTCCGCCTTAGGCTACTGCACCGATACCGGCAAGGCAACCCATCTAATGGCCCAGCGTCTTAAGGAGTGCAACGGCCTGATTCTAGAGTTTAACCATGACCCCGAGATGCTGAAAAACGGCCCGTACCCATTAGCGCTTCAGCAACGGGTAAGATCAGAACATGGACATCTATCTAACCAGGAAGCTACTGATTTTCTGGATATTATCCACCACGGGAAAATGAAACATGTGGTTCTTGCCCATCTTAGCGAAACCAACAACCTGCCGGATATAGCCATTGCAGGCATCAAGGCAAACCGCAAAAATTACGGCAAAACCCAATTTCATATCGCCAGCCAGCACCAGCCAACCTCCGTGCTTACCATCTAGTTTATCCGGGGATAATAATACGTTTATCCCGTGGTTTTTCAAGATTTGGCTTATAGAGCAGAATGGTCTTGCCAATCAGTTGAACCGGATAGGCCTGAGCGGCCTCAGCAAGCAGCACGAGAGCTTTTTTCTTGTCAACCGGACAATTTTGCCCCAGCTTGACCTTAATTAGCTCACGGTTTTTCAGTTCCGCACAAACAGTCTTAATTACCGCTTCGGTAATGCCTTCCTTGCCGATCTGAACTACTGGTTTGAGATGATGTCCCAAACCTTTCAGGTATTTCGCCTGTCTGGCTGAAAGCTCAATAAGTTCTGACATATTAACCAAAAAGATTCTTAACTATCTCATAACCGCCGACATAGGTGCCAATCACCGAACCAAAGCCGGTCAGAAAGAAAACCAGAAACACCCGAAGAAGACGATTTTTCCACCAGCCGGTAAATTTAACCATATCAGCACCGACCTGCTCGAACTCCCGCACCACCGGCGGTTTTAACATCACCTGAACAAAGGCCGTTACATAACCCGCTCCAATCACCGGGGTCAGGCTGGTTATGGGAGCAGCAAGAAAGGCACTTAGCACCGTCAGCGGATGGGCAAGGGCCAGCACGGCTCCCACCGAGCAGGGAATCCCGTTGGCAAGCACCCAATATAACAGGTTGGCTCCTGCTGCCGAGGCCCCCTGCTTAAAACCGATAGCAGCCAGCGACAACAGAATCAGCACCGGAATCGACCAGCCGATAACCTTCCAGATTTTTGAAACCGGCGGAATGGCAGTAATTTCCTCAATCACGCCGCTTTTATCCTGCAAAAGCATTTTTTTCAGACCAGCAATATGCCCGGCACCCACCACGGCAATAATTTTACTGCCATCGGCCCGTTTAATCTTTTCAGCCAGATAGATGTCCCGCTCATCAATCAGCACCTTTTTCAAGTCGGGAAAGCTGCCCCCCAGTTCATCCATCAATTCCGCAAGCATATCCTTTTGTTTAAGCTCTCTTAATTTCTCTTCGCTGACCTCGGTTTTATCAAAAACAGAGGCAAGCAGCGATGAAATCAGATAACCCTTTTTCAGCAGGGAAGTAGAGGCCCAGGCCCTTCTCAGGGTGATACGTATATCCCGGTCGCAGAGTGAAACCGGAATGTTTTTTTCCTTGGCAGACAGGGATGCGGCCAAAAGTTCAGCCCCGGGGGAGACCCCAAGACTGCCGCCAAGCCTTTTCTGGTAGGAAGCCATAAGCATTGAAGCCAGCAGGGTGGCAAGCTGTTTTTTCCTGATCACCTGTTTCAGGTCAAGCCCCTGCCATTTTTCCTTGTTGGCAAGGGCCTGAAAACGGCGGTCATCCAGTTCCAGACAAACGCAGTCGGCATCTTCCCCGCCAATCACCTCCTGAACCAGCTCAACTGACTCGCGGGAGATATGAGCGGTGCCAATCAGAATTATTTTTTTACCTTCAACCTGCACCAAATGGACATCATCGCCGTAATCACGGGCAGGAAAATCATGAGTGGAATTCATCGCCGTTCAACCAGTACTACACGCTTTTAATTTTTAATCTGACCCCGGGACGAATCAGGTTGGATTTCAGGTTGTTCCACTTTTTAATCTGGGCTGGCGAGATTTTGAACTTTCTTGATATGGTCCATAACGAATCACCATCCTTAACCTCATACCAGCCTAGCTGCACAGATTTGGCGGCTGGTTCGGCATGATGAATGCGTTTATTATTTTCGGCAAGAACGATAATATTATCATCCCGGCTAGCCTGAGGCTTAATGCCAGCCGGTTTGACCGTGCCGTTTTTATCCGTATGCAGGGCAAGCTGCTGGCCGATACTTAACTTATGGATATTGGGCAGGTTATTCCACAAGGCAATCAGCTCAGGAGAGACATTATATCTCTTGGAGATATTTGAAATGGTCTCCCCCTTTCTAACCGTATGCAGGATAAAATTTTCTCCCGCAGGCAGACCGCCCTTGCCGGAAAGAAGCTGATAGGCCACCGTGGTATAAGGGATACGTAGACGCTTGCCATTATTGATCTTTCCTGATTTAAGATTGTTGACCTTGAGCAGGGTAGTCTTGTCTATATTGTATCTGCGGCAGATGGCCGACAAGGTTTCACCGCTTTTATAGATATGAATCTTGTAGCCGTTTTTTACCACATTATGCAGTTTGCCCATATTGGCCTTGGCATATTGCAGCGATCCAGCAGGTATCTTGACCAGATGGGATTTTCTGTTTAATGGCGTCCGGCCCTTTTTCAGCTCTAAGTTAAGTTCTTTGATTTCCTTAACATTCTGGCCGGATATCAGGGCAATGGCATTAAAATCAAGCCCGGGGCCGACCTCCAGAACATCATATTTAAGCGGAGTTTTATAAACAAGGTTATGGAAGCCATATTTTTCAGGGTCTTTGGCAATAATGATGGCAGCGATCAGTTTCGGCACATAACGCTTGGTTTCTAGCCGCAGGTAATTGTGCTGGGCCAAATCCCAAAAATTATCCGCCTTATACCGATTCAGCCCCTTCCTGATCTTGCCGGGGCCTGCATTATAGGCCGCAACCGCCAGATACCAGTCGCCGAACTCCCCATAAAGATCGCTGAGAAAAGAAGCCGCCGCCTCGCTGGAACTTTTTGCATCCCTTCTTTCATCAATATAATTATCTATTCTGAGACTATACTGCCTGCCGGTTGACCGCATAAACTGCCATAATCCCACTGCCTTGGCCGCCGATCTGGCCCGCTGATTAAAGCCGCTTTCAATCATGGCGAGGTATAAAAGCTCCCTCGGCAGACCAAAACGGTCAAGCTCCTGATAAACAATCGGGGCATACCGGCCCGAAGTGGCCAGCCATCTGGCAAACTGCTTACGCTGACTGCCGGTGAAAATTTTTATATAGGCATCCACCTGCTTATTATGGACAATGGGGAAACCTTTCTGGTCTTCCTTCTCGGGTTCAGGAGCATCAGCGGTATCCTTGTTTTCCCATTCTCCGGTCTGTTTTAGGGTTTCAAGTTCTTCTGAAAGGGCCTCTTTATCTTCAGCCGGCTCCAGAGCAAGATCAGGATCTTCTTCCGGGTTTGAATTACCGGCCCGGCCAAGCGTATCTGCCTGGTGGTCTGGAAAAATAAATGACGAAATACCGCTTCCAGAGCAGCCGTTCAGGATTAAAAACGCAAGAAAATAGAAAAAATAACTACGCATACCAAGATGTGTTTTTCCCATGATCAAAAATATGATTTGCGGTTAATTAAAATTTTTTAACCGGAACATAAGACCGAACCGGTTGTTTTCAGGCAATAAATAACAATTACATCCAGCTTTGGGCAGCCAAAGCGTCAGGGTAATTTCCGGTTCGTATTGATAAAAGAACCAAATCCTTCTATATAGACTATATCTTGTTTTGAAAAGCAAGAAAATATATTCAGCAAGGTTTTAAGCCAGTCGATAAGACCTGAGACCAAACCCGATAACATTTATAACCCAAGAATTGTAAATGCCTAAAAAGATTATCCTAACTCTTTTTTCACTCATCCTTGTCTGCTGCGGCGGTGCCGCCGGATTCTTGTATTATTTGATCGTGGTCAATCCCGGCCCCGAAATAGAACTGGCCAATATCCGCCGAATACTAAGCAAGGAAAGCCATGTTTTTTATGAAGACGGCAAGACCCGCCTGGGAGCATTTTTCGAGGAAAATCATCGGCAGTATGTGAAATATGAACAAATTCCCCAGGACTTTATTAATGCCCTGGTCGCAGCGGAAGACGACCAGTTTTTCCGCCATTACGGCTTTGATCCGGTCAGCATCATCCGGGCGGCCATCAAAAATTTTAAGGCCGGACGGGTGGTTCAGGGCGGCAGCACCCTGACCCAGCAAACGGCCAAAAACCTTTTTAAGCGGTCGGGCAGATCCTATCAGGCCAAGTTGAAAGAGTTATTATTTGCCCTGAAACTTGAGTACTGGTACACCAAGGAGCAGATTTTCGAATTTTATGCCAATCAGTTTTATGTCAGCGGCAACGGTCATGGCCTTGGCGTGGCGGCCAGATATTATTTCGATAAAAAGGTCGAAGATCTAAGCCTCAATGAATGTATTTATATTGCCGGCAGCGTAAAAAAACCGAATGATTACAACCCGTTTATCAAGAAAAGCGAAAAGGCAGCCAAAATTGCCGTCAAGGAAGGAAAAAAACGCTCCAATTATGTTCTCGACCGGATGTATGAGCTGAAAATGCTAAGCCCGCAGCGTTATCGGCAAGAACTAAAAAAACAAACCAAATTCAAAAACGGAACGGTTGGTTTTAGACATGATCCGGTGATGGAAATGGTCAGACAGGCAATGGCCCAGCCCGAAATCACCGAGGCCCTGGAGCGGCAGGGCATCTCCAATGTGGCAACCGCCGGCATCAGAATTATCACTTCCATTGACAAGGACTTGCAGGATTTTTCCCTGCAAATGCTAAGGCATGAACTATCGGGAATAGACATCAGACTAAACGGCTATGACCGCAGCAAGGTTCAGGAAACCCTTAATAATCTTGATTATAAGGGGGATGATAAGGTGCTGCCGGGGGCCTTTTTATTTGGCGAGGTTGAATCAATCAAGGGCAGTATCAAGAAACCTAATATTGTTGTGAATCTAGGCAGTAAACGGGGCAAGGGAACCATTGACCGGGAAGGACTGACCAGAGCTTGGTTCGAGTATGCCAAATGGAGCAGAAATAAATGGGCAAAACCTGAAAAGCAGGATTTGATTAAACTGCTTGCCCAGTTAAAACCGGGGGATAAGGTTTGGGTCAGCGTTGCCAGTGTCGGTGATTCCGGCGTGATGCTGACCCTTGAAAAATATCCGGCGGTTCAAGGCGGAGCCATTGTCCTGCATCATGGCTCCATTAAGGCGATGACCGGCGGGGTGGAAAACCGTTTTTTCAACCGGGCCATTGATGCCAAAAGAACCATGGGTTCATCGTTCAAGCCCTTTTTATATGCGGCTGCCATCCAGCTTGGCTGGAATGCGGCAGATATTCTGACCAATAAAAGAAATGTCTTTGTCTTTCAAAACCAGCCCTACTATCCAAGGCCGGATCATAAAATCAAAAACCATCGGGTCTCCATGAGCTGGGCCGGGGTTCATTCGGAAAATGTCGCTTCCATCTGGCTGGCCTACCATCTTTGCGACCAATTAAATGCTAAGCAATTTAGAGAGGTGGCGGCAAAACTTGGTTTTACGCCCAGGGTGATAGACGGCCGGCCGGAGCCGTACCGCACCTACAAAATCAGAATCAGGGATAGATACGGTATCCAGGTAAATGATCAGGTATTAAGGAAGGCGGCCTTTAAGCAGGCGGTCAAAAAGCTGGAGACCGATTTTATTTTCGAGGGACTTGATCAGGATTACCAGCTGCTGGTTAATATGAATTACGGGCTTGGTTTCAAAAAGTTTGCCGGATATATAAGCCGTGAGCTGGGCAGCAAAAAACTTACCAGCAGGCAGAGAAATGAGCTATGGTTCCGCCGCAGTCTGCTTTACGGTAATTTTCTGGCCCTTGCCAGCCGCATGGCGGAGCTTGACCGGTTCAGGGAGATGGTGGAGGGAAATATTGACGATTATTTCCTCGAATCTGATGACGGGGCCGGGCTTTATTATGATTATTACCAGGATCGTTATGTTTTTGGTTCTGCCAAAATCGGCGAAAACCTGCAAAGGGTATATACCAGCGGCGTACAGGAACGCCTGTTTGCTCTGCTCCCGTCTGAGAGGGAGGATTTTTGGAAAAAGATCAGCCTTGACGATATGGTTTCTGCCGGGGCCGTAAAAATGGTTACCGCCCAAATGGAAACTGAATATGCCCAGCTTGCGGGCAGCGAGCCGTACAGTTTTGAGACCCTGGCAGCGGTGGATGATTTCAGGGTGATGGTCGGCCTTAACTATCTGGTTGCTCTGGCAAGGGAGATGGGCGTGGTCAGCGAAATGGAGCCGGTTTTGTCCTTTCCGCTGGGTTCCAATGCGGTAAGCCTTTATGAAACCACCCGCATATACGAGGGGCTTGCTACCGGTAAAATTAATTTTATCGGTAAGGCTGCCGAAGGAAACAGCGGGGCCTCACTTGCCATTATCAAAAAAATTGAATCATCTGACGGCGAAGTTTTATACTCTCCGGTCATCAATACCAGGCGCATCTTTAGTAAAAAGACCTCTTTGCAGGTAAGTCATATTCTTGAAAATATTATTAAATTCGGCACTGGCCGCTATGCAGACCGCATGACAGTAATTCATCCGGCGGAAGACAGCTCGAAAGATTTTGCCGGTATGGAATTAAAAATGCCCCTGCTGGGTAAGACCGGCACCGCCAACAATTATACCAATGCCTCGTTTTTCGGCTTTTTGCCCGGAGTAAATGCCGCCGGAGATGGGGTTAATCTAAATAATGGCTATGTGATCGGGGTCTATGCCGGTTATGATAAAAATGAAGCCATGAGAAAGGGCAGCAATAAAATTGCCGGTTCATCCGGTGCCTTGCCCACCTGGACCGGAATTGTCAACCATCTAATAAAAAAGGACGGTTATGCCGAAAAACTAAATCCGGTGGATCTCTCCTTTAACGGTCTGACCATCAGCCGCGAGGGTCATGGCCAGGTAAACCTGAAAGTTGATGCTGACCTAGGCGGCAGGATTGTTTTGCCAATGGAGGAGGTAAGCGAAACCGCCAGGTATTCACCTTCGATTATGACCTTTACCACCGAGGATTTGGGCGGCGTCATGGTCAAGGAAAGAAACTTTGAGCCTTTCTGGAAGGTTGGGCAGCGTTAATCTTTGGATATTTTCCGTATCCTGCCTTGTAGCCGCTAATTTTACGGCGGCCCCCTTCTTGTTCTTGCAAAACAGGAAAATTTATAGCAGATTAGGCAGAATGCCTTGGTGTTCCGGTTGCGGAATATTTATAAACTTAAAAAATAGAGTATTATGAAAAAGTTATATTATGCCCTGCCCCTTTGCGGCCTGTTACTGCTGCCCGGCTGTATTCCCCCTAAAAGACAGATCAATCACCCTGATATGCAGCCGCCCCATGAAATGGACGGCAAGGCGGGCAATCATAAGCAAGTTGATGAAAATACAGGTAAGGTAATATTTGAGCGTGAGATGCCGCATTCCTCCTTTGTGCCTCCCCTGGCATACATGGATAAAAGAATCTCTGCCTATGGACGTAAACTTGAGAAATGGCAGGAGCTGGATGAAAAAGGCTCGGTCATGGGCGTATCTCAGGAAGAGGCCGAGAAAATGATCCAGTGCTTTAAGGAATTGCAGGTGATACTTGCTGATTATTCAAGCCTTCGGGAAGCGGCCATGCAACCTGGTAATAATTCTGATTACGGCAGTATCGGCGAAGATAAATTTATGACCGTCCAGAAAAAGGATATTGATTTTCTGGAAAGCGACTGCGGTAAAAAGCTCGGCATGGTGGAAGACCCCGATAAATGGCAGAAGCAGAAGGTTGATATTTCCCGGCTGGAGGAATTAATTGGCCGTTATTCAGCGGGCGGCGAGTATGACAAGGTGGTTCAGGTCTGGCTGAAAATACCGGAAGGTCAGGCGGTGAGCCTAAAAAGCAGAATTGCCTACGGCAATGCCCTGATGTATCTGCATCAGGAGGAAAAGGCCGCCGAGATTTATCAGCAGATTGTTGATGATATGTCTGCGCCTCAGGCCGAATCGGTAGATATTGTCTCATTGCGGAAATCCCTGGCCGATCTTTATACCGCTGCCGGTAATTACCGGAAGGCAGAAGAGCAGTATAAACTGATTGCCGGAGATTATGAAAGTCTGGGCAGTGCCAAGGAATGGGCAAAGCTGCAGCTATTTATCCTCGGCAATGGCGGATACGGCAGCCCTGAACTGGCCGATTATTCCTCTCTTTTAAGAAACTACCTTGGTTTCATCCCCAAACAGGACGGCTACAAGGTGGTTCGGCAGGCCGATAAATTTCTGGCTGATTACCCTTATACCGCCGTCTCCGCCAATGTGGATATAATCAGGCTGGATGCCGTTAAAAGAGCCGATTCCTGGTTTAACGGCCTGATGTCGGAGACTGATCGGCTGGCCGGAGAAAAGAAATATGAAGATGCCCTGAAACTCCTTGAAAACATCCCGGATGATATTATTGATGCAGAAAAAAAGCAGGCCCTGAAAGCCAAAATAGATTCGCTAGTCATGGATGAATCGGTTAATCTTGAGACCGAAAAGCTGACCCGGATGAAAGATCTGCAAAAGCAGTGGAATTCTGGAATCTTGCTGATGGAATCGGGAGATTATGAAAAGGCAATCGGCGTTTTTGTCGGTCTTCTGGATACGGAGTATTCTACCAAGGCATCGGACAAGATTGAGGAGGTCTCACTGCTGGCGGCCAAGGCCGAAAGAAGAAAGGCCGCCAATATTTTCAACCGCTTTACCAAAACCAGTGATCCTGCCAGCAAACAGGCCCTGCTGATTGAATGCCGTAAGGTCCTGAAAGGGATTCTGACCAAATATCCAAATGCGGCGATCACCGATAAGGTAGTCGGCAATCTTAAACGGGTTGAAATGGAGATAGATCGGCTTGACCCAACCCTGCTGGACAAACTAAAAAGTGAGGAAGCAGAAAAAAATGCCCAGCCGGATGACATGGATGACATAATGGCACCGCCGATTCAGCAGGATATTTTTGATGTGTATTAAACCAGCCGGAAAGCCAAAGACCCCGGCAAGCTAAATTAAAGCCGGGGCCTTTTGATTATAGTAAAAAATTATTCCTCAGCAGCAAACACCGCTTGACCAATCTTTTTGCCAAGCTCGGCACATTGGGCAAACTGTTCTTCGGTGGGAACATATTTGAAACGAAGCCCCTTTTCCGGCAGTTCAAATTTCATCTCTTCCAGATGGTCGGTCAGAATTTTTACGGCCTCGCCGCTCCAGCCAAAGGAGCCAAAGGCAGCCCCTATTTTGTTGGTTGGTTTAAGTCCCTTCATATAACTTAAAAAACCGGCCATGCGCGGCAGTATGCCGTTATTCAGGGTCGGGGAGCCGAGAATAACTGCCTTGGAGCCTAAAATTTCAGTAATCACATCACTGCGGTGGGTGTATCTAAGATTGATCGGTTTGGCAGGCACCCCGGCCTCAGCCAGTCCCTGCATAATTTCTGCGGCCATTTTCTCGGTCGAATGCCACATGGTATCATAAACCACCAAGGCCCTTTTGGGGCTACGGCCGCTGCTCCAGTCCCCATAGGCATTTAATATTTCGTCAATATGGCTTCTCCAAATAATGCCGTGGTCGGGGGCAATCATTTTTATATCCAGATTCATCCCGGCCAGATTTGCCAGCAATTTTTCAATCAGCGGCGAAAAAAGATACAGGATATTGGCATAATACTTGGTGGCCTCATACATGGTTACGGACATATCCGTCTCATCGTCAAAGCGTTCGGGGCTGGCATAATGCTGACCAAAGGCATCGCTTGAAAATAAGATGCCGTCCTCTTTCAGAAACGAAAACATCGAGTCCGGCCAATGCAGCATGCGGGTTTCGATAAACTGGAGAGTTTTCCGGCCAAGGGAAACTTCATCGCCGGACTTAACAATTTCATATGTCCAATCCTGACAGCCGCTGCCATGAAAATGTGCTTTCAGGGCCTTTTCGCCCATCGGGGAGCAGATGATTTTTTCCGGCTGAATCAGCTCAATCATCTCCGGCAGGGAACCAGTATGATCAAGCTCCACATGATTGACCACTATGTAATCAATATCTTCCGGTTTGACATATTTTTTTATTTCACGGATAAGATCCTGTTTATGGGTTCTTTTAACCGTATCAACCAAGGTGATTTTCTCATCCACAATCAAAAAGGCATTGTAGGTAGAACCCCGGTAAGTTGAGTAGCCATGAAAATCACGGATGTCCCAGTCAACTGCCCCGACCCAGTAAACACCGTCTGCAAGTTTTGTTTTGTCCATATGAGTTTGCTCCATTTTTATTATTGCAGGATAAAAAATCCCGCCTGAAAATAATCCGTCAGCCCAAGCCCAGGGAACCTAACACCGCCGCTACCAGGATAACCAGTAGTATAGCCCCAAGAGCTGCACTTAAAAAACTAAATGTAATGGCTCCAGCCCCAAGAAGGACGGAGACAATACACGCCCTTTTCTCCTTCTTTTTCAGAAATAATATCACGGCACAAATAATTGCAGAAAAACCGGCACCAACCGCAACAAGGTCAAATATCTGATCCTGGTTATAATTCCTTGAAAGATCAGCAGAACCGCCATCCTTTTTAATTTTCAGGCTTATCCTGTCCTTAATCTTTAATACTTCCTCAACCACATTGTCTTCCAGGGACTGATGCCTTTCCAAGGGGCCATACCAAAAATGAAAAAGCACCATGCCAAGAGCAATGATGCCTAGTACAACACCTGCTACAGCGATACCCCGGTCTGTATTTTTCATGTCTTGATGAGTTCGCAAAAAATAATCAGCTTGTTCTGAACGGGAACAAAAAAAACACCGAATGAAGCAGTCTAACCCACCTATACATATGCTTCAAGAACATTTTGTTCAGTGTTAGAAACAAATAAATGTACCTTTAACTGAATCCGCATAAAACTCATTATTACTGAATAGGCTCAGAATATAAAAATATGTTCTGTCCTGACAAAGCAACTCAAGGTAACTTCTAATAATCGGCAAGTTAATATAAATTGGTCGTCATTTACCTGCTGCATTTACCGCTTTATTGAACCCTGCCGCCAGCACCATTGATTTTTTCGGAGCTTTGCTTTATTCTAAATTTCATAGATGCTTCAAAAATGTTAAAATTTTATTTGCTGTAAAAAATTATTCAATAATATTAAAGTATTATAACAAACGAATCTGCTCATCAATCAATATAAAACACTCCCAAAAAAGAAAAATTATGCTACTGGATCCCAAACAATATGCCGACTGGCAGATAGCACAGGAGGCCGAAGGCAGAATGAAAAAGGTGCAGCAGCTTGGCGAAGAGCTTGGTCTTAGGCCGGATGAACTGCTGCCCTATGGTCATTATACGGCCAAGATCGATTATAAAAAGGTGCTGGACAGAAAGAAAAGCCAGCCGGACGGGAAATATATAGATGTAACCGCCATTACCCCAACGCCCCTTGGAGAGGGCAAATCGACCTCGGTAATGGGGCTGGTGCAGGGGCTTGGCAAACGCAATAAACGGGTAATCGGGGCCATCCGCCAGCCTTCCGGCGGCCCGACCATGAATATCAAGGGTTCTGCGGCCGGTGGCGGCAGGTCGCAATGTATTCCGCTAAATGAATTTTCCCTGGGGCTGACCGGTGATATAAATGCCATTATGAATGCCCATAATCTGGGAATGACCGCCCTGACCGCAAGGATGCAGCATGAATGCAATTATACCGACAGCCAGCTTGCCGAGCGGGGCCTGAAACGGCTGGATATTCATCCCAAAAAGGTTGAACTGAAATGGATTATTGATTTTTGCACTCAGGCCCTGCGCAATATCACCATTGGTCTTGGCGGCAGGATGGATGGTATGACCATGCAGTCCGGTTTTGCCATTGCCGTCTCCTCCGAGCTTATGGCCATCCTTTCTGTGGCCAGCGATCTGGCTGATATGCGTGAACGTATCGGTAAGATTGTTCTTGCCTATGATAAGCAGGACAAGCCTGTTACCACTGCGGATCTGGAGGTTGATGGAGCCATGACGGCATGGATGGTTCAGGCCATCAACCCGAACCTCATGCAAACCCTGGAAGGGCAGCCTGTGCTGGTTCATGCCGGTCCCTTTGCCAATATTGCCATCGGCCAGTCTTCTGTTATCGCCGACCGTGTCGGCCTGAAGATTGCGGATTATAATGTGACGGAATCCGGTTTCGGGGCTGATATAGGTTTTGAAAAATTCTGGAACCTCAAATGCAGGTATTCTGGCAATATTCCTCACTGTGCGGTTGTTGTTGCGACTATCAGGGCACTTAAATGTCACGGAGGCGCACCGATTCCTGTACCGGGAAAACCGATGCCAAAAGAATATGGAGAGGAAAATCCAGGCTGGGTAGAGGAAGGCTGCAAGAATCTTCTCCATCATATCGAGACGGTCAAGAAGGCCGGAATTAATCCGGTTGTCTGTATCAATGCCTTCCATACCGATACCGATGAGGAGATAAGGATTGTGAGAAGACTCTCCGAGGCGGCCGGTGCCAGGGTTGCCCTGTCCAGACATTGGGAACAGGGCGGTGAGGGGGCACTTGAATTTGCCGACGCGGTTGTAGACGCATGTGAGGAACCGAATGATTTCCGTTTTCTCTATGATCTTGAGGCTTCCCTTGATGAGAGGATCAATCTGATAGCCCGTGAAGTTTACGGGGCGGATGGGGTGTCCTATACTCCCGAGGCCCAGGCCAAACTGGCCAGGCTCAGTGAGGATCCCGATATGAAGGAACTTGGAACCTGCATGGTCAAGACCCATCTTTCCCTCTCACACGACCCACGGCTCAAGGGCGTTCCCGAAGGTTGGACCCTTCCTGTTCGTGACATTCTTACCTACAAGGGCGCAGGATTTGTGGTTCCCGTTGCCGGAGCAATCAGTCTCATGCCTGGTACAGCTTCTGATCCCGCCTACAGAAGAATCGATGTTGACGTTGAATCCGGCAGGGTGAAAGGGCTGTTTTAGGAACAATGGCGCTGTTTTTCTGCATTTTTCGGGGAACAGGCAGCCGTTTTTCCTGATGTTATTTTTCAGGTGATTATGACAAGAGATCGAAAATGATGGAGAGAAGTGATAAATCACAACCCGTAAGACAGTTTCTGGCAATCCTTTATTTTGGCACCATTGCCATGTTTTTCGCGACGGTCTGGGATGAATCGGCCTCGGCCTGGCTCAGGGATCATCATGTTGAGTTCATCGAACCGTTGTTGTCTCCATCAGTCTTTGAGGGAGAATCCCTTGGGGTTGGAGACGTGATGATTTTTTCCCTGATTATCTGCCTGGTTCTTTATCTCATCGCCAGTGTTTATGAACAGAAACAGCGTCGTTCCTATATGGACGTCGATGTGAAGTGGAAGGTTTTCTATCCGTCTTTTTTTAATACCACAGCCAAGATGTGCAGTTTACGACCGCAACTGGGATATATTCTTGTCAATGCGCTTTGTACAGCATTTTTGGCGGTGCATGTTACCAAATGGGTCATGGCCCGGATCAGACCGGGACAGGTCTTGCGCGAGGGGTTACCCTATGGCCCCTGGTATGAGGTCGGTCCCCAGTTTATTGCCGAAGGGACTTATCGCGGCAGTCTTCCCTCCGGGCATACCGCCCTGGCCATGGTTACCCTGGGGATAGCCTATTGTCTCATCCACTGCAGTGGGCGAACAGCCATAAGATACAGCGGATATTTACTCTACCTTGCAACCATGGTTGTGGCTGTCCTGATGGCTCTTCACCGGGTAATGAATCATGCTCACTGGCTGACCGATGTGGTTTTTGCCCTGTTCATGTGCCTGCTGATTACGCACTGGCTTTTCCACTGGGGGATGCGCGTTCCGGAAAGGGTGGGCCTGGCAAGACAGAACCGGTTAACCGGAGAAAGACCCTTTTCAGAGTTGCTGCTGTGCGGGTATCTGACCCTTTTTGGTTTGGGGATTGTTCTCATCAGCTTCAGTGTGAGATCTCTGCTTATCCCGGATACGCCATTAATAGCTGTTCTTTTTCCGGTCGGTCTCGGTCTTTGTTTCTTTTCAATGAGGTCTGTTTTCAAACTGGGAATCTTTCTCACAGGGAAAAAGGTCAGAGGCGACGAAAAATGATATGAAAGTTCTTCGTCTGCTTCTGGTACATGCGGTAAAAGATATTTACCGTTATAAATCCTTTCTGGTTCTCATTCTGCTGGTGATGCTGATTGACAGGATCGGTTCACACTATTCTCCCAAACTTTCGGCCGTGATTGAAAGGCCCCGGATATGGGCACGGATGGCAGACGTTTCTGAATACCTGTACGGAGAACTTCCGGGCCAGTTGGGCCGGCTTTTTTCGCATTATGAGCTGTTTGTCATACTGGGGGGTGGTTTTTGCCTGAAAACCCTGCTTTCTCTCTGGCCTTCAAGTGACATGAGGCGGATGCACCGGGAGGAACGAACCGGGTTCGGGCTGATCGGCTCTCTGCTTCAGCTTCGCTGGAAACAGGTGGGCTGGGATCTTGTTGCAGTTCTTCTTGTCTGTGCAATTTCGCTGCTGGTTCTGCTCGTTTCCTACGCCTGCGGGCTGGCGATACACAAGGGCGGGAATCCTCAATATTCCGGTTTTGTGGTGATTGCCTGTGCTGCTGCGCTCTGGCCGCTGTTGATGGCCGGCTTTTCCTATTCATCCAAAATTGCGGTCATTTCGGCGGGTTCCTTTGTGGCAAAAACAAGGGTCTTTCTCCTGCTTTTTACCCGGTGGGCCATTTTTTTTCCTTCCTGGCTTTTTTATGGATTCCGGATATATCTGGAACTTTTTGTCATCGCAATCGTTCCCCTGTTTCTCAATGAGTATATTAGTAACTGGGGGGTACGGATTCTGCTTGTAAGCTCCATCGTTTGCCCTGTTTACAGCCTTTTAAAGATGGTTTCCTTCAAGGTTTTTCTCTATCTTTTCCGACAGGAACCTCTGGTGAGGGAAGAATACCGGAATTATTATCAGGCCGAGGGGTTGTAATATCTGCTGCCGTCTTTGCAAAACCGGGCCGCCTCCGGTCGCGGAAATCAATAATCACGTCAAGCTATGGACAGCACCATACGGAAGCCCCTTCTATTTTTGAAATAAGAGCTGAGGTGGTTCCACCAGCCAGATTGAGCTTTTTAAACAAGCCCTGTGGCTGCCCATGCAGGCCGAGGGCCACAGCCGCAAATTTATCCTGTTTTACCCTGTTTAAAATGGTCTTTGTCACATTCACACCCCATTCGGGACGTGTTGTGATTCGTTCCGGTGCGATTCCATGTTCCTGCAAGATCTTTTTCGATTCCTCGAAAATTGAGGTCATGTTGGTGGAATCGGTCTCTGACCGGACATGAAAGAGGGTAATGTTGTGTTGCAGTTGATTGGTGAGGATGTAACCGGCGTGATCAACGGCACGGTATGAACTTTCGGAGCCGTCAACACAGACAAGGACGTTTTTTCTGTCTGGATGAACCTCAGGGCAGACCCAGAGAGGGATATAGAAGGCGGAATCGGCAATGATTGACTGGGCCAGTTCATCTGCAGGTTTTTCAAAGACCCACTGCAGGGTATAGGATGCTCTCTGGCCAAGGATGATGGCATCGTACAGGCCGGCAGATCCTTCATTGAGAATATCCTTCACCTTGCCAAATTTTTCTGCAGCGGTTTTTACCAGAACCTTGTCAATCGAGATTCCGGATGTATCGATCAGTTCTTCGGCTCGTTCAAGAGACCGTTTGGCACCGATGGTCAACTCTTCTCCGTCTTTTTCCCATTTTTTGAGCAGGGAACCTTTTATATCCTGGCTGTCCAGCCGGGAGATGTGAAACAGGGCAAGCTGGTGTCTGCTTTCTTCCTTGAAGAATGTGCAGATAAAGGTTACCCCTTTGAGATTTTCAGTATTGTCACTTACTGTGACCAGAAAATTTTTATTCATGATACCCTTTTTTTTTCTATGATGATGGAAGTAATCTCTTCTGGAATTGTTGAACATCCTATAATAGAATAATGAATTATTTTTGTCATACAATACTTTGCGCGAAAAGATAAAATAGGGATCTCTGGAATAAATACAGCAAGGCCCGGGGCAGGCAAATGTCCCCCGCTTGCTGTGAAAAGCATTTTTTCGGCTGAAAATCGTAAAAGATGAGTTGTTCGGGCAAGGTAAAAAAGGTGATCGGATTTATATTGCATGACAGAAACCAGCGCCAGAGAGACAGCAGAAATGATGATTACAGATTGATTGAAGAGGACGAACCTATGCGGCATACGGATTGTGATGAAGGGAAAGCCCGCTTCTGGTGGATCGACAGAAGAGCGGTAATAAAACAGATGGCAGCGGGAA
>PDQP01000074.1 GCA_002747805.1 Deltaproteobacteria bacterium
TTGACCGATTCAACACCTCCGCTATTTCGGTTTGATTCATTTTTATTTCCAAAAGAATCTTTATCTGGTACCTTTCCTCTAGAGTGAGCTGCTTGTAGACGTTCCCTATGTTTTTTTGCATGTGATCTTCCGGTTTTATTGGAAAACTTGACCATACCAGTAGCTCACTCCTTTGCAAACCTATATCTGTTGCACTTATTATAACAATCCAGCAATTAATAATGGATTACTGGAAGGGCTTAATTCTGTTGTACAGGCTGCCAAGAGAAAGGCGATAGTATATAAACGAGAGCATTTTAAGACATCGTTTACTTGCTCACGAGTAAGCTGAATTTGGCAAGTATAAACCAGTTATTACCCAACTTAATTTCAAAAGAACCACTTTTTACCATAGCATATTAGACTCAACTTTCTGATAATAAGTAAAAAAGGATGATAGGCGATGAAAACAGGCATAGTGCTGCTTAATATGGGCGGGCCGGAAAAACTTGAAGACGTCCGGCCCTTTCTCTATAATCTCTTCAGCGATCGGGAGTTGATCAAGCTGGGTCCGGCCTTGATGCAGAGACCACTGGCCTGGTATATATCCAGAAAACGTGCCCCCAAAAGCAGGAATCTGTATGCCCAAATCGGCGGCGGCTCGCCGCTGACCCAAATTACGGCGGCCCAAACCGAAAAACTCGGCCAACTTCTTGCGGGCCGCAAGGCAGCAACTACCTTTGCCATGCGTTACTGGCAGCCGCGGGCCAGCCAGGCCATAGCTGAACTGGAGGCTGCCCAAGTGGAACGCATCGTTTTACTGCCGCTATATCCTCATTACTCAAAAGCGACCAACGGCTCTTCCATCAGAGATTTTGAAAATGAGCTGGCCAAGTCAAGGCTCGGAGGTAAAATCAGGGAACTGATAATCATCAGGTCCTGGCCGGATCAGCCGGATTATATTAACTGCCTGACCAGCCGAATTGAGCAGGGATTATTGCAGTTTTCTTCCTCAGAAATCACCATTCTCTATAGTGCCCACAACCTGCCGGTATCAATGATTGAGGGGGGCGACCCCTATGTGGAACATCTGGGTAGAACCATCGAAGCAGTTGAGGCAAAGACCGGCAAAAAGGGCATATTATGTTATCAAAGCAGAAGCGGGCCGGTCGAATGGCTATCTCCCTCGACCTCTGACACTATTGCCGAACTGGCCGCAAAGGGCAGCAAAAATATCCTGGTTGTCCCCATAAGTTTTGTCTCCGACCATGTGGAAACCCTCTATGAAATAGAAATCATGTTCCGGCAGGAGGCAGAAGAACTGGGGGTAAACCTGCAAATGACCAAGGGGCTTAACGATGAACAGGATTTTATTCAGGCCCTTGGTCAACTGGTCTTGCCTTGGCTATAACCGCTTGGTGCAGATGGGTTAAAGCTGTACAGCCGTACACTCATCAGGATTGCCAGACCAGCGATGGTAGTCAAGAGTGAGGAGCCGCCGTAGGAGACCAGAGGCAGCGGAATCCCCACCACCGGCAAGGCACCGAGAATCATCAGTAAATTGATTACCGCCTGCCAGAAAATCAGGATGACCACCCCATAGGCAAGCAGCACCCCAAAGCGGTCTTTTGCCCGGCTGGCGATATATAGCCCCCACAATAACATAAGAAAATACATGGCCAAAAAGAAGGCGGCGCCGATAAAGCCCCATTCCTCTCCCCAGACTGAAAAGGCAAAATCGGTGTGCCGCTCCGGCAAAAAATGCAGATGTCCCTGCTTGCCCTCCAGATACCCCTTGCCGAACATTTCGCCGCTGCCCACAGCAATCTTGGACTGAAGCACCTGATAACCATTACCGGCATGATCCTTTTCCGGATTGAGAAAGGTCATAATCCTTTGTTTCTGATAATCATTAAAAATCTTTTTTCTGCCCGCAAAGGCCGCCAGCATAACCAGGGTACCAAGGGAAAGCCAGGCAGAAAAACGCAGCCTGACCAGCATGGACATACTCACAAAAATTATGCCGAGCATCAGGGCAGTACCAAGATCCGGCTGCAGGGCAATCAGTAAAAACGGCACGCCAGTAAGGGCCGCCGGTATCATCACCTCCTTGGTGGTATAACCAGCGATAACCTCTTTTTGTGAGTAATATGAGGCAAGAGTAATTACCATGACCAGCTTGGCCGGTTCGGAAGGCTGCAGCCTGAAAAAACCGAGATCTATCCACCGCTGGGCCCCTCCGGCCGCACTGCCCTTAAAAGATACCAGCAGCAGCAGGAAGATTACCCCGCCGTAAAGAAAATAATTAAAAGTATGTAGCTGCTGATAATCAAAACTGATAATCACCAAAAAGCAGATAAAGCAGCCGCCCAAAAGATAGCCCTGCTTCAAATACGGCGGCATGCCCCAAGGCTTGGGCGGATATGAGGCACTATATAGATTAAACATGGCCATAGTGCATAAGACCGCCATTAAACCCAGCAGCACCCAGTCAAAATTTGCTAGTATTCTTCGATCAAACCTAAACATGATTTACCTAATTATCAGCTTTCTGGTCATTTTTGGCCTCGGCTTTGGCCGCAGCAAGCTGCCAGGAAAAATATTTTTCCAGCACCGCCCTTGCCACCGGCCCGGCCACCGAGCCGCCGTGCAGGCCATGCTCCACCATTACCGTTACCGCAATTTCAGGGTTTTCCACCGGAGCGAAACAGGTAAACCAGGCATGATCCCTCAGCCGGTAGGGGATATCGTCTTCCGAGGCATAGTGCTGGTAACGGGCAACCCCGACCACCTGGGCAGTACCAGTCTTGCCGCCGATGGTCAGATGCTCGATGCGTACCTTTCTGGCCGTTCCCCATCTGCCGTGAACCACCTCCTTCATCGCCTCACGGATCAGGGCAAAATGATGCTGATGCCCCTTAATCTCATCGATTATTTTGGGCTTAAATTCCTTGGTTACCAAGCCGTCCGGGCTGGTTATTTTTTCTATTATCTGAGGCAGATAATGCTTGCCGCCGTTGGCAATAACCGAGGTCATCAAACAAATTTGAAGCGGCGTTGCCGTATTATGCCCCTGACCGATGGCGGCGGACAAGGTATCTCCCTCATTCCATTTGCTGCCGAATTTCTTTCGCTTCCATTTTTTGGTGGGAACCGTTCCGGACTTTTCATGCTCAAGCTCGATGCCGGTCTTTCTGCCCAAGCCGAACATGGCGGCAAACTCGGCCAGTTTATCCACGCCGATCTTCTGGCCGACCTGATAAAAATAAATATCACAGGATTCGGTAATGGCCTTTTTCAGGTCAACCTGGCCATGGCCTTGCTTCTTCCAGCATTTATATTTCCGGTTGCCGAACCGGTAATGCCCCCGGCAGTTTACTTTGGTTTCAGGGGTAATAACGCCGGTAACCAGCCCGGCCACAGCGGTAATCATTTTGTAGGTGGAGCCTGGCGGATAGGCACTCTGGACCGCCTTGTTCAGCATGGGATGCTTATCGTTTTCCGCCATGGCCAGCCAGTTTTTGGTGGAGATACCGCCGACAAACTGCTCCAGATGGATGGCCGGAGCAGAGGCCGCCGCCAGCACCCGGCCAGTATTGACCTCCATGGCTACCACCGCCCCTGATCTATCACCGATTTCCATCATGGTTTCGGCCACCAACTGCAGTTCTGCATCTATGGTCAGCATGATTTCACTGCCCGGCATAGGCTCAAGCTCGGTCAGGATCTGCTGCTCAAACCCCCGGACATTGACTTCCGAGGAGCTATGCCCTTTCTCTCCCCGCAAATCCTGCTCACGGATCTTTTCAAGACCGGTCTTGCCGATCAGATCGCCGCCGTCATAGATTTCGCGGTCGGCGGCAGCCAGCTCCTTCTGGTCAATTACCCCGATATAACCTATGGCGTGGGAGGCCAGGTCGTGGTAGGGGTAAACCCGGACCGGCTGCACCTCAATCCTGATGCCGGGAAAATCCCGATTATGATTTTCCAGATAGGAAAGGGTTTTCCAGTCAATATCGTCTGCCAGCGTGATAGGAATATGCCTAGGAGATGCCTCGGCCTCCCGAATCCGTTTCCAGAACCGGGCAACATCAACCTCCAGCACCTCGGACAGCCTTTTCAGCACCTGATCTATATCATATGAATCTTCACGGATCAGCACCACATTGAAGGAAGGACGATTAACCACAAGCTCGCGGCCATAACGGTCGACAATATGTCCGCGCGGAGCGGCAATCTTTCGGATACGCACCCGGTTATTATAGGCCCGCTGACGGTACTCCTCACCATGGAGAACCTGCAGAAACCAAAGCCTCGCCATAATCAGACCGAAAAAGATCAAGATGATCAATGCCGCCCCGATCAGCCTTTTTTTTAGAAAAATCACCGGTTCATTATCATTTTCGGTGATTTCATCTATATCTTCAAATATGACCTTTTTGGGCATAACTGGCTTATTTTATTATTATAATTATGCAAGAAAATGGTGAGATTTGTGCTGTTTGTTATTTTTCATCCCTAGCCTTTATTCAGGAAAATTATATAATCTGCTGTTTTTTTCACGATATTGGATTATATAGTCGCGGTGGCAGATTTTATGGTGCCTGCCTAGTAAACCGCACCAATTTACTAACATTTTTATAGAGGACTTGTAAATGAAGAAAATTTTGGGAGGAGCCTGTGCTCTTTTTTTGATGATGCCTGTCAGTATGATGGCCGATGAGACCAAACAGCCCGTCTTTGAGACCTTTGAAGACAAGCTGAGCTACAGCATTGGTCTGGATGTGGCAAAAAGCCTGCAGCCTTTGGGTGATAAGGTTAAACTGGACAAGGTGGTCAGCGGCCTTACTGATGTGATGCAGGGTAAGAAAATCCTGCTGAGTGATGAAGAGATAGAGGCCGTACATAAGGAATTTGCTGAAAAGATGCAGGCCGAACAGCAGGCAAGGCTTGAGAAGATGAAGGCGGAAAACGCCAAGGCTGGTGCCGCCTTTCTGGAAGAAAACAAGAAGAAAGATGGGGTCAAGGTAACAGAAAGCGGCCTGCAGTACGAGGTATTAAAGGAAGGCAGCGGGGCAGTGCCAAAAGCTGATGACAAGGTCAAGGTTCATTATGTCGGCACCCTGGTTGACGGCACCGAATTTGATAGTTCGGTCAAAAGAGGCGAACCGGCTGTTTTTGAAGTAGGCCGGGTTATCCCGGGCTGGAAAGAGGCCATGCAGTTAATGAAAACCGGAGCAAAATACCGTCTGGTTATACCTTCTGAGCTTGCCTACGGAGAAAATGGGGCTCCGCCGGTCATTGAACCTAATTCAGTTTTGGTGTTTGAAGTCGAACTTCTTTCCATCGAAAAGAATGCCGAACCTGATGCTAAACCAAAGGATGTCGAACCAAAAGTTGACGGTCAGGACGCAGCCAAGGAAGAAGTAAAGGCGGCCGAGAAAAAAGCTGAATAGCCGTAACAAGTAACCAGGCACCCGTAACGTTCAGGGTGCCTGGGCTTCCTACCTGTTATAACGATAAAGCAGGTAGCTGCTCGATAAAAAAATAATTATATGGATAATGCCAGCGGCCAGCAGCGGAGAGGCCGCACCGGCACCAGCCAGGGACTGCATGGCTCCCCAAATTCCCCAGGCCACAAAGGCCATGCCGCAGCTGATGGGAATGGCGATGGATAGATCCCGCCCCCATTTTGCATAGGTCAGCAGCAAGATGGGCAGCCCCATTAAAAGCAAAGGAAAACCAAGGGTTAGGTAGGATATTCTGCCGTAAAAATCTGCCCTGGCCTTGATGGTTTCTTCCTCGGTTTCCTGCCGATGAATTTCTGCAAATAATTCTGTTATGGAGAGATCGGAAAAATCATATTGGGGAATAAAAAAATCCTCAGGTTTTTCCGGCAGATTCTGTTTTAGTTTCTTAAACGGCACCGCGGTAAATTCGCCATCTTTCAACATTTGGGTCTGGCCGTTAAACATTAACCAGGTGCCATTCTTAAAATAAGCGGTTTTAGCGGCCAGCAGCATCTCTAGCTGGTGTCCGTCAGTCCATTTAGCATAGGAGAAATCCTTAAACGCCATTTGCTTCTGATCGGCCCATTTGAAAGAATAAAATCCTTCCCGGCCCTTAAAATAATAGCGGCCGTTCCGATGAATACCCAATTGAATTTTCCCCTTGACCTGCTCAAACCAGATATGATTGGTGGCGGCGACAGTATTTGGCAGCAGCCATTGGGCGGCCGCCAGAAAAAGCAGGGTAAAACCAAGACCGGCCAGAATAATCGGCCTGATAATGGTGATAAGCGGCAGGCCGCCTGCTTTCAGGGCGGTAAGTTCATGATTATGGCTAAGGATGCCAAGGGTTATTACCCCGGACAACAATATCAAGATGGGGCTTAACTGATCCGCCACAAAGGGGAGATTAAATATAAAATATTTTAATGCCAGAGCAGTTTTTCCTGCATCGTTAAAATTATCTATCTTTTCAAAAAAATCGATCAACACATATAACGAGGCAAAGGCCGCATTGATGGTGAAAAAATATTTTATATATTGAGCAAGCAGGTAACGATCCAGTAATTTCAAATTTTCCCCCTAAAAACGAAAAACCCTGCCCGAAAGCATAAATCCGGCGCCAACCAATAGTACGGCCAAAAGATTAGAGGCTGTAATATAAATGATTGCCGTCAATATTTCACCGGTCTTAAATAGCTGCACGCTTTCTCGGGCAAAGGTGGAAAAGGTGGTAAAACCGCCTAGAAATCCGGTAAATAAAAATAATCTGAACTCATTGCTGATATGGATTTTTTCAAAGCATCCCCAAAACACCCCCATCAGCAGCGAACCAGTCAGATTGGCGGCAAGGGTTGCCCAAGGAAAGGCGGAGCAGACAAACTTATCTGCATAAGCGGCAATCAAATATCTTGAGCAGGCACCCAGGCCGCCGCCGACTGCCACTGCCAATAATTTTATCATCTTGTCCACCAAAATCTGCAAAATATCATAATTTTTCTGAGAAAAATAAGGTGTACCATTATCGGGTGCCTGCGTCAAGTTCACCAAGACCTGGTAAAACTTGCATTTTGCCCGTTCGCTGTGTTAGAATGCTCTCGTTTTGCATGGCGGTATTGTTCTGGAAGATGTTGAAATTTAT
This sequence comes from Deltaproteobacteria bacterium, assembly GCA_002747805.1. Taxonomy (GTDB): domain Bacteria; phylum Desulfobacterota; class Desulfobulbia; order Desulfobulbales; family Desulfocapsaceae; genus SZUA-575. Next base: position 7,129 of record PDQP01000074.1, read on the forward strand.
ACCTTATCGGCATGTTTCTGTTCCCATGGGATTCCAGAGAGTTGGGAGCGTAATTCAACAGGAGGCGGTGGGCAAAAATTGACCACAAGGCAGGTTCTTGCCTAATTTTTATCGAGCCAGGTCAGGTTTTGCCGTAGTTGCTGTATGGTATCAGAACAAAAGGTATCAGCACCAAAGAAAAGCAGAAGTCCGGTTATGGCTGCCAATAAATCGGCAAAGAAGAGATTAGAAGCATTCTGGGAGGTATTTGAAAAGGAAGATGAGGTCTTGGTATGTATCAATGCAGACCCTGATTCGCTGGCTTGTGCCTTGGCTATTAAGCGGCTTCTGCGCTACCGGGTAAGCAGCGTAACCATAACCCATCCCAATGAAATCCGGCGGATGAACAATGTTACCATGGTGGAAAAGCTTAAAATTCCGCTGGAGCGCCTGCATACCATCAAAACAGATGAGTACAGCAAAAAGATTATTGTTGATTCCCAGCCGGGACATCTGCCCTGCTTTGAAAAGATTGACTTTGATGTGGTGATAGATCATCACCCGGTTTCGGGAGAATGGAACTCAAGATTTATTGATATTCGGCCCGAATATGGGGCGGCCTCAACCATGCTGGTCGAGTACTTAAAGGCGGCCAATATGAAGCCTTCGGTGGTTTTGGCAACGGCTCTTTTTTATGCCATCAAGGTAGACACCCAAAACTTCGAGGCCTCTGCCACCACCGCCGACAGCACCTGCTTCAGATACCTGTTCAACATTGCCAATATGAACTTGGTGAGAAAATTTGAGCTTACCGACCTGCGCCGCTCGGAGATCAAATATTTCAACATCGGCCTGAACAATCTCAAATATTCCAAACGCAGATACTACAGCCATATCGGCCGGGTGAGCAGCCCGGATATTTTGGTGATCGTTGCCGATTTTCTCAATCATGTCGGCGAGATTGACTGGGTTTTTGTCTCCGGCATCCACGGCGAAAAGCTGGTGGTTATCTTCCGCTGCGATGGTTATCGAAAAAGTGCCGGCAAGCTGGCCGGCAAGATATTTGGCCATATTGGTCATGCCGGCGGGCATAAGGAGTCGGCTAGGGCAGAGGTGCCGTTGAAAAAACTTAATCTGGGGGATAAGGAGTTTACTTCAGACACCCTGAGAAGGCTGACCATGCGGCATATGAAATAGGGCTTAATTCATCAGTATTTCTCTAAAATTATGCAGAAAAATATCCATTTGCAGCTCCGTGCCGACTGAGATTCTGAGGTGATTTTTTAATTGGGGCGTATCAAAATATCTGAGCAATATGCCCCTTTTTTCCATGAGATCGCAAAGCCTTTTGGCGGACATGGTTTTTATCCTGCACAGGATAAAATTTGCCTCTGATGGATATACTTCCAGTTCCTGCCAAGCCTTTAATGCCTGGATGGTCTTGTCGCGGGCAGCGTTAATCTGCCTTACCTGCTCCCAAAATTTTTCCCTCTGCCCAATACAGACGGCAAGGGCAGTTTCGGCGGCCATATTGACGCTGTAGGGCGGCTTGATTTTCATCACCGCCTCCTGCACAACCGGAGACATAATCCCGTAGCCGACCCGCAGTCCAGCCAGTCCGAAACATTTGGAAAAGGTTCTGAGAATAACCAGGTGTTCGTATTTTTGCACCAGACGGGCAAAGGTTTTTTGGGAAAATTCATAGTAGGCCTCATCCACCACCACCAGAATATTTTTTTGCAAAAAAAAGTCCAGAATCTGAGGCTCCAGCAGATTACCGGTAGGGTTATTGGGCGAGCAGAGCAACACCATCTTTACTTGGTCAAGGCTTATTTTCTCCAATGCACTAGTAGCTATGGAATAGTCCGCCTCCCTTGATTTTTCGACCATAATGCCGCTATTTAGCTCCACCACATGCCGGTAATAGGAAAAGGTCGGGGTAAAGGTTAGCACCTTATCGCCCGGGTTAAGCACCAGTCTGCACAGCAGGTCAATAAGCTCGTCTGCTCCGGCCCCGGCCACAATATTTTGCGGCGTACATCCTGCGTATTCTGCGATTTTTTGTCGTACCGACTTTTGGGCCGGATCGGGATAGATACTGAGATATTTTGCCCGTCCCAGGGCATCAAGCACCTCAGCGGCGGCCCCGTAAGGATTTTCATTGGCATCCAGCTTGATAATCTCGGCCTCCGGCATCCCCAGCCTGAGTGCAATCTGATCAGGCGGCTCAATAGGCGTATAAGAATGCATTGCCGTAACGCCGGTTCTATATAAATTCTCTACCTTATTCATTGGCATAACCAGTAAAACAGCCGCTACCGCAAACTTTTTAATTTTCTGCCGTAGCTTTTCTTGATATTGTCCAGTTTATCACGGGTGAAAACCTGCCCGGCCGCCCCCACAGCCACCACTTCCCGCTGACCATTTTCCTCCACGCTCAGGGTAGAAAAGAAAAGATAATCATCACGCTGCAAATGAATGGTACCGATCAGTTTTTTCAAATTATCGGCGAGGTTCCCGGCCTGACTGGCCGCAATCAGCTCTCCGGCAATCTGCTGGTGCATTTTGGTCTCATCGGGATTAGTAGCTGCCAGTAGCACCCCTAGAATCAGGATCAGCAGCAGCACAATCAGCATACTGCCGCCATGCTGGTTACTGACACAACCAAATAATTTTCTGGCAGATAATTTTTTCATGGCTGATTCTCCAGTGCAAATTTGTACTCAAAAAACCAATATTTATCCAGACCATCTAAGTTATACATTTCAGAACCAATCTTCTATGGTTAAATTTTGTACTTTCATAAACTCTTTTGTATTATGGGTAACTAATATTGAATTAGAGCTAAGAGCAATACCGGCAATAAGAGTATCATACGCCCCAATTGGAGTGCCGTTTTTTTCTAAGTTTGCTCGAATTGAAGCTGAAATTTTAGCCTCTTTTGCAGTAAAGGAAAGCACTTCAATATGTGAAAGCAGCGAACTTAGTTGTTGTTTTCTTTTTTGAGGATTGTTTGATTTTGCTATGCCAACTTCAAGTTCGTAAAGAGTAATTGAGGGTATTGCAATTTCTTGGGGAGATTTTGATAACAATTTTTCTGCAACACGGCCAAGACCTTTGAAAAAATATATGACGGTATTGGTGTCTAATAGATACACTTTCAAAGCTCCTCTCTTCTGGAATTACATTGTATATCTGCCCGTATGGTCTCAAGTGCGGGAAAATCATCCTGCCAGCTACCGGCCAGATCAACTACCTCTGGCGACCATTGTGTGGTTACTTTTTCTTCGATAATCTTGGCAACCCATTTACTGACAGATAACTTGCTGGATTTAGCAGCTTTTTTCAGCTTATCCTCAATTTTAGAATCAAGATAAATTGTTACTTGTGCCATAATGTCTCCATGCGTCAAGATAAAATATAAGTGAAAGTATAATTGCTGTGGGGGAATCTGTCAATATAAAATCGATAAACAGCAAGTAGATGAAATATGAAACGATTCATATTAAAGGGATATTGAAATTCATGCAAACAATATGCTATGCTAGATCATAATAACAGCATAAAATAATAAAACATAAATTATCTCGATAACTTAACCGAATATTTAGCCATGAGAAAATCTGCCGGAAACAAGAAAAAATCCACCGCCTTTACCTTAATTACCCTGCTGCTGCTTATTTTATGCGGAGCGGGAGCCTATGTGTTTTTGGTCTATTTTGAAGGTGAGCAGCCCCAGATAAAACTCGCCCGGGAGCTGGAGTATTTTGCCCGGAACAATACCGTAAAATTTTCTGCTTCTGATCAAAAAAGCGGCCTGAAAAGGCTGGTTGTAACCCTAAGTCAGGGCGGCAAAAGCAAGGTATTACTTGATGAAACTGTGCCGCGGCGGGTTCAGGGAGAGCCGCCCCAATCGGCCAAAAACTTTGAGCTTGACATCAAGCCCAAACAACTTGGGTTTAAGGAAGGTGAGGCCGCTCTAATCATTGAGGCAGAAGATCATTCATTCAGATCCTTTCCATCCGGTAACAAGACCACCCTGACCAGTCAGGTCGTAATTGATACCGAAGCCCCCAAAATCAATATCCTGCACGGCGAGCGTTATATAAACCCGGGCGGCAGCGGCATTTTTATCTATCAGATTAACGGTGAACCGGTCGAACTGGGCCTGGAATTAAACGGCAGGGTAAACCCCGGCTTTCCAACCGGAGACAACCACGTCTATATCAGCTATTTCGGCCTGCCCTTTAATAGCAAAAACTTTCCGCCTGCCTTTATTTTCGCCAGGGATAAGGCCGGAAATATTGGCAGAACGCCGGTTTCCTCGACCTTTAAGGCGGTCAACTTCAAGCACGACCAAATCAGGGTGCCTGATAGCTTTCTTAGTCGAAAGGTGCCTGAGTTCAGACAATATTACCCCGAACTTACCGGCAGCCTTCTTGAACAATATCTCCAGATAAACAATGAAATAAGAAAGAAAAACAACAATGATATTTCGGCTGTCTGCCAAAAAACCATGCCGGAGCGGCTCTGGAAAGGGGCTTTTCTGAGAATGCCGGGAAAACCCATGGCAGGCTTTGCCGATCACAGAACCTACCTCCATAACGGAAAAAAAATCGACAAGCAGGTGCATCTGGGGCAGGATATTGCCTCAACCAAACATGCCCCGGTCAAGGCTGCCAACCACGGCAAGGTCGTCTATGCAGATTATCTGGGCATCTACGGTAATATGATTATGCTCGACCACGGGCAGGGGGTTTTCAGCCTTTACTCACATCTCAGCCAGATCAATGTTGCCTTGGGCGACATGGTTGAACAGGGCTTTGTCATCGGCCAAACCGGCCTTACCGGCATGGCCGGGGGCGACCATCTGCATTTTTCCATGCTGGTCAACGGGGTCTTTGTAACCCCGAAGGAATGGCTGGACAAAAACTGGGTTACCGTTACCATTGAAGAGCCTCTGATTGACTCCAGGTTCCAGTAGTTTTTCAGGCAAAGGGGGAAGGACTAATCTTGACCACCTCAAATTCGCGGGTGCCGCCGGGAGTGATAACGTTAATTTCGTCCCCTTCCTCCTTGCCGAGCATGCTGCTGCCGATGGGAGACAGTACTGAAATTGAGCCGCTTTTAACATCGGCCTCTTCCGGGCCAAGCAGTTGATAGGTAACCGATTCATCGGTCTCCAGATCCATCAATTCAACCACGGTGCCAAAGACAATTATCGAGTTATCAACCTTGGTGCAGTCAATAACCTCGGCCCTGGATAGTTTATCTTTCAGCTCAAGGATACGCCCCTCAATATGCCCCTGCCTTTCCTTGGCGGCATGATATTCGGCATTTTCCTTGAGATCGCCATGCTCTCTGGCAACCTTGATCGCCTGGACCACCTCCGGCCGCTCCACTCTTTCCAGCCGATTAAGCTCTTCCTTTAAGACTTGATTTCCCCTGACAGACATGGGAATACGTTCAACCATTATCTCCTCCAATAAAAAAAACTGCCCCGAAAAAATTATCGGGGCAGAGCAAGTTACCACCTGTAAACCAGAGACAAAAAGCCTTCATGGCTATTAAGGTTTTCCGAATCAAAAACAGACAGGTTCCCTTTTAATAAAATATCGTCAGTCATTTCAAGAAAAATATTTACCTGGCCGGAATGGGTGAGGGAGATATTATCCTCATAACCTATGCCGTATTCCAGCGAAATATGACCGGGGGCGCCGCCAAAACTCCGGTTGCCGCTAAGCAGGAAATCGGCATAAAATGATACTTTATGGTGCCAGTAGGAACCTGGAGCCCAATATGGAAGTTTTTCCTCTTCATCAGCTTCGGTTTGCGAGCGTACCGCATCAAATGAATACTTGAGCCGCAGGTGGGTTTTCTCACCGAAATAATTATAGGAAGTGTATAAATCGACCAGCTGCTGACTGTTATCATCGCTAAACTGGCGGTATTTTCCATAGCCGCCAATCACAATCCTCGGGATTGAGTCCACCGTAAAACCTGCTTCATAATCCCGTTTAGACAAATTTCCGTTCACGGCATTCAGGCTGTCACTGACCATTTGCTGCGATAAACCAGCATAGGCCCTTAGATAACTATCTAGCTGCCCTTCCAGCTTGAGATTGTACAATAGGGTATTTTGACCAGCCCCGCGGTTTATGCTGCCAAGACCCGCCTGAATTAAATAATCATCCAGAAAATTGACCGTATATTGGGCAGACATCTGGTAAACATCCAATTCTTCCCCGTCCAGATGATCCGAATATAGCTGATAATTATAATCAAGCTCGAAAACATGCCCGATAAAGGACGGCAGCCTGCCATGCAGACCCAAGCCGTTCATCACAATATTTTTACGGCCTGCCCGTCCGTCTGCCGAAAAATGTCTGTATAGCAGATCGGTTGAGGGCCTAAACTGTTTCCTGATTTTCTTCATCCGGCCGGTAATAGGCTCCGTTTTTTGCAGATTTTGGCCAAGATGGGCATATAATTCCGCCTCCTGACCGTGTTTACCCAGCCGGTTATAAATATCGGCAAGGTCAAGCATTTGAACTTCATTGGTATTGATATTCGGCTCCCGTAATATCTCCTCAAGCTGCATTTCGGCATAAAAATAATCTCGGTCGGCAATGGCTTTTCTGGCCGAGAGTTCTTTTGCCACCAGTTCCTGCCGCCTATAATCTGCATAAAACAAATTCGCCGCCGCCAGCTCTTTGCGGCCGGCATTACGGACTAATAATTCCGGCTCAAGCTCCAGATATTCCTTAAAATCATCCGGCGGAATTTGGCGGCGAAACTGCTCCATAAACCTTTTGGCCGCCGGTAAAATCAGCATCCCCTCATATTTGGCGAGACCTGCCTGCCAATGATCCATCGCCCAGAGCGTTCTTGCCTCGAGGATGGACAAGTCAAAATAAAACTCTTTATCTTTTTGGTTTTTCTCCCAAAAATTGTTGATCTTGACCAATACCTGTTCAAACCGTCCAACCCGAAAATCCATTTCGATAATCTTTTTCTGCCAAAACGGCTCATCGGCATAGATGGTTTGAAGTTTTTGATAGAGCCTTGCTGCCTCATCATATCGGCTTAGTTTTTCATAACTTCGTGCCGCCTGAAAAAGCAGATAGGGCGAATCGGTCTTGGCTGCCTCCTGCTCAAATTTTTCAATCAGCACCTGATGCAGACCAAGGCGGCTGTAAACATCAAAAACTGCGGCTAGCCCGGCCGCCTGCTTAAACGGCAAGTTTCCTGCCAGTTTTTCATAATCGGCAAACTTGCGGTTAATAAGATAATCAGCGATAACAATAGCATCGATATTGTGAGGCTCTTTTTTTAATATTGACGATATTTCCTGCACGCATTTGCCATGCGAGCCTTGCAGAAAATAAATTTCCGCCAAAATCATCCTGAATTTTGCCGTATCATGGGCATTTAATAATTTTCTGGTCAATGCCAGGGCAGGCCGATAGTTACCGGCGGCAATTTCCCTCTCAATCATTAGCTGCTGGTATGGGGCTGCCTCCGCCGAACTAGCCACCACTTCAAACCACCTATCGGCCTCGGCAAGCCTGCCGTTTTTAAGCAGAAAATCAATGATATTAAGATATGGCCCTAGCAGCTCAGGGTCTTGGATAATCTGACTGCGGTAAGCCTGCTCGGCCAGAAAGATATGCCCTTTTTGCCATAATATCTTACTTTTTAACCCTTTTAACACCGATTTTTTTTCGGCATCTCGGGCAAAAACCTGCAAAAGCTCATCGGCAAGCCTGTCAGCCCGTTTGAAGTCCCCTTTTTGCTGAAGATAGTCAATAAACGCCGCGTAATTTTCCAGGCCGACATCCCGCCAGACCCCGTCTGACCCAAGCAAGCCAAAAAACTCTTCGGCCTTTTCAAACTCCTTTAATTTCAGATAATTTGTAAAAACAATAGCCGCAAGTTCAGGGCTTCTAATGCCGCTCTCCAGATGCTCTCCGGCGATCCTGAACACCCTCTCCCCGTCCTTGATCCGGCCAAGGACAGTCAGCAGTATTTTCAGGTAATCCTTGCTTTTCCTTGTTTCAGGACGGGCGGATTCAAGCAGCTGCAGGGATTTTTCATGCCTTCCCATCTTGGCCAGACGGCCGCAGATCAGCAGCAGATTCTGTTCATCCGGTTCATGGCGGTAAGCGGTTTCAAGCAGCTCAAGAGAGATCTGATTATCACCTCTGCCGGCAAGATTTTCGGCTATAAGAAGAAAAATTGGCTTCCGGTCATGGGCCAGATAATGCAAGTCCTGCCATAATGATTCCCCGCCCTCTTTTTGGGCAATAGCTGCAAAACCGCCAGCCAGGGCAGTCCGGGCAACTTTCATTTTCTCCCTAATTTGCTGATTATTACCCTTATATGACAGATAGTTATCGTAATAATGCAGGGCCTTGTCCGGCCTGCTGAGCATGCCAAGGCATAAATCGCCGAGCTGCAAAAGTGTTTCCGGCTCTATTGCCCCGCCCTGCTGTTCCAGAATTTCATATTGGGCAAGGGCCTCGACAAATTGTTCATCCTCAAGATAAAAGTTGCCAAGCTCCCTTCTCATCCTGGCATGGTCAGGATGCTCCCGCAGATATTCAGCCCTGATTCCGGCAAGTTCCCGCGGATAGCCGTCAAGCACCTTTTCCATCTCCAGCAGCACCTCACCGCCAGGCTTAAACCGGTTAAAAAGTTCAAGATATCGCCGGGCGGCCTGCTCCTTTCTGCCGCTGGTATATAAGTAATGGGCAAGCTGCTGAAGGGATGACGCATCTTCCGGATTTCTTGAGACTAGCTGCTGCAAAAAAGGCAGCATCTTTTCAATTTTGCCCTGTTTTTCCAGGCAATTAACTAGACCAGGCAAAATCTTTGACGTGTGTTTACCCGGTAAATCAAGCTGATAGGCCTTTTCATAGCAGACCTCGGCCTTGGCAAAATGCCCCAGCCTTTCCAGACCGGCGGCAAGCGGCAGGTAATATTCCAGATTATCCGGCGAAACCGCCGTCAGCCGCTCTAAAATCATCACCGCCTCTTCATCGCGTCCCAACAAATGCAAAAGCCCCGCATATTCAAAGCGGGCGGCCTCAATGTCCGGCTTGATGGCTAGTAACTGCTTATATTTGGCGGCTGCTTCTGAAAACCTGCGGCTGGCGGCATCCTTTTTAGCCTGATCCCAAAGCAGCTTCCATTGCAGATTAGAGGCAGCATCACCGCCCAAGATGGTAAGATTACGCGGCGGCTCGGAAGAGGCCGTACCAAAAGCAGCAGGCAGGAAAAAAAAGATAACAATCAATATGATTCGCAAAAACATTGGCGGCAGACGTCTTATATCAGAGAAGGCTGGCAGGCGGCTGGTCATGCCGCTGCCACAGCCAAAGGAAAGCCAAAGGGATTGGGAGCATTTTACCCTTTTTTATGCTTGGACTTTTTAGCCTTGCCCTTGTCGCCCTTATATTTTTTGCATTTTTCCTTCTTGCATTTATTTTTTTTGCATTTGCAATCTTTATCCTTAGACACTACTCTCTCCTTATTGCTCAGATTTAAGAACGGCCAGAAAAGCGGTTTGCGGGATGTCCACATTGCCCACGGTTTTCATTCTTTTCTTGCCTGCTTTCTGCTTTTCCAGTAGCTTTCTTTTCCTTGTAATATCACCGCCATAGCATTTGGCAGTAACGTCCTTACGCAGGGCAGAGACATTGGTTCTCGCAATAATGGTACCGCCGATGGCCGCCTGGATGGCAATCTTGAACATCTGTCTTGGAATCTCGGTCTTAAGCTGCTCGCAGGCATGAAGCCCCCGCGGTCTGGCATTGTTTCGATGCACCAGTTGGGACAGGGCATCCACCACCTCGCCGTTGACCAAAATATCCAGTTTGACCAGATCGCTTTTGCGGTAATCCAGCATCTCATAATCAAAGGAGCCATAGCCTTGAGTAACCGATTTCAGCCGATCGTAAAAATCATAAATAACCTCGGCCAGTGGCAGCTCACAGGTAAACTCTATGCGGCCGGGCATGGGATAATGATAGTTGGTATTTTCTCCCCGCCGTTCCATGCACAGGGTCATCACC
>PDQP01000075.1 GCA_002747805.1 Deltaproteobacteria bacterium
GATGACGGCTGTTTTTATCGGATTGGTACCGGAGAGTTTACCGACTCGCTTGCACTGGACAGCATAACCAGATTAAGCGAAAAGCTGGTTCGCTATATGGCCGCCAAAAAAAACGGTATTCTGGAGCTTAAAACCAAAAGTGCGGTGATTGGCTCGCTTGAAGGGCTGGAGCATGGCGGCAGAACGGTCGCCGCCTGGTCGCTGAACAGTGCCAGCACCATGAAAAGGGATGAATTCAGGGTGGCATCCCTGGATGAACGCCTGCGGGCGGCAGCCCGTTGTGCCGAATGGGGCTATAAGCTGGCCTTTCATTTTGACCCGATTATTATTCATGCCGGATGGGAAAGGGAATATCTGGCTACCATCGAAAGGCTGTTCGAGCTTGTCCCCAGGGAAAATATTGTCTGGATCTCCATGGGTGCCTTGCGGTTCTTACCCGACCTGAAACGGATTGGCACCGCCAGATTTCCGGCCAGCAGGATGTATTATCATGAATTTGTTGAGGGGCTGGACGGCAAGTCAAGATATTTCAGGCCGGAGCGGGCGGCACTTTATAAAAAGCTCTACCAGCCCCTGCGAAGGCTTGCCGCCCCTGAGACCTGCATCTATTTTTGCATGGAAAGCGATGAAATCTGGCAGGAAGTGATGGGCTTTGTTCCCGGCGATCTGGGCGGGCTGGACAAGATGCTCGACCGGACTGTGCAGTGATTTTTTAGGCAGGTTTTTGGTTGTGCTTGAATGCTTATTTTCTTATCATAAGCCGGATGATTGATTTTTCTTGCTCTTATGGAGTAAAAATAACGGAAAAAAGGAGAAGGCAGATGATTAACAAGGCGATACTTATAGGCAATCTTGGGGCAGATCCGGAAATAAGATATACCCAGAGCGGTACTCCGGTGGCGACCTTTAGTGTGGCGACCAGCGAAAGGTGGAAAGGTCAGGACGGCGAGATGCAGGAGCATACGGAATGGCACCGGATTGTGGCTTGGCAGAAACTGGCCGAGATCTGCGGTGAATATCTGCATAAGGGTTCCAGAGTGTATATTGAGGGCAGGATTCAGACCCGTAAATGGCAGGGCCAGGACGGCAGCGACCGATATACTACTGAAATTGTGGCAAGGGAGATGAAAATGCTTACTCCCAAGGGTGGCGGCGGTTACGGCGGCGATCCAGGCCCTCAGTCCATGCCCGATCCGCCTGCCGGTACTGGATATGATGGTACCGGTGAGGACGTTCCCTTCTAGAATAAATGGCCGGACGGTATTTTTCGGGCTTGACGAACGACCTGGCTGAACCTACCTTTACAGCAGTTAGAGCGTGGGAATGTTAATAAATTTGCCAAGGTTGGATTATGAATTATTACGAAGTATTGGGGGTTGCCAAGGGTGCTTCCGCCGCCGAAATAAAAAAGGCCTATCGTAAGCTGGCCCTGAAATACCATCCCGACAAAAACGGCGGCGATAAGGCCGCCGAGCAGAAATTCAAGGAAATCAGTGAGGCCTATGCGGTCTTGTCCGATCCGGAGAAAAAGGAGCAGTATGATACCTACGGCTCCACTGATTTTCATCGGCGGTATTCTCAGGAGGATATTTTCAGAAATTTCGATATCAACGAAATTTTTCGGCAGTTTACCGGCGGCACTACCACCTTTCGTACTTCCGGCGGCGGTTCGGCCTTTGATTTTTTTATCGGTCAGGGCGGCGGCTGCGGTTTTCGTCAGCCGGCCAAGGGGCAGGATATAACCTATCAGCTTACCGTATCCCTTGAGGACATTATGTACGGCGTGGAGCGTAATCTCTCATTGAAGACCAATGGACGAAACCAGAATGTGTCGGTCAAGGTGCCGAAAGGGATTATGGAGGGTAAACGGCTGCGGCTGAAGGGCAAGGGCGGTGCCTCTCCTGAAGGGGGAGCGGCAGGTGATCTCTATCTGAAAATTCAACTGGCACCGCATGAAAGGTTTACCCGTGAGGGTGATGATCTGATTCTTGAGCAAAAGGTGCCTTTTTCTGATATGTGCCTCGGCAATAAAATTGAGGTGCAAACCATTGAAAATAAAAAGTTTATGGTTAAGGTTCCGGAGGGTATGAGCTGCGGCTCAAGGCTCCGCATCAAGGGGCATGGCCTGCCGGTCGGCCCGATTGGCAATGAGCGTGGCGATATGTATGTCAGTCTTGCCGTTGATGTGCCGAAAGAGCTTGGCAAGGAGCGGCAGGAACTGATCGAAAGGCTGAGGGATGCGGGGCTGTAATTTCTTGGAGGATTGATAAACCCGATTAACACGGAAGCGGAAATATGGAATCAAAAATCAGCATCACCAAAGGTACTGTCGAAGAAACTCTTCTGCTGCCTTTATGGGGAAGGGCGTACGAAACACAAAGGCAGAATCCGCGTTTAATTGACAATAAAGCCGTAGAGATTATCCAGGCCATTGATTACGATTTTTCAGAAATTGAAAAAACTCAAGGCGTATCTCAGCATGGCTGGGTGGCCCGCAGTCTGCATACGGATAATCTGGCCCGCGAATTTATCAAAAAGCACCCCAAGGCCGCTGTGGTAAATATCGGCTGCGGCCTTGATACCACCTTTAGCCGTATTGATAACGGCGAAATCTTGTTTTACGAACTTGACCTGCCCGAGGTGATTGAGCTTAGAAAACAGTTTTACGAAGAGAGTAAGCGGCACCGGAACCTTGCCTCTTCATTTATGGATACAAAATGGTTTGATGAAATAAAGGTCAGAGACGGGCTGCTTTTTCTGGCAGGCGGCGTGTTGTACTATTTTGAAGCAGAACAGATTAAGGATTTTTTTATTGCCGCGGCAGATTATTTCAAATCCTGTGATTTTTATTTTGATTCTCTCTCCCCCAAAGGGCTGGAATTTGCCAAAAAGGCTATATTAAAAAAAGGCGGTATGAGTATGTCCCTGGAAGGTGGTTGGGGGTTAAATCCGGTAAAGGAGCTGGAGACTTGGGATAAAAGAATCAAGGTGGTAAATACGGTTCCCATATATCAAGGAGTAAAGAAGGATATTTCCTTGAAACACCGACTGTTCTTATCTATTTCCGATTTACTTGGTCTCTGCTCAATGGTGCATATAAGAATAGAACCTAACTGAGGCTGACCAGTTTCTCATTCGGCTCATTTTATTTGCTGATAAACTTTTCGTTAATGCCGCTTAGCAATAAAATTAGAAAAAACTATTTTAGGATAATTTTTCGTGTCATCATCAAAATACAGTGAAGCAGGTGTAGATATTGACAAGGGTAATGCCTTGGTTGAAACCATAGGCCCCATCGCGTCTGCTACCCATGATCGGCGGGTTTTGGGAGGGCTAGGCGGATTTTCGAGCCATTATGAGATCGATCTTGAGCGGTTCCCAAGGCCGGTTCTGGTAAGCTCCACCGATGGAGTCGGCACCAAACTGGCAGTGGCCGGACTTTGCGGCCGGCATGATACCATTGGCATTGATTTGGTGGCCATGTGCGTCAACGATCTGGTGGTCAGCGGGGCGGTGCCGCTTTTTTTTCTGGATTATTTTTCCACAGGACATTTAGAAATTGATACGGCCGCCGAAGTGGTCAAGGGCATTGCCGAGGGCTGTCGGCAGGCCGGATGTTCACTGGTGGGCGGCGAAACTGCCGAAATGCCGGGACTTTACCGGCCCGGAGATTATGATCTGGCCGGATTTGTTACCGGCATGGTCAACCGTGATGCCATCATTGACGGTAGCCGGATTAAAAAGGGGGACAGGATTATCGGCCTTGCTTCCAGCGGCCTTCACTCCAACGGTTTTTCGCTGGTGCGGAAGATCTGTTTCACTGATTTACAACTCAAGGTTGACGATTATGTGGCGGAATTAGGGCGGCCTCTAGGAGAAGAATTGCTGGAACCGACCAGAATTTATGTGAAAAACGTGCTGCAATGTCTTGAAAACTTTACCATAAACGGCATGGTGCATAATACCGGCGGCGGATTTATTGATAATATTCCCAGAATTTTGCCGGATGGGCTTGGTGCCGAGATAGATTGCTCATCCTGGCAGGTACCGGCAATTTTCAGGTTTTTGCAAGAGCAGGGGGGCGTTGCCGTAGATGAAATGTACCGGACATTTAATATGGGCATTGGTCTGATGGTGATTGTCAGTGATAGGCACGCCCTGGAAATATGCAGTTACTTCAACAAGTTAGGTGAAAGAGCAACCATCATCGGCAGTATCACCGATACCGGTAAAGTAGCAATAAACCATCGTTAGATGCCTTGCGAGGCAGGCTCTTTTGAAAAATTATCTATTTGTTTTTCAAAAGAGCCGTCAATTCTTATAATTTGCCAAAGGCAAGCTCAATTTTGGCCGCAGCTTCATAAAGTTCTGCCTCGGTATGGGCAGCAGAGAGAAAGGTTGCTTCAAACTGGGAAGGTGCCAAATATACGCCCTGTTCAAGCATATAACGCCAGTATCTTGCATATTTTTCGGTATCAGCCTGCATGGCGGAATTAAAATCATGCACCGGATTTTCGGTAAAAAAACAGGTCATCAGTGAACCGGCCCGATTGAGCTGGATTCCGGCCCCGGCCTTCTTGGCTGCCGCAGTTATCTTTTCGGCAAAGGCTGCCGATTTTGCATTAAGTTCATCATAAAAGCGGGGGTTTTGCAGGATTTTTAAGGCGGCAATACCGGCGGCCATTGCCAAAGGATTGCCGGACAGGGTGCCGGCCTGATAGATCGGGCCGTCCGGTGCCACCTGATCCATTATTTCAGCCTTACCGCCATAGGCACCGACCGGCAGGCCGCCGCCGATAATCTTGCCCAGACAGGTCAGATCGGCCTGAAGGCCAAAATATTCCTGGGCTCCGCCATAAGCCAGCCTGAAGCCGGTTATTACCTCATCAAAGATCAGCACAATACCGAGTTCTGCGGTAAGTTTACGTAAAACCTGTAAAAATTCTGGAGCAGGCTTGATACAGCCCATATTGCCAGCCACCGGCTCCAGAATTACGCAGGCAATATCCAGCTCCTTATCCTTTAAGGTTTTTTCAAGAATATTCGGATCATTGTAAGGAATGGAAACGGTATTTTTAACAATATCATCCGGCACGCCCGGGCTGCCGGGAATCCCTAAGGTGAGCAGACCGGAACCGGCTTTGACCAGAAAGGAGTCGGCATGACCATGATAGCAGCCGTCAAATTTCACAATCATATTTTTGCCCGTATAGCCCCGTGCCAGCCTGACCGCACTCATGGTGGCCTCGGTGCCGGAATTGACAAAGCGCACCTTGTCGATGGATGAAAATGCCTCAACCACCATGGCGGCCAGTTCCACCTCGGCCGGGGCCGGAGTGCCGAAACTGGTACCTTCCGCCGCCGCCTTCTGCACCGCCCTGATGATGTCCGGGTGGGAATGCCCCATAATCATCGGCCCCCAGGAGCCGACAAAATCCAGATACTCATGGCCGTCCACATCGTATATCTTACTGCCCGATGCTTTCTGGATGAAAATCGGCTCACAACCGACCGATTTGCAGGCCCTGACTGGACTATTTACTCCGCCTGGAATATATTTTTTAGCTTCTTTGAACATTTTTGCCGAAATATCATTATCCATTGTCTTTCCTTGATTGATTTTGCATAACTTGATCTTGTTTTACTATAAGAGCATCAGTATATCATAACCATAAAACATTGCCAGAATGTTTATTACGGGTAGGCCCTCCGAAGAATCTGGCGGATGTCAATTTTTTTCATAATGAACATGTAAACTCAAGCAAATAAAGCTGCTCCTGATGATTTCGGCGGAATTTGGCTTATCCATAAAAATTCTTTACATTATAACTGAATGATGTTATTGAGCGAGGTTCAGTTGTTTGTTTTGGCGGTTTGCCGTCTCGAATAGCCCTCGGATGGTTCATCGGCCGCATTTGAACATCTAGGGGGAGGAGGTCAGGCAAGGTGTAGCCCTGTGCGTTCCTTGTTTTTTTGTTATCCCATTCGTAAGCGTGGGAAAATTCCTGCATATTAGAGGAAAAACCATGAGTAAAGATTTATCAAAGGTTAGAAATATCGGCATTAGTGCCCATATCGATTCGGGCAAGACCACTCTGACAGAGCGTATTTTGTTTTATACTGACAGGATACATGCCATTCATGAGGTGCGCGGCAAGGACGGCGTGGGGGCCAAGATGGACTCCATGGAGCTTGAAAAGGAGCGCGGCATCACCATTCAGTCGGCGGCAACCTACTGCACCTGGAAAGACATCGACATCAATATCATTGATACCCCCGGTCATGTGGACTTTACGGTGGAGGTCGAAAGGGCGCTCAGGGTGCTGGACGGAGCGGTGCTGGTGCTGTGTTCGGTGGGCGGCGTGCAGTCGCAGTCCATTACCGTAAACCGCCAGATGACCCGCTACAACGTACCCCGCATTGCCTTTATCAATAAATGCGACCGGACCGGTGCCAATCCGGCCAAGGTCACCAGCCAGCTCAGGGAAAAGCTGGATCTTAATGCCCATATGCTGCAAATGCCCATCGGTCTGGAAAATGATCTGGTCGGTGTGATTGATCTTATTGAAATGAAAGCGGTTTATTACGAGGGTGATAACGGCGAAAAAATCCGCATTGACGAAATTCCGGCTGATATGCTGGATGAGGCGGAAGAAAAACGTGCCAACCTGCTCGAAGAGGTGTCCATGTTCTCCGAGGAGTTGATGGAGGCCCTGCTTGAAGAGGGCGATATTGATTCGCAGCTAATCTATGATGCGATTAGAAAGGGAACCTTATCCCTTGAATTTACTCCGGTTTTTATGGGGTCTGCCTATAAGAACAAGGGGGTGCAGTCACTGCTTGACGGGGTGGATAAATTTCTGCCCTGTCCGACTGATGTAACCAATACTGCCCTCGACCTTAAAAATGACGAGGCGGAGTTTGCAGTAACCAATGACCCTAAGGATCCCCTGATTATGCTGGCCTTCAAGCTCGAAGACGGCCGTTACGGTCAGCTTACCTACATCAGAACCTATCAGGGCGAGCTTAACAAGGGCGATACGGTGATTAACAGCCGTACCGGCAAAAAGGTCAAGATTGGCCGCCTGTGCCGGATGCACTCCGATGAAATGGAGGAAATCGAATCCTGCGGTTCCGGCGACATTGTGGCACTTTTCGGAGTGGATTGTGCCTCAGGCGACACCTTTACTGCTGATAGTATATCCTGCTCGATGGATTCCATGCACATTCCGGAGCCGGTCATCTCGCTGGCGGTGATTCCGGTGGACAACAAGGCCCAGGTCAATATGTCCAAGGCCCTTAACCGCTTTACCAAGGAGGATCCGACCTTCCGCACCTATGTTGACCATGAGACTGGCGAGACCATTATCTCCGGCATGGGCGAGCTGCACCTTGAGGTCTATATCGAGCGGATGAAACGGGAGTACAAGGCCGAGGTTGAGGTCGGTGCCCCGCAGGTGGCCTACCGTGAAACCATCACCAAACGCTCCGAGTTTAACTATACCCACAAGAAGCAGACCGGCGGTTCCGGTCAGTTTGGCCGGGTGGCCGGTTATATGGAGCCGCTGGAAGATGGCGAATACGAATTTGTGGACGAGATTGTCGGTGGCGTTATCCCCCGCGAGTTTATCGGCTCCTGTGATAAGGGCTTTACCAAGAGCATGGAAAAGGGCAGCCTTTGCGGTTCGGCCATCACCGGAGTTCGGGTGGTGATAAACGATGGTGCCTTCCATGCGGTGGACTCTTCCGATGTGGCCTTCCAGCTTGCATCCATTGGTGCCTTTAGAGAGGGTTATATGAAAGCCGGCCCGGTCATCATGGAGCCGATTATGAAGGTGGCGGTGGAAGGGCCTGCCGAATTTCAGGGTGCGGTCATGGGCAGCATCAACCAGCGGCGCGGCATGATCATCGGTACCATGGAAGAGGGAACTTACACCGTGGTTGAGGCCGAGGTGCCGCTTTCCGAGATGTTTGGTTATTCGACCGTGCTTCGTTCGCTTACCCAGGGCAAGGCCGAGTTTACCATGGAATTTGCTACTTTCAAGCCGGTACCCAAGGGGGTCGGCGAGGAGCTGATCAAGAAGTATCAGGAAGAAAAAGACGCAAAATAAATACGGCACCATGAAAATTAGGATAAAATTTTCACAGGCCGGATAATAAAATAAATATGTAAGGGGTGTATGCCATGAAAAGTGAGGAATTAGGTGCAAAAAACCCATTGAGGGCTTTGGGGCTTAAAGGCGGTGAGGAGCCGGTCATGGGGCTGGTCATGGCTAGGGCCGGTCTCGGCAAGACTGCAATTTTGGTGCAGTTTGCCCTTGATTGTATGCTGCTTGGCAATAAGGTTCTTCATGTATCAATCGGCGAGAGCGTGGACAAGACCAGAAGCTGGTATGACGATATTCTTGGCCGTCTGACCGGCGGCGAAAAGCTGGATGATATTCCGGGTATTATGAAAAACCGGATGATTATGACCTTTAAGGAGAATGTATTTAGCAGTGCCAGGTTCGAGGAAAGACTGGAGGATTTTATCTCCCAGGATGTTTACCGGCCGGACTGCCTGATTATTGACGGCTATGAGTTTACGGAAAACAGCCGGAGTGAGCTGGAAGAGCTGGGAAAATTCATGGCTGAAAAGAATATTGGCTCGGCATGGTTTTCAGCAGTCAGCCACCGTGGAGACCAGCGCAAAAGTGCCGCTGGAGTGCCGGCTCCCTGCCATGAGATTGACGATATGTTTGCCAATGTGCTTCTTATTATGCCTGATGCTGATGCAATTACTCTTGACATTATCAAATGTGATTCCGGCAGCCATCAGGCCGGTGCCAAGCTGTGGCTAGATCCGGCTACCATGCTGGTACAAAAGTCATAATTGCATGACACTGCAAGACCTTAGGGCTTATTAAATTAAGGCAGACGGCTCAAAATGAGTTGTCTGCTTTTTTTTTAGCCAGCAGAATACTGACATTTACACAAAAATTAGACAACCGAACAAGAACTTTGTATAAGAACGATTATGATCTATAATCGCAACCTATTGAAATCAAAAAAGATTAAATAAAGATGGTGCCGAAGAGAAGACTCGAACTTCCACGATAGCTGGTGAGGCTAGTCTCCGCTTATGTCCGTATTTCGTAACTTGTGCTTCTTCCACCAGAGGCAGTTTTCTGAAGTATTTTTTTATGCACCAGGTCTGCAAGGTCTCGACTGGCAGTAACTTTGCTGCATTTGGTCATTCCCGCATATTTCCTTGTGGTCATGCCGCCTTCAAATTTCTCTCCGGCATCAAGCAATCGGTTAATGACTTTTTGTTGTCTCTGGTTAAGTGAAGTGTTCTGATGCACCTGCCAAAATTGAGCTTTCATAACGACCCTGTCAATTACCCACTCTGCTTCCCTCATAGCAGAAATCGTTGTCTGGAGAAACCAGGATAACCAGTTTGTAATATCCAGCGAATGCTTTCCTGCTGCTTCCAGAGTTGCATAGTACCCTTTTCGGTCTAAACTGAAATGCTTTGAAAAAGAGAGTATCTGCATAAGAGAGGGATAGTGTGAAGACATTATATAGTCTGTAATGGCTCTTCCCAACCGTCCATTACCATCATCAAAAGGATGGATCATAATGAACCAGAGATGGGCTATTCCCGCTTTAATCAAAGGGTGGTATGTACTTTTGGTGTTGGCCCATATGAGAAACAGATTCATCTCTTCCGCTAATCTGTCATAGGGCGGGGCGACATAATGAACGACCTCTTTTCCCAGAGTACCTGAAACGATTTGCATCTCTTCTTTCCCTCTATATTCCCCTACATGAATCCGCTTTAATCCAGAGTATCCTGTGGGAAAGAGACCGGCGTGCCAGCTAAACAGCTTCTTTTTTGTCAGAGGGGCTGGAGCGGGGCTTCTTGCATCAAACAGCACAGCAATCAACCCGTCTGCATGTGCATCCCAATCTTCCTTTTCGACCGGCAGCCCCAGCCTTTTTCGGACTGAACTTCTAACAGAACTCCGCTGGAGTATTTCACCCTCTATGGCGGCTGTTTCGATAGCGTCATCAGTAAGAATGCACTGCTGGGCAGCGGTTCTTTCTTCCTTGCTGATTGACTGGCTTACAGCTTCCAGCTTCCCGATGAGCTGAAAAGCTGTTCCCAGCTTTGGAAGAAGCTCATTTGCATCGAAAGTAAATTCAGGCCACTCTCTATTTTGCCAGATCCAATTATTTGTTTGCATCGGCTATTCATATCATAAATGATACGAATAGTAAATATAATCATATCAGGATGAAGTGGCCCCATTGTCAAACAAATTTTGGCACAATTTAAGAGTTATTTTTGATAAACCAGGGCGTTAAGCTGCTATTTGGGTAGTGTTCAGAGTGACTGTTTTTTTCATAATATATTTCCGCTGTTTTTTTCCCATGAAAATTTGGCAGTGTTGCAAATTTACTAACAAACATGATTTGTATAAGAGTTTAATATAATTAAATATATTCTCATAATACACAAATTTTCAACATTTTTGGAACACGGTCATTTTTTTTGTTATTTGTACGGTGATTGCTTTTTGAGGGGGAATAGTGGTAATGTGCTTCGCCTTTTGTGTCTTTTGCAGCATTTCGATAGCAAAAGATAGCATAATAAAGCAAAAAAAGATTGGATGCAAGAGCAGGGTTGAAGATGGCTTAAAATAAAAAAGGCCTTATCTCCTTGTTTTTCAGAGATAAAGCCTTGATTATTCAAATGGTGCCGAAGAGAAGACTCGAACTTCCACGAGGATACCCCCACCAGACCCTGAACCTGGCGCGTCTACCAATTCCGCCACTTCGGCAACGAGGCGTGATTATGCTGGCTGGGACAGGTTTTGTCAAGACTTTCTTTTAAGCTGCTGGAAAATTTTTAATAATCATACGAAATATGAAAATAATCAGACAACTGGATGAGATAGATAAGCAAATCACCAAAGCCTGCGTAACCATTGGCAATTTTGATGGAGTTCACCGGGGGCATCAATTATTGTTTAACCGGGTGGTGCAAAGAGCCAGGCGGCTGTGCGGTGTGAGCGTGGCTGTAACCTTTGATCCTCATCCCTTGCAGGTCTTGCGGCCAGGCGGCATAAGACAGATTTCAACCATCCAGCAAAAAATTGAATTGATTGAAATTTCTGGTCTGGATGTGCTGATTATTGTGCCGTTTGACCGGGAATTTGCGTCAATCACGGCGGAGCGTTTTGTTGATGAGATTCTCCTTGGCAAAATCGGCATGCAGGAGCTGGTGGTGGGCTATGATTATGCCTTTGGCAAGGGACGCTGCGGCGATACCGACTTTCTTGAAAGGCAGGGCGAAGAAAAGCATTTTCCTGTAGAGGTGGTCAAGGCTCATTACGAGGATAAGATTCTGGTCAGCTCTTCCAGGGTACGGGAAGTGATCATGGCCGGAGATATGGAGACTGCCATGCATCTTTTGGGGCGTTATTATCAAATCAGAGGCACCGTCCAGAATGGTTGTCAGCGCGGGGGAGCAGAACTGGGCTTTCCCACCGCCAATCTTGTCCTGAATCCCGAAGGTCTTGTGCCGCTGCATGGCGTATATGCGGTGCAGGCGGTTTATGATGGCAGATGTTATGGCGGCGTGGTCAATATCGGCTTTAACCCCACCTTTGCCGGCAAAAAACTGGTGGCTGAAACGCATATATTTGATTTTGATAAAGATATTTATGGCAAACCAATCAAGATCAATTTTATCAAATACCTGCGGGGGGAGCAGAAATTTTCTGGCATCGAAGAGCTTGGCCGGCAAATTGGGCGGGATGCGGCTCAGGCCAAAGAAATTCTAGTAGCAAACAGCCTTGAACTCTCGCTTGCCTGCCATGAAAAATTTAACCGCTGATGGTTATTAAGGCAGTCGGTGAAAGGCGGCGGAAATTTTATGCTTGCATGTGAACCCAAGGTGTCTATAGTTTACGCCGCCATGCCTGGTGCGGCCCCAAGTGCCGCATGGAAATAGGCGGTTAAACCAGATTTACGCAAATATTAACAGCGAGGGAGATATGTCCGAGAAGCAGTTGAAGGAAGACCTGCCGCAGGTGATCGAAGAGTTGCAGAAAAAATGTAAGGAAAACCCCGAGTCGGTAATGGCCTTCCATCATCTGGGGCTGGTCTATATGAAGGCCGGAAAGATTAACGAGGCCATTACCGCCCTTGAAAGGGCCATTGAAATTGATCCGATTGCCAGCGAGAGCCGCATCAATCTTGGAGCCATCTATTTTGGCCGCGGCGATCTGGAAAAGGCCCTGCGGCTAAATGAGGAAGCGGTGAAGGTTCAGCCGGAGGCCGCTCAGGCCCATGCCAATCTCGGCCTGATCTGGCAGCAGAAAAATGAACTGGAAAAGGCCCTGGAAGCCTACGAGAAGGCAATCAAGTACGATCCAAAACTTGCCACGGTCTGGATGAACCTTACCTCGGTGCTGACCATGAAGGGAGAGGATGACCGGGCCTTGAAGGCGGCCCGCCGGGCGATTGAGCTGGAGCCGGATTCCGGCCTTGCCAACAATAATCTGGCCGTAGCCCTTTATTTCACAGGAGACTACACCGCTGCCAAATACAGTCTTGATAAGGCGGTGGAGCTTGGTTATTCGGTTGATCCCAATTTTGTCAGCCGCCTTGAGCAGAAGCTGTCATAGCTTTGGGTGCAGGGCATGAAAAGCAATAAGGGACGGATCGTAAAAAAGCCGTGGTGTCCGTTTTGCGGCCAGAAGGTCGGCAGACCTTCCGATGCCCATGAAAGGCGGATGCGGGAGTTTCCGGTCGGCAGATGCCAGTGCGGAGCCGTTTACAGCAGTGATGCCACCGGCCATAATGTCGGAGCGGCCCTGGTGGAAACGCTGATCTTTGCCTGCGGTAATAACTCTGATTTGGCCTGGGAACTATTGCCGGAAGATGATTATCTAACCGGGCGGGTTGAGGATTATGACGAGCTTACCCATCAGATTGTGGATACCAAAAACATTGACGGCAGACCGGTACGCGGCGTTTTGTATTTCGTCAGGCTCCATACGGAAATGGCGGAATTGTCCGAAAGGCTGAAACAGAAAAAAGATGAGCAGGTAAGAGAGCTTTCCCCCGAATTTGAGCGGGCTGTGCCGGACGTAGAGCCTGCTCCGGCCAAGGGCCGAAAAAAGCAGAAAGCCAATAAAAGGCTGGTACGGGAACTGGTGGACAGGGAAGATATGGATGCACTGGTTGCCCTTTGTTTTGACGACCGGAAAACCCTGCGTCTTTTCCAGAGGATGCTCTATGAACCTATCGAGGAAAAACGCTGGCGTATTGCCTGGCTGATTGGCCGGGTTTGCAAACGGGTCTCCACCCGCGACCCGGGGCAGGTCTCCGAGCTTGTCCACCGGATGTTTGAGGCATGTTCTGACTCGGCGGCAACGCCGTGGGGAATGCTGGAAACCATTGGTTATATCGTGTCGGGCCGGCCTGATATTTTTGGGGCCTTTACCAGATATATCCTTAATTATATGGGCGAGCCGTCCACCCAGATGCAGGTTGTCTGGGCCTTGGGGCAGATTGCAAGATCCCGCCCCGATCTGGTTCGGGATACGCCTTTTTTCAATATGTTTCATTTTTTGCGGCACCCTGACCCGGCCATCCGCGGCCATGTAGCCATCCTTTTGGGCAGAATCAAGGCATCCGAGGTTGCCTTTCAGCTTATGGAACTTGGTCAGGATCAGGCAGAATTTGCCACCTGGGAGGATGGCAGTCAACTAAACACCACCGTTGCGGCTGAGGCCAAGAAAGCGGTAGCATTGATTCATGGAGGAGTGAAAAATGACTAATCTGCAAAGCCTGGACTCAATAGGGCCGGTACAAGAGACCGCCGAGGCTAAAGGGGAAGCCAAAAATCCGGTTGTTCGGGAGTTTGAGGGCGGTAAGCGGTTTTTAAGTAACGGGGATTTCGCCCAGGCTGCCATCGCCTTTCATAATGTTCTGCTGGCCTACGAAGAAAAAAATGACCAAAACGGTATAGCCAATGCGTCCAATCAGCTTGGTCATGTCTGCCTGGCCCGTAAGGAGTATGAGCAGGCGGAAAAACATTACCAAAGGGCCCTGGAAATCTGCGTTAAGGCCGATGATCCCATGAGCCAGCAGGCTATCAGTATTAAGCTGATTGAGGTTTATACGGGGATGAAGGATTACCGGCGGGCCATTGATACCTGTCTTGATTTGATTGAAGATTACCGCCTGAATAACAATCCGCAAGGGGCGGTATCCACCCTTGAAAAAATGGCCGAAATTTATCTGGAGTCCGGCGACCGCAAGGCAGCCGGAGACACTTACCGCACTGCCGCCGGCATACACCGGAATTTCAGACATTCGAAACTGGCGGATGAACTTGAGAAAAAGGCCGAGGAACTTTAATTTTTTACTGGTTATATGTTTACAGGCATTGTAGAAGGTACGGGCAGGCTGGTGGAAAAACGAAAGGCCGGGGGCGGTCAGGTTTTTGCCATTGAGGCCGGATTTGATTTGACGGAGCCTTGCGAGGGGGAATCAATTGCCGTTAACGGGGTTTGTTTGACGGCCTACCGGATCAAGGGCCGGAGGTTTCTGGCTGATGTCTCGCCCGAAAGCCTTGCCAGAACCATGCTGGGCGGGCTTGCCGCAGGCGATCTGGTTAATCTGGAAAGGGCACTCAAGGTGTCAGGACGGCTTGGCGGTCATATTGTTTCCGGTCATGTTGACTGCGTTGCCGCCGTAACCGGAAAAAGGCCGATGGGTAATTTTACTATTTTCAGCTTTTCCCTGCCGATGGATTTTTTCCGTTATGTGGTTGAAAAGGGCTCCATAGCCATAAACGGAGTCAGCCTTACGGTAAATGAATGTTCCGGCGGCAGTTTTTCGGTGTCCATCATTCCCCATACCTTGCAGGAGACCAGTCTGGGCGGGCTTGAGATTGGCAGCCAGGTTAATATTGAGGTTGATATTATAGGAAAGTATGTGGAAAAACTGCTGTCAGGGGCAGGGAAAAAAACGGATGTCAGCATGAATTTGCTGGCTGAGAATGGTTTCTTATGATGGATTCGTAAAAAATCCGCCATACTTCGTTGTGAGTTTTGGCCGGTACTCCACCGTACCATATGTACTGCTGGAGTACCGCCCGCAACATCACGCCTTGTCTAGCGGATTTTTTTCAGAATCCATCAGGATGGAGTTGGCTGATTTTTACGAAAACATCTTTTATAACCTTTTATTTTGAGTGGATATTATGGCGGTAAGCCCGATTGAGGAAGTCATTGAGGATATTAGGGCCGGGAAGATGATCATCCTGGTTGATGATGAAGACCGTGAAAATGAAGGCGACCTGACCATGGCTGCCGAAGCGGTTACACCGGAGGCCATAAATTTTATGGCGACCCATGGCCGGGGGCTGATTTGTCTTGCCATGTCCTCTGAGATAACCGAGAGGCTGGAGCTGCCGATGATGGTCGCCAATAATACCTCTCCCTACGGCACCGGCTTTACCGTTTCCATTGAGGCCCGCACCGGAGTTACCACCGGCATCTCGGCGGCTGACCGGGCCAGGACCATTCAGGTTGCGGTAGACCCGGAGGCAACGGCAAGGGATCTGGTTAGTCCGGGGCATATTTTTCCGCTCAGGGCAAGAGAAGGCGGGGTTCTGGTCAGAACAGGACAGACTGAAGGCTCGGTTGATTTGGCACGTCTTGCCGGTATGATCGAGGCCGGAGTTATCTGTGAAATAATGAAGGATGACGGCACTATGGCCAGGATGCCGGATCTTGAAAAATTTGCTGAAAAGCACGATCTTAAAATTGCTGCCATTGCCGATCTGGTCGAATATAGATTACGCAAGGAGGTGCTGGTCAAAAGGGTTGCCGAGGCAAGGGTTCCCACTGAACACGCCGGAACCTTCAAGGCCATTGCCTATAGTAACGAGGTGGATGGGCTTGAACATGTTGCCCTGGTTAAAGGAGAGATCAAACCCGATGATTTGGCCTTGGTCAGGGTTCATTCAGAATGCCTGACCGGTGATGTCTTTGGTTCGGCCAGATGTGATTGCGGCTCGCAATTATACCATGCCATGAAAATGATTGATGAACATGGCAGCGGCATCCTGCTTTATATGCGTCAGGAGGGCCGGGGAATCGGGCTGGTCAACAAGCTGAGGGCCTATGCCCTGCAGGATGACAATGGTCTGGACACGGTTGAGGCTAATCTGGAGCTTGGTTTTAAGCCTGATCTTCGTGATTACGGTCTTGGTGCCCAGATTCTTCGTGAGCTTGGGGTGCGTAAAATGGCACTTCTGACCAATAATCCGAAGAAAATAGTCGGGCTTGAAGGCTACGGCATTGAGGTTGTGGAAAGAAGGCCGATTGAGATTGCCCCGGGAGATGAAAACGAGAATTATCTCAGATGCAAAAGGGATAAAATGGGGCATTTAATCGAGGTCAAACGCAATGGGGCCGATAAATAGTCAACCCTGAGAAACGATCAACAATTTGAAAATAAAAGACAAATCTCATTTTTTTTATGGTCATAATTGCAGGTTTCTGTTAAAATATACTCAAAATCCTGCAATATCATATGACATTTTTGGAGTAAAAATGAAAGGAAAAAGTCCCAACCAAAGCCAACTAAGTCTGGTGGATCAGAGCCTGTCTATGCAGCTTAACCCTAAACATC
>PDQP01000076.1 GCA_002747805.1 Deltaproteobacteria bacterium
TCTGGGAAATCTGATTATCCTTGCCAAGGTTTACCAGCAGCTTCCGGCCGGACTAAATGATAATCATCTGGCGGAAAATCCGGAGCTTTTACACCATGCCCTGTTTAAGGCCCTAAATGAAATTGCCGGTTATCTTGGCGTGGCCGATTGCGGGGTTTTGCCCTGCACTTCCACCCAGGCACAGTTAAGGATCAGATATGCCAACGGGGTGCAGGTCAGAGGCGAACATAAATCATCGCTGGCGAGAAGAGATGTACCCATTGAGGAAGTGATGGTGGATTATTGCCGGAAACCGGTAGTTTATAAGCAGGTTCTGGATAGTATTGCCCAGGCGGATATTCTGGTTATGGCCCCGGGCAGCCTATATAGTTCCATCATTCCGGTTTTTCAGGTTACGGCTATTGCTGAAGCGGTCAGAAAAAATAAAAATGCCCTGAAGGTTCTGGTTTCAAATCTTTGGGTTCAGGCGGGGGAGACCGATTTATTGACCGATGACCCGCAAAGAAAATATCGGGTTTCGGATATGCTGACCGCCTATGAAAATAATATCCCAGGCGGCACTGCCGGACTGTTTAATGAGGTGCTTTGTATCTCTATGCAGGAGGTGCCGTCTTCCATATTGCAGAAATATGCAGTCGAAGGGAAAATTCCCATCTATCTTGATCGGGAGGTGGTGGCGGGCAAGGACTATCTCCCGATTGAATGCGGCATTTTTTCCGAAAGGATGCTGCGTGAAAAAGGGGCTATTCAGCATGACCCTGATTTTCTGGCCAGGGTAATTAGAACCCTCTATATCACCAGAAAGAGGATTTTGCCTCAAACCAGTCAGGATGGAGGCAGGATTAAGCAAGGCGGCAGAAAATATGTAAATTATAATGCTCCGGTTTTATGCTGTAGATACCAAAGCCTCAAAAGCCGGATCCACTCGCTTGAATACCGCCTCCCAGCCGGAATTAAGATTGATAAAAACACCTTAAAACAACAATTTATATCAATTATCTGGAAACATCATGATATTTCGCTGGCCCATCTTGACCATTGTGCCGGAGTACAGATCGTAGCAAGACCGGATTGGCCCCGTAACCAGCGTTGGGATAATGTTTACTCATTTTTTGATCCCGAAGATCGGCTGATAAAAATCCGGGTCGATGTCCTGCAAAATGTCAGCCAGCTTGAAACCGCCTTTTTGATTGCCCTGGGTCAATCCTTGCTGGGCAGATACTGCCGATCAAAGATGGTTAAGGATGTAGTTGAGGATGGTGAGTATCTGGGCCGGGTCTTCCATCTTTATCTGGCTGATGAAAGGGATTGGCAGTCTTTTTTCTCTTATGATCAGCTAGTTAATTTTTTATTGCTGGCGAGAATGCAGAAAACTAGTAATAAAAATCATTTTATCAGGATGTTAAACGGGCAAGAAGGCTTTTCGCCGCCCGGAATGCTGATGGGTCTTTTATATGTCTGGTATCTTGATAACCGGATGGCCTATTATCTGGAATATAAGATGTCAATCATTAAAATAAAAAAATCCCCGCTTATTCCCGAGCAGGAAAAAATTTGTCTTAGAAGGGAGCAGCTGATCTCTTTTTGCCGAGAGGTGGTTTTTGCCTGATTTTATTTGTAAGTCTCTAAGTTTGCTAACACCCAAAAATTAATTGACAACAAGTGTAAATATTTTTATACCCCGAAAAAAATAGAGAAGCATTATTTTCCTTAAATCATGGAGTAAACAATGAAAACTGCTATATCCATTCCTGATCATATTTTCCAGGCTGCTGAAACTTATGCAGATGATCATGGAGTTTCCCGAAGCAAGTTATACTCAGAGGCCATTACCCAATTCCTTGAAAAACATTCTAAAGCAGAAGTAACAAAAAAGCTGAATGAAGTTTACTCAAATCAAACTTCCTCAATAGATAGTTCCATTGCAGCTTTACAGTTTAATTCCATTTGTGAAGAAAAATGGTAATTCAACGAGGTGAGATATGGTGGGCAAATTTACCCGAACCACAAGGTTCGGAACCTGGATATAAAAGGCCGCTGCTTATAGTCCAGTCCAATGAATTTAATCGAAGCAATATCAACACAGTAATTGCAGCAGTAATAACCTCTAATCTCCGGTTAGAGGCCGCACCCGGGAATGTAAAAATCTCAAAAAATAAGTCAAAACTTCCAAGAGATAGTATAGTCAATGTGTCTCAGATAATTACAGTAGATAAATCATTTTTAATTGAAAAGGCAGGGAGACTGCCAATGACCATAATGTCTCAAATTGAAGAAGGAATAAGGCTTGTTCTCAATCTCTGATATAAAAACTCCGCCATGCTTCGTTACGGCATAAGCACCGCACCTTGTCTGGCGGAGTTTTTTTAGAGATCTGATAAAATTGCTTGTTTTTTAACTCTACTTTACTTAGCAGCCGCCGCCCAATCGGGAATAACGCCAATATCAATACCAAATACCGGTATCAGCAGGGCGTAAGTCAGAATCAGCACCAGCAGAATGCCCGCCATATTCAGACCAATACCGCTTTTTACCATCTGCGGGATGGTAACATAGCCGGAGCCGAAAACAATGGCATTGGGCGGGGTAGCCACCGGCAGCATAAAGGCACATGAAGAGGCAATGGCGGCCGGTACCACCAGCAGCAGCGGACTTTGACCAAGACCAATGGCAACCGCCGATAATATGGGCATAATCATCGCTGCCGTAGCCGTATTTGAGGTCAGTTCGGTCAGGAAAATAATCAGGGTAGTTACCGCCAGAACCAGCAGGATAATCGGGGCATTTTCCAGCAGGCTAACCTGCGAGCCGATCCACTGGGCAAGGCCGGAAGCCTTAAATCCGGCCGCCATCGACAGGCCGCCGCCGAAAAGAATCAGCACCCCCCAGGGCATCTTGGAGGCCCAGGTCCAGTTCATAACAAAGACATTCTTTTTGGTATTGATCGGAATCACAAATAAAATCAAGGCCCCGGTCATGGCAATGGCCGCATCGGTGATCAGTTTTGGGTCGGGAAAAAAGCCCAGTTTCACAATCTGACTGCGGAAAATCCAGCCAAGGGCGGTCAGGCCGAAAACCAGAGCAGTCCATAGCTCACCAGCACTCATTCTGCCCATCTTTTTCAGCTCGTCATCAATCAGCTCCTTGCCGCCCGGCACCTTCTCCAGCTTCATCGGGTTGGCAACCCTGGTCAGCCATAGCCAGCAAATCGGCAAAAATACCAGCACCAGCGGCACGCCCACCATCATCCATCCGGCAAAGGTTATTTCATAGCCGTAGGTTTTCTGCAAATATCCGGCCAGTACCGTATTGGGCGGCGTACCAATCAGGGTCGCAATGCCGCCGATTGAGGCAGCATAGGCGATGCCCAGCATCAGGTTCAGACCGAAAGCAAACTGCTCCGGCGAAAAATCTATCTTCTGATCAAGCCCTTCCTTTTTGCCCTCGGTAACAATATGGGTGATAATGGCAAGACCAATGGGCATCATCATTACCGTGGTGGCGGTATTGGACACAAAGGCGGAAAGCACCGCGGTCGCCATCATAAAGCCGAAGATCAGCCGCCCGGGCGAAAAGCCGACCACCTGGACAATATTCATGGCAATCCGCCTATGCAGGTTCCATCTCTGCATGGCAAGAGCAATGATAAATCCGCCCATAAACAGAAAGATAAGATGAGAGGCATAGGGTGCCGCCGCCTTTTTGGTATGCATAATGCCCAGCAGGGGAAAGGCGGCAATGGGAATCAGCGAGGTAGCCGGAATGGGAATGGCCTCGGTCATCCACCAGGTTGCCATCAGCAGGGCCACTGCCGCCATGCGTTGGGCCTCAACGCTCATTCCGGCCGGTAAGGGGCAGAAGAGCATCATAAAAAACAGGGCCGGGCCAAGCAGTAAGCCAATCTTTTGTCTGGCGGTATAATTCTGGTCATCGCCCTCATCAACGCCGCCCGGGCCGACCTGCAGCCGCTTGCCGTGTTCCGCCGGAGCATCTTCCAGCCGATCGGCAATATCCACCGCCTGCTCCGTATCGCTGCTTTGCTGCATCTGGCTGAAATGCCGAATCATGGATTGCGGACGAAACAAGAGTAAGTCTTTGGTTTCATTGTGCATACACCATAATCGGCTCCAAATGTTTATTGCTCTTGCCATAATTTTCTCCCTGGTTCTGATTGATCTTTTAATGCCTGCAGGCCGTCTGCGGCATCCAGTATTCAAAAATTTTTATGGAACAATTACTCAAAACTAATATATAGACCTTGGATTAACAAGAAAAATTTTATAAAAACCAGCAGGGCAGGGCAAAAGCCGCTCAGCCAGGTTAGATTAAAACCATCAAGGCAGCAGGCGGGCCGATCAAATTAACAATCAGGAAAAATTATGAAATTAAGGGTTATTTTAGCCTCGCCCCGAGGCTTTTGCGCCGGAGTGGTACGGGCCATTGAAACAGTTAGAAAAAGTATTGCAACCCACGGCCCGCCAATATATGTGCTGCATGAAATAGTTCATAACCGGCATGTGCTTGAAGAACTGGAAGAGCTTGGGGCGGTATTTGTCAAAAAACTTACCGATATTCCGGCAGGCGGCCTTTGTATTTTCAGTGCCCACGGCGTATCAACCGCGGTGGAAAAAAGGGCCGCCGCCCTTGGCCTGAATACGGTTGATGCCACCTGTCCGCTGGTTTCCAGTGTCCATCGGATGGTGGAACGCTGCCACAGTCAGGGTTATGATGTGGTGATCATCGGGCATCATAAACATCCAGAGGTGGAAGGCACCGCTGGACGGGCCGCCGGGCGGGTTCATGTGGTAGCCAATGAGGAAGAGGCCGCCAGCCTTCAGGTTGCTGATGATAAAAAGGTGGCCTATGTAACCCAGACCACCCTTAGTCAGGATGATATTTGCGGTATCAAGCAGGTGCTTAAAAGGCGTTTTCCGGCCATCGCGGGAAAAAAATCAAATATTTGTTTTGCCACCCAAAATCGGCAGGATGCGGTGCGGCATCTGGCCGCCGAATGTGATCTGGTCTTTGTGGTGGGTTCAAAAAACAGTTCCAATTCCAACCGCCTGCGTGAAGCAGCGGCCAGAAAAGGGTGTGCAGCATATCTGATCGATGATTACCGCGATATTGATCTTTCCTGCCTGAACAATCGGCACACAATCGGGATTACCGCCGGAGCCTCGGCCCCGGAAAGGCTGGTGGCGGGGGTATTGTCGCATTTGCATCAATATTACGATATTGCCGTGGAAGAGATGGCCGGCAAGAAGGAGCAGGTGTTTTTCAGACCTGCGGAGTTGAAATTATAAAAATTATCGGGATTATTCAAAATTTTATTATGGTTATTTCCCGTACCGGTTAATTTTTGTCCGCCTGCCGTAATTTTTTGTTTACAAGAAAAATATTAAAGTTTAATTTGCTGGTGCTTTTTGGCTGGGCGGTTCACCGCCTAAGCGGGTTTCCGGTTTGATAAACCTGCATAGCGTCCGATCAATATCTTACAATATATTTGCTGCAAGGGGCCGCTTAAAGTGGTTTTTTGCTTTTTGTATTTACGGCTGATTACCGGCTCGAATTAACTTTCTTCAAAATACATGGCTGCTGATGGAATCAAGTATAAAAATTTTGGTTAAGGGTTTTCAGAAATTTGAACTTAGGATGCTTGATCTTGCAGTCAAGATGAGCGAAAGCCGCCCGCCCCGTCTGATTCTTCTCGAAGAAAGTGAAATAGATAATGCTGATGTGGTGATCATTGACGGCCTGGATTATGGAGCAACCTCATGGGCAGAGAGCGTCAGTGATGAGATTGAAAAAAAGCCGGTGATCTGGGTGGGCAAGGTGCCGGAAGGAAATTATCGGCACACCAGCATTAAACATCCGGTTATCTGGGTGAGTATGCCGGTGGTTATTTCACGTTTTCTTGATGAACTGGCCCTGAAAGAGGAAAGTCTGAACGGACAGGACGGCACCTCGGAGGAACAGGCCAGGCCGCCCGCTCAGGCTGGCTACTCCAGTGTCCTGATTGTTGATGACAGCAAAATGGTGCGTTCCCATCTGGAGCGTCTCCTGATTCAGCAGGGCTATCAGACGGCCACGGCTGAGGATGGTGAACAGGCGGTGGCCATGACCGAAGACAGGTCCTTTGACTGTGTGTTGATGGATGTCCTGATGCCCGGCATTGACGGTTATAAGGCCTGCCGGGCGATCCGCCGCCAGAAGCACCACTCCGGCAAGATTCCGGTGATTATGCTGACCAGCCGTACTTCTCCCTTTGACAAGGTTAGGGGCAAGATGGCTGGTTGTGATGCCTATCTGACCAAGCCGGTCAAAAGGAGCAGGCTGCTGGAGGTGTTGTCCAGCTACGGCAAGGGCGGCCGCGGCTGATTTCCGCAATGGGTTTTTTGCGGGATTTGCCGAAAATCTTACTGAAATTATTAAAACGGATTTGTTTTTTGCAAATCCATCATAATAACAAGGAGGTAACAGCGTGATTTCTAAAATTCTGGTGGTGGATGACAGTCAGGCAGACCGCACTAATCTGGAAAATATTCTGAAAAAGGCCGGATATTCCACCGCCGCCGTTGAGGATGGTGCAAAGGCGGTTGAGGCGGCCAAAAGCAATCGGCCGGATCTGATTATGATGGATGTCAATATGCCCGGCATGGACGGTTTTGCCGCCACCCGTGAACTGAAAAATAATCCTGATACCAAGGAGCTGCCGGTGGTACTGGTTACTTCAAAGGATCAGAAGGCCGACAAGGCATGGGGCAAGATGCTGGGAGCCAAGGGTTATATCACCAAGCCTTATACCGAAAGTGATGTCCTGGATGTGGTCAAATCCCTTTAATCCTGCCGTACTGGTCAATGAATATGCAGGCTCTAGGTGGCTGAAATGACGGTGGAACAAGGAGCTTTAAGGGATGTTGATGTCCTGCTGGAAGAGATTGCCGTTTCCTTGACCGAGGGCAAATATGAACTGACTGCTGGTCTTATCTCCGAGGCCGAGGGCCGGGGGGATGAGGTTCAGCAGCAGATGCTTGATTCCTTTCAGATTCAGCTGGAAATGCTGGCCGAGCAGGACGGGGTGTCTGATTCATCCGGTTCGTCCCTTTTTTCCGGGGATGAAGAACTTTTACTGTTTGATTCTGATGATTCTGCCCCGCAGGCTCCAGCAGTTTCAGCAGAAAAAGATATTGAAACAGATGATGGAGATATTGATGAGTTATTTGCCGAATCTCCAGCCGATGCTTCCGGCAAGTCTCAGGACGCAGGGGCTGAGTCAGGCCAATCATCCCGCAAGTCGATCAAGGATTTATTGACCGATGCAGAACAGGACAGAAAAAGCAGGGAAGGCCGTTTTTTCGTCCTTGGTTCCGGGCCGGATTCTTCCGCTGCCAATGATCAGCCGGTCAAAAAACCTGTATCAATAATTGAGCCTGACATTACTAAACCGGCTGTTGAGCCGTCCATTGAATCGGCCCTTGATGACCTGGAGCCGGAAGAGGTGCCGGCCCTTGAACCAGCCCTTGATGCCCTTGCTCCAGAAGATATGCCAGCCGTGGAATCGGAGCCTGCCAGTCCCGCCGATGGTGAAATTAAAGATGAACCGCCTGCTCTGGAAATTGATCTGGATGCCCCGGCACTGATGCCGGAGCCGGAAAAACCTGCGGCCGAGCCGAAAAAGGCGGTCAAGGACGATTTGCCGCCTGCCGTAAAAGCAGGGCAGGGGGCAGAGCCGGACAATAAATCAGGTATTACACCGGACAATAAAACCGGGCCGGACGGCGGGGATGAGCTTGAACAGGCACTTTTATCCATCGAGGAATTTTCCCTGAATCTGGATGAAATTGTTCCGGCTCCCGAACCCCCTCGCATCGCCAGAGTAAATAAGGCTCCTAAAAAAGTTCAGGCAAAGGCCGGGCCGCAAAAGACCAAAAAAGCCATTAAGGATGATACGGACGATACGAAAAAGCCCCAAACCAGGGCAAGTATCCATGCCGGTCTGGCCAGGGTCAGGCGTGAGCTTAAACTTGAGAAAAAACAGTGGCAGCGTGAATCAGATGCCATGCTCGGCAAGTCTCTGGAACAGGCATTACTGCTGATTAGAAAGGAGGAGTACGATCTTGCCCGTACTACTCTGGAGATCGTACAAAAATCCGGCAACCGGCTGCAGCAACAGCAGGCCGAAATATTTCTTACCCATATTGATGCCCTGTCCGGCAGCGGGATGGATGATAAAATTGCCGGTATTACCAGGAGCCGCACCAAACCCGCTCCAAAGCCG
Organism: Deltaproteobacteria bacterium; assembly: GCA_002747805.1. Taxonomy (GTDB): domain Bacteria; phylum Desulfobacterota; class Desulfobulbia; order Desulfobulbales; family Desulfocapsaceae; genus SZUA-575. Next base: position 8,279 of record PDQP01000076.1, read on the forward strand.
AAGGCATCTGAAAACCGTAGCCTGCCGCCCGGCGTCAAGGAATCGCCCGCCGCATCTGCCTACGATTCCAACCTGATTACACACCATAGTTGGCATGATGATTCGGCAGATGATGGCGATAAGATCGGGCAGCATGAACGGGTGGATGATTTGTTACTGCCGTCTGATGCCTTGGAATCACTGGATTTATCCGGCAGCGGTTTTTACCAGCCCCTTGAGCAGGATAAATCGGTAAATATCCGGCAGGGTTTTTATGTCGGTGATTTAAGGCTGATGATTGATTTTGCTGACGGCAGTGAATTAACCCAGATGCCCAATTATGTGCGGGTGCCGAATGCTGCGGGTTGGCTGGTGGGGCTGACCAATCTGCATGGGGCGGTAATCCCGATCTTTGATCTGGTCAGGTATTTTGGGCTTGGGGCGGCGGATAAACAGAAAAAACCGATGCTGCTGGTCTTGCAGCATGGCTCGAATGCGGCCGGTATCATTATCAGCGGCCTGCCCAGACAGATTGACTGGGACGATTCTCAGCAGGCAGAGATCAATACTGCTCCCGAACCCGTAAGGCCGTATATTCGGGCGGCCTGTATGATTGACGGTAAACTCTGGTTTGACCTGGATACTGAATCCTTATGCGAGAGGCTGAAGACTGGATCCTGACAGGATGCAATATTAATATTTTTTTATTTTGGAGGTTGTAGGTGAAAAATTTTATAAATAAAAAATGGCAATACTATCTTTTGGGCGGCATGTTCATATTGCTGATTGCGGGTATAGCTATGTTTTTTTCAGGTAGCGGTTCCCAAAATGGTTCAGGGGAAGGAGAATTGAGAACCATTGGTGAATTATCAAAAAAGGCAACAGGCGTCAATATTGACCGCAGTAAATTTTTAGTAGCCGGTGTAGATCCCGCTTATCCGCCTTTGACCTTCATCAGTAGTGATGGAAGCCGTGTGGGATTTGATATTGAGTTGGTTAATGAAGTGGGACAAATTTTAGGTAAGAATGTCAAATATGTTTCTATTGAATGGAGTAAAAAAGATGACTACCTGAACAGTGGCGAGGTTGATATTGTTACAGGTATGACTATTACCAAGGAGCGAAAAAAGAAGTATGCCGTGTCAAAACCTTACTTTCAAAGTTCAAATGTTGCCTTGGTTGCTGCCCGCAGTGTCGTTTTTTCAGCTAACGATTTGCAGGGGTTGGTTGTCGGGGTACAAAAGGATAGTTCTGCTGCATCCTTTATGAGTAAGTTTAACACTGCCGATGGCTCAACTGTAAAGGATGTCGTAGAGTTTGATGATGTTTCTGAAGGATTGGTTGCCATATTGACTGGTGATATTGATGCCTTTGTGGAGGAGGATACTATCCTTAGGTATTACAACAGCCACTCTCCAGGCAAATTCAGGGTCGTTGAAGGTATTGATGTTGCTAAGGCTGGTATTGCATTGGTTGCCAAAAAGGGCAATACCAAACTTGCCGGAGAGATCAGCACGGCCATTGATAAGCTAAGTGCCAACGGTACGCTGAAAGTAATTCATGATAAATGGTTTGGCAGCAGGAATTAGCATAGTTTGATTACTGGTTGGGACAAAAATTCATAATTTTGAGGGATAAAAATGGATATTAAAAAATGGATTGGAGCTGTGTCGGTATTGATAGCTCTGCTTTTGCTGGCAACTGGTTTTGTGCTTTTTTCACGGCTTAATGCGGTTCAGCAGCAGGAAAAGGCAAACGTAGAGCGCGGTTTGTCTATTCAGGTCGCCCAGGAACTGCGGCAAAGTTCGGACGATATTACCCTGGCCGCCCGTTCTTATATTATGACCGGCGATAAAAGGTATGAGCAGCACTTTAACGATATTCTGGCCATCCGTGCCGGTGAGCTGCCCCGTCCTGAGGCTTATGACAATATTTACTGGGACTTTGTTTTTGCTAACCATGCCAAACCAAGAAAGGACAGCGGCGTTGCCATTGCTATAAATAAGCTGGCGGAGGAAGCTGGTCTGACCGCCGAGGAAATGGGCTATATCGAAGATTCGACCACAAAATCGCAGAACCTTGCCCAACTGGAGATACAGGCATTTAACGCCCTGAAGGGACGGTTTGAGGATGTTGACGGCAACTATGCCAGAATAGATATGCCGGATAGACAAATGGCGGTCAGCCTGCTGTTCGGCCCCGAATATTTTCAGTATAAAGCAGAAATTATGGAGCCGCTGGCTAAACTCTATAACTCGGTACAGGCACGTACTTCCAAGGCCCTTGCTGATATTGACCAAAGGCTGGCCTCATTGAACACCTGGTTTGTTGTTCTGGTTATTATGTTGCTGGTAGCTGCCGCCGTACTTGGTTATCTGGTGTATGAATATGGTCAGCGCGAGGTTGCCGAACGTCAGGCGGCCCAGAAAAAGGCCGAGGATGAAAACGAGCAGCTTAACGACTCGGTTATCCGCATTCTTGAGGCGGTTAACTCACTCTCCCAAAGGGATCTGACGGTACGGGCACCGGTAACCGAGGATGTGATCGGTACCGTATCCGACTCCATTAACCTGCTGGCCGTGGAAACTGCCCGGGTGCTTAAGGGTGTAACCGAGATTGCCGGCGAGGTGTCCAACGTATCGGATAATGTTCACGCCCAGGCCGAGCAGGTATCTGATTCTTCCAAAAAGGAAAGGGAGACCGTGCAGCACTCCATTGATACCCTGTTTACCGCTACCCAGACCATGAATCAGGTGGCGGCTCTGGCCGAACAGACCAACCAGTCGGCGGTCCAGGCAACCGAGGTAACCCAGGACGCTCTAACTACGGTAAACCGGACAGTTGAGGGTATGGAATCTATTCGGGAGACCATTTCGGAAACAGAAAAAAGAATCAAGCGGCTGGGCGAGCGTTCGCAGGAAATTTCCGGTATCGTTAACCTGATTAACACCATTTCGGAACGTACCCACGTTCTGGCCCTGAACGCATCCATGCAGGCGGCGGTGGCCGGTGAGGCCGGACGGGGTTTTGCGGTAGTTGCCCAGGAGGTACAGCAACTGGCGGAATCATCCCGTAACGCTACCGAGCAGATCGCCACACTGGTAAACAATATTCAGATTGAAACCAATGAAACCATTAACACCGTGAACCATACCATTAGTCAGGTGGTTGAAGGTTCGGAACAGGCCCAGCAGGCTGGAGAGCAGATGCGGCGTACCCAGGCGATTACTGCCGAGCTGGTGGCAAGCGTACAGGATATTGCCGAGGCCTCAGACAAGCAGAAGGTGATGTCTGCTGAACTGCTGGAAGCGGTACAGGCCATTGGTGAGAGTGCCGAGCAGTCTTCCCGTCAGATCGAGGAACAGAACAAGGGTACGGAAAAATTACAGGAAGCAGCTAAGAATCTGGTGGAATCCGTTAACGTATTCAAACTTCCCGATGCAGCCTAGCGAGGTCTTCCGGTGAAATTAAGCGACCTGATTATCGGACTGGCGGGAGAAATTGACGCCATTCGTCCTGAACTTGAGGAGCATCTGAAAAAGCTGGCGGAGCTTGACCATCAGGAAGCGGCCTTTGTTGATGCGGCCGAATTTTATGCGGAACAGGTCGAGCGGATGGGAGAGGCGGCGGATATGGTCGGCTTTCCCGGCCTGCATAATGTCTGCCAGCATGTCAATCATAATATCGATCGGCTCAAAGCCACGGCCAGACCGGAACGCGGCCCCTTTATTGATTTTCTGCAAGAGTGGCCGGAGCTTGCCGTTAAGTATCTTAACAATTTGCAGGATTCTTCCATTGCCGCCAGTCTGGTTGATCTGCTGCGTGAGGCGCCGGCCCCGTTTGACGAGCAGGAAGCACTTAAAACCATGCATAATCTGGGGGCCTTTCCCGAGGAGATGAACGCCCTGGAGACGGCGGATCAGCCTAAAAGGCCGGTGCTTGCCTCGCCGGATGATGTATCTCTTACCCTGCCGGAAGATACCGATCCAAACCTGCTGGAAGGATTTTTTCAGGAAGCCCCCGGCCATGCTGAACAACTGGTCGCCATGCTGTCCAAAATGCTGACCGATGAAGGGGATATGTCCGATCTGGTGGCCGCCAAGCGTTATGTGCATACCATTAAGGGAACCTCGGCGATTATCGGCCTGGCCGGACCGGCTAATATCGGCCATCACTTTGAAGATATTCTGGATTATTTTGAAAGCAATAAGGGCAAGGTCGGCCAGAATATTGCCTCGGTGCTGATTGACGGGGCCCATTGTCTGGCCCAGATGATTGCCTTTTTGATGGATGCCGATACCTATCCCGAACAGGCTCTTGGCGTACTGCAAAATATTCTGGATATTGCCAATATCATTGACCGCGGCGGTGATCTGGACAATATTCATCTCCGCAATCAGACGGCAGCGGCGGCGCCTCAAGCGGCTCCGGCCCCGGCGGCAGTCAGCAAGGCGGCCCAGCAAGGGGCGGCCATGCGGGTCAATATGAGCCGGATTGATGAGATGTTTCGGGTTTCTGCTGAAATGTCGGTGCATATCTCGGCCATGGAAAATCAGCTTAAAACCATGGTTGAGATGGAAAAAAAGTTGCATAGTCAGCAGCTTAGGGTCAAGACCCGGCTCTTTGAACTGGAAACCATCGTTGATGTGCGTTCATTGGCCCTGATGAGCAGCGGGGGAACCAATGATGGCGATGCATCTTTTGATCCTCTGGAGATGGAGCAGTATAACGAACTGCACAGCACCACCCATGCCCTGCTTGAGGATTTTAACGATAATATGCTGGTGAGTGGTCAGCTTTCTGCGTCCCTTGGCGAGCTACATAGTCTGGAAAACAAGCAGCAGGTATTGTCTAGGGATTTGCAGCATCTGATCATTGGTACCCGTATGGCCGAGGTTGGCTCGCTGGAGCCGCGGCTGCAGCGTAATATCCGCACCACCAGTCAGATGACCGGCAAACAGGCCAGGCTGGTGGTCAAGGGCGGCGATACCCTGATTGATAGTGATGTGCTAAGTCAGCTTGCCGATCCGCTGATGCACCTGTTGCGTAATGCCATTGACCACGGTCTGGAAACCCCGGATGAAAGGCAGGCTCTGGGCAAGGATCCGGTGGGCACCATTACCCTTGAATTTTCCGCCCGCGGGCAGCAGGTTTTTCTGGTTTGCCGGGATGATGGCCGGGGGCTTGATTTTGAGCATATCAGGCGGCGGGCGGTTGAGAAAAAGATGATTGCCGAGGAAGACCGGCTTAGTCAGGAAGAGATTGGTCAGCTAATTTTTAATTCAGGTTTTACCACCCGCGATGATGTCAGCCAGGTTTCAGGACGCGGCGTGGGTATGGACGTGGTGAAAAACTGGGTCAGCAAGATGAACGGCGGGGTTACGGTTAAAGCCGATCAAAATCAGGGGACGGTTTTCACCATGAATTTTGCCTCATCACTGACCACCGTTCACTCGCTGGTGGTGGAAGCATCCGGCCAGGCATTTGTGCTGCCTTCGGTTCAGGTGCAGCAGGCCCTGTCCAGAAATGATTGTGAATTTGAGGAAGAGGGCGGCAAACTTTACCTGCTCTATGAAAACTGGATGTATTCTGCGGTATATCTCTCTGATTTGGTGGGCTTTGAACGGACCCATCAGGATTTTAGCAATACCTTTGCGGTGCTGATGCAGGTTCAGGGCGAGGTTTGGGCAATTGCTGTGGATAACCTGCTGGATTCAAGGGAATTATTATTAAAACCGCCGGGGGAATATGTCAGACATCTGGAGGGCCTGGTCGGTACGTCCATTTTGGGTGACGGCAGTGTTGCCATCCACCTTGATATTCCCCTGCTGATTGCAAATTATTCAGATACCGGGCAGGTTCGGGTGCAAAGTCCGGCTGATGCCGCTGCTTCATCGCCGGTAACCAATGTTTTGGTGGTTGATGATTCCCTGTCGGTTAGAAACACCTTGCAGGAATTGATTCAGGATGCTGGGTTTTCGGTGAAAACCGCAAGGGACGGGATTGAAGCGGTCGGCCTGCTGGATGACTTTATCCCGCAGGTGGTTCTCACCGATCTGGAAATGCCCAATATGAACGGGGTGGAACTAACCTCGCATATCCGCAACCGTGATAATACCAAAAACCTGCCGGTGATTATGATTACTTCCCGTTCCCAGGAAAAGCATCGGCAAATGGCTATGCAGGCCGGGGTCAGCAGCTATTTTACCAAGCCGTATAACGAGGCCGAACTGCTGACCGCCATTGATCAGGCGGTTTCCGCAGGTTAGCGGGGGGAGTGGATGAAGGTCAAGGCTGGGGAAGATCATGTTTTGCTTCGGGCTGGTGCTTTGCGTTTGCTGGTTCCCCAATCACAAATCAGTCAGATCAGGCATTTTAACCGGATCGATCTGCAGGGAACAGAGGTTATCGTTACCCAGGAGCAGCTAGCCAGAAATATTGAGGAAAAAAAAGAGGGGCTGGTTTTTCTATCTGAAAATCTGGGGATTTTAACCAGGGCGGATCTTCAGCGGTTTGTTTATACTTCATGGCAGATAGCCCCCGCGGTTCAATGGTGCTGGACGGAGGTGTTGTTTGTCGGTCAGGAGTTCGAGGAGGTTAGTGATATTCCCGGGGTGCTGCAAATCAAAAGATCGCCTTTTTCCGCCATTGTTACCCTGAAAAATCAAAGATATGCCTTTTTATGCGATGTCCGGCGCTTAATTGATTACGTTATTTCAACCAGGGGAGTTCTGCTTTGAATTATCCGGGATATGACCCTAATAGAGGCGGGCCTGGCGCGGCCGGAGCCTGGTTGCTGCAATGTTCGCCCGCCAGAAGCGTTGCCCTTTCCTTGCGGACTTGTCAGGAACTGGTTGAATATCCTGAAATTATCCCTATGCCGACCATTCCTCACTTTGCCCTTGGCCTTTTACGCTGGCGTGATAACTGGCTGCCGGTGCTGGATCTCAATAGTCTTATTACCGGGGCGGTAGCTGGTAAGGATAACCTGACTTATTGTTTAATCACCGCTTATCAGGGCCGGGCCGGTATAGAATACGGTGCCTTGTCCCTAAAAAGTTCTCCCGTACAGGTAAAAATCATGGATGAGAAAATCTGTGCCTTACCTAAAGACGGCTTTAGATGGCAGGATATTGCCATATCCTGTTTCCAGCACGGCAGAAAACGGGTGCCGATTGTGGATGCCGCCCGCATATTTTCCTACCGTAGTTAGGGCGGTGGTGCAGCACTATATGCAATACAAGCCGTAGGGGCAGAATCCATTTCTGCCCTGGTTTGAAATATGCGTAGGGGCAGAATCCGTTTCTGCCCTGGTTGAAATATGCGTAGGAGCATAATCCATTTCTGCCTTGGTTGAAATATGCGTAGGGGCAGAATCCATTTCTGCCCTAATCCATTTTCCCCAAAATCCAGGCAAATATGAAAATATTACGGGCGGATATAGAATCCGCCCCTACGGTTATTTGGTTTGAAATGTGCGTAGGGGCAGAATCCATTTCTGCCCTAATCCATTTCCCCCCCAACCCCGGGCAAATATGAAAATATTATGGGCGGATATAGAATCCGCCCCTACGGCCGTTTGGTTGAAATGTGCGTAGGGATTGATTTCATTTTTGATTTTCATCATATTTTGTTCAGCCAGAATTGCGGAGTGGTATTGAGGTATCTCGCTAGCCTAAGAGCAAGGTCAGGGCTGATTCCTTGTCTTTGCTTTATCAATCAGTCCGCTGATTATTGGTGCTGGAACCCGTAAGGCAGCAACCAAATCGTTTGCACTTATATTTAATGGTTCCAAGTATTCCTCTTTGATTATTTCTCCAGGATGAATTGCCCGCATCTTATTCATAATCATTGTTTATTGCGAAGCTTCGGGTTTAATACCCCGCCGCTTGCGGCGTGATGTTTGTGGTAGTATTATAAGTCTATGGAAGAGCTTATTCGTAAAAGCCATAACGTATCCATACTGATGTATCACTTTGTATGCGTAGCGAAGTACCGTAGACTTGTAATAAGTAAAGAAGTAGACGA
>PDQP01000077.1 GCA_002747805.1 Deltaproteobacteria bacterium
CCGCCCTGGTTATTATATTGCTCACGCCTTTGGAAATTTTTCATAAAAAGGATTTTTTTGATGATATGAAAGATTTGGCAAAATGGTATAGGCAAGAAAATTTACCCCACCAAAATAAAGTTTTCTTGAATAAAGTTTACCTGGGCAGCTTATTATACCTGTTAGTAATTGAATTGATATTATGGGTAGTTTATCCCGAACCCGGTTTTAATAGCTTCAGAATGAGAGTATCCAGTAATATTTATTTTTATTTACTTTGGGTTAATTTTTTTATGTAAGCTGCTTATTTGCCTTAAGTTCGATTATTACGTTTTATGGAGTAAAAAAATATGCCATATAAAAATAAACTGCATCCAGTCTTGGATGCTAATCACAAAAAGGGAAAAAATGACAGATAAAATTGAAATTAAAGAGCCGCCTGTCTTATTCAAAAAAACGCAGGAAGTTATAACAAAAATTGAGCATATCCTCGGCAGCCCGCTAATTACCTACTGGAGTACTGACCGCGGTTCGGTATGCGGTGATGACGTGGTTGCCTTTTATGAGCTGCTTGAGTCAATCGGCAAACAGGATACCTTGTACTTTTTTATCAAAAGCTCGGGCGGTAATGGTGAGGCATCTCTTAGAATTATCAACCTGCTTCGGCAATACTGTGAAAAACTGGTTGCCTTGATTCCCCTGGAATGTGCTTCGGCGGCAACCATGATGGCAATAGGGTCAAACCGGATTATCATGGGGCCAATGGCTTATCTGACCTCTGTTGACACCTCACTTACCCATGAACTCTCTCCCATCGACCAGCGCGACAACAGAAAGGTCGGGGTCAGCCTGGACGAGCTTAACCGTGTGATAAGGCTTTGGAATAAAGAAAAAAATAACAGTGCCAGCAACCCTTATACCGAATTGTATCAATATATCCATCCGCTGGTAATTGGAGCGGTTGACCGGGCAGACAGTCTTTCCGTAATGATTTGTGAAGAGCTGCTCTCCTATCATATGAAAGATGAAAAGATAATCAAGGAGATATCAAACATATTAAACTCCAAGTATCCTTCCCACAGTTATCCGATACTCAAGCGGGAAGCGGAGAGAATAGGCTTGAATGTGGCCGAAATGAAAAGCGATGTCCACTCCTTATTGCTGGAATTAAATGAACTTTACAGCGAAATGGGGCAGGAGGCAACAACGGACTACAGCGAGAATAAATCACATAGTAACGAAATTCTCAATATCCTTGAAGTAGCCGGAATGCAGGTCTATTATCAAACCAATAAGGAGTGGTTTTACCGGGTGGAAGAACGGAGATGGGTTACCATGAACGATAATTCAAACTGGAGAAAAATCACCAGGGACGGCAGTGATATAGTTCAATCGATTCTGCATATCAAATAAAAGGGGCAGCTTTTGCCCAATAATTTTTATCAGGCCGCCGCCAAGGGGGCCATTACTTATGAGGTAGATATTATGTGTGATTCATGCGGATGCCATCCGCCGGAACAGGGCAGCCATCATAGCCACAGCCATGATCACGATCATAGCAGCGGCAAAACTGAAACGGTTGAGGTGCAGGCCAGTCTGTTTGCCGCCAATGATGCGATGGCAAGGAGCAATCGGGAGCATTTTGAAGAGGCCGGTACAGTAGTGCTGAATCTGATCAGCAGTCCTGGCTCCGGCAAAACCACCCTGCTGGAGCATACCATTGATGCCCTAAAGGGCGAACTGAAAATCGGCGTGATAGAGGGCGATATCGAAACCGAACGGGATGCAGAACGCATCCGGGCCAAGGGGATTCCGGTGATTCAGCTTACCACCGGCGGTGCCTGTCATCTGGATGCGGCCATGACCCACCGCGGCTACCATCAGCTGCAAAAGGAGCCGGGCGGAGATGATATTGATATTTTGTTTATTGAAAATGTGGGTAATCTGGTCTGTCCGGCCACCTTTGACCTTGGTGAGCATGAACGGGTGGTGCTGGTCTCGGTGCCGGAAGGCCCGGACAAACCCTCAAAATATCCCAAGGCATTTACCACTTCCCAGACCTTTTTAATCTCCAAAACCGATCTGTTGCCGCATTTTGATTTTCCGCTGGAAGAGGCCAAAAGCGATGCCCTGAAATTAAACAAGGACCTGCGGGTCATTGATTTATGCTCGGTCAAGGGCGGGGAAGGTTTTAATAACTGGCTGGATTATTTAAGAGAATTGTCCAGCAATATGAAGAAGGTATCTGCATAGAGTGAAAAACCACAAAACACACCAGAGGATAACATGAAATTTCCCATAGATTTATCTGCTTATAAACCGCTGAAGTTTGCCGCCGGGCAAAGCTCAATTAGCGAAGAACAGCTTGAAATTCTTGATAAAAACATAAAAATAGTACGGGATTCCCTGGTCTTTTTTACTGCCCTTGCCAACTGTAAGGGGCTGGGCGGCCACACCGGCGGAGCCTATGATATCGTGCCGGAGCTTTTGATTGTGGACGGTTTTATCAAAGGCTCGGAGCAGTTTTATCCGGTCTATTTTGATGAGGCCGGACATCGGGTTGCCATCCAGTATATGATGGCGGTGCTGAACGGCCATATGCCGGAGGAAAGCCTGTTTCACTATCGGGAATATGATCATGGGCTGTACGGCCACCCGGAACTCGACGAGAAAAACGGCATTTTTTTTAGTTCCGGCAGGCTTGGCCATCTATGGAGCCATGTCAATGGTGTTGCCGAGGCCCACGCTGAACAGACCTTGATTATGTTCGGCAGCGATGGCTCTCAAATGGAAGGTAATGATGCAGAGGCCGCCCGCTATGCCGTAGCCAGAAATCTCAAGGTAAAACTGCTGATTGATGATAATGATATTACCATCACCGGCCATCCATCCCGATATATGCCGGGCTATGATATTGAAAAAACTTTGCTTGGCCACGGCCTGTCAGTTATTAGCGGCGATGGCGAGGATTATGCAAGTTTGTTTGCCAGAATCAGCTCAGTCTTGACCGAGGACGGGCCAGCCGCTGTAATCAGCAAGCGTTATATGGCGGTGGGTATTGATGGCGTGGAAAACACCTCTAAAGGGCACGATGTTATTCCGGTTGATTTGGCAATTAAATACCTTGAAGCAAAGGGTTATAACGAGGCGGTGAATATATTGCGGGATACCTCGGCTGCCAAGTCTAGCCGGGAAATGCTGGGCAGTACCGCCGAAACTGCCAAAAATCGGGATGAATTCGGCAAAATTATCTGCCAAATTATGGATACCAAGGGGGAAGACAGGAAAAAAATTCTGGTGGTTGATTCCGATCTGGCCGGCTCCTGCGGCCTGCATCATATCCAGACAAATCACCCGGACAGATATGTCGGCGGCGGCATCATGGAACGCAACAACTTCTCCGTGGCCGCAGGTTTTGGTTCCGTTCCCGGCAACGTGGGTATTTTCGGCACCTTTGCTGCCTTTCAGGAAATGATTATCTCCGAGGCGACCATGGCACGGCTTAACAAGGCCAATGTTATCGCCCATTTTTCCCATTCCGGCGTGGATGATATGGCCGATAATACCTGCCATTTCGGAATCAACAATTTTTTCGCCGACAATGGACTGGCAGACGACCAGACTACCCGCCTGTATTTTCCGGCCGATGCCTTGCAGTTAAAGGCCGTGCTTAACAGAATCTTTGATGACCAAGGCCTGCGGTTTATCTATTCAACCCGTTCGGCTACGCCCTTTATCTTGGATGAAAACGGCGAGAAATTTTATGCAGAGGGCTATGAATTTGTCCCCGGTCGGGATGAGATAATCCGTGAGGGTAAAGACGGCTATATCATCTCATATGGCGAAATGCTTTACCGAAGCCTTGATGCGGTTGAAAGACTTAGAGCAGAAGGCGTGCAGGTCGGGCTAATTAACAAGCCGACCCTTAACCTATGGGATGAAAAGACCCTTGATACCCTGAAAGATGTGAATTATGTGCTGGTGGTCGAATCTCAGAATACCAAAACCGGTCTTGCGGCCAGGATGGGTAGCTGGCTGCTGCAAAACGGGCTTTCTCCCAGATTTGCCGGTCTTGGTACCAGCCGGGCTGGCCGCGGCGGTCTAAAGGAGCAGCTCAGCTATCAGCAGCTTGAGCCGAAAGATATCAGGAACCAGGTGCTTGCCATGCTGGGCTAGGCTTTTTTGCCGTTTGATAATAATCTTACCCCGTCTGCCAAACCGGAAAAATCATGCCAATCATACATCTTTATAAAAAAGCAGGCACCGCTTGCGAGTATTGTTTTAATATCGAATCCGCAAGGGAGCTGGACGGCGTTGAGCTGCATCGGCTCAAGCTGATTTTTGCCGATGGACTGCGGGCGGAAACCGTGGCGGAAAAGCCGTTTTTTTCCGACAGCCGGGTGGTGGAAATTGGCCCAAGACTAAACTTTGCCACCGCCTGGTCGTCCAATATGGTCTCCATCTGCCGGGCGGCCGGGCTGGACTGCATTGGCCGGGCGGAACGCTCGAGGCGTTATCTGGTGCCGGAAGATCAGGATATTAAGGCATTTATCGACCTTCATCACGACCGGATGACCGAATGCCCCTACCCCGAACCTCTAACCAGCTTTGCTGCCGGAGTTGAGCCGGAGCCGGTCTATGAAATTGATCTGAAAGGCAAGGGTGCCGATGCCCTGCTTGATATTCCGGGAATTTCCATGGACGAATGGGACCGCCGCCTGTATTACGACTATTTTGTCAAAAGGCATGACCGCAATCCGACCGTGGTGGAAATAATGGATCTCAATAATGCCAATTCGGAGCATTCCCGCCACGGTTTTTTCAAGGGCCGCCAGATAATTGACGGCAAGGAGCAGCCAAGCACCCTTTTTGAACTGGTTACTGATACCCTGACCGCCAATCCAAAAGGGTCGGTGGTGGCCTTTAAGGATAATTCCAGCGTTATCTGCGGCTATGAAATTGATACCATTCTCCCCGAAAAGCCCGGCCAGCCAGCCCCGTTCAGGCTGGCAAGGGTGAATTATCATCCCTTGCTGACCGCAGAGACCCATAATTTTCCCACCGGAGTTGCCCCTTTTCCCGGAGCCGAAACCGGAATCGGCGGCAGGATCAGGGATGTACAGGCCACAGGAAAGGGCGGCCAGGTGATCGCCGGAACTGCAGGATACTGTGTGGGCGGCTTGCATATTCCCGATTATAAACTGTCATGGGAGCATGATTACCAGATGCCGGCCAACTTGGCTTCACCGCTCAATATTATCATTGAGGCCAGCAATGGGGCCTCCGACTACGGCAATAAATTTGGCGAGCCGCTTATTCAGGGTTTCACCCGTTCTTTTGATATGCGGCTGCCCGGCGGCGAAAGATGGGCCTTTCTAAAACCGGTCATGTTTACCGCAGGTGTAGGGCAGATTGACCACCGGCACACGGAAAAAGCCGAGGCAGAAAAGGGGATGCTCATCGTGCAGGTGGGCGGCCCTGCCTATCGGGTCGGTTTCGGCGGCGGGGCGGCCTCCAGCATGCTTCATGGTGAAAATGCCTCCGAGCTTGATTTTGATGCGGTGCAGCGGGGCGATGCCGAGATGGAGCAAAAAATGAACCGGGTCATCCGGGCCTGTAATGAAATGAGCGGCAGGACCCTGATCGATGTCATCCACGACCAGGGAGCAGGCGGGCCGGCCAATGTCCTCAAGGAACTGGTGGAGCAGGCCGGGGGCAAGGTGGAGATAAGCAGGATCAGGCTTGGAGATCCAACCATGTCGGTGCTGGAAATTTATGTGGCCGAGTATCAGGAGCGATGCGGATTTTTGATCCGCCCTGAAAATATCAATAATTTCAAGGCAATCTGCCAGCGGGAAAAGGTCGGCTGCGAGGTGCTGGGCGAGGTAACCGGCGACCTTCGTTTTGTGGTGTCCGATGCCAGAACCGGCACCAGACCGGTGGACATTGAACTGGACGCACTGCTGGGTAAAATTCCGCAAAAAACCTTTGCCGACCAAAGCAGGCCGCCCCTTACCAGCCCCCTGCATCTACCGGAGAACCTTAGTATTACCAGTGCATTGCATGATGTGCTGCGGCTAGTTTCGGTGGGTTCAAAACGATTTTTGACCAACAAGGTTGACCGCTCGGTAACTGGCCTAGTCGCCCAACAGCAGTGCTGCGGAGCGGTGCAGCTTCCGGTAAGTGATCTGGCGGTGGCGGCTCAAAGTCATTTTGCCTTGACCGGAACCGCCTTTTCCATCGGCGAACAGGCGGTCAAGATGCTGCTGAATCCGGCCGCCGGTGCCAGAATGGCGGTGGGCGAGGCATTGACCAATCTGGTATGGGCAAAAATCGAGGATCTGGAGCAGATTAAATGTTCCGCCAACTGGATGTGGGCACCAAAACTGCCCGGTGAAGGTGCGGCCATTTACGATGCGGCAAGGGCCATGCGTGAGGTTATGATCATCCTTGGTCTGGCGGTGGACGGCGGCAAGGACAGCCTGTCCATGGCCGCTGCCGTAGGCGGTGAAACGGTGAAATCCCCCCGCGAACTGGTGATTTCGGCCTATGCCGCCATGCCTGACATTAACCGGAAAATAACCCCGGACATCAAGCAGCCCTCCTCCTGCTTAATCTTTATTGACCTTGCTGATGGCAAAAATCGTTTGGGCGGCTCGGCTCTGGCTCAGGTAAACGGGCAGCTTGGCGAGTTTTCACCCGATATGGATAAGCCGGAATTATTAAAAAGAGCTTTTCTGGCCGTGCAGCAGCTTATCGGCCAGAGCCTGCTGCTTTCCGGCCATGACCGAAGCGATGGCGGGCTGATTACCACCCTGCTGGAAATGGTTTTTGCCGGTAACTGCGGTTTTGAATTGGACTTTAACGGCAAGGCATCGGCCCTTGAGATGATGTTTTCCGAAGAGTTGGGGCTGGTGGTGGAATGCCGAAAGGAGCATCTGGAAGAGATTATGGGCAGGCTGCACGGGCAGGAAATTCCGGCCATGCTGCTGGGCCAGACCACCGCCGAAAAAACAGTAAAAATACGCTATAACGGCCAGATGGTGCTGGCTGAAAAAATGCAGAAGTTAAGAAGCTGGTGGGAAGAGACCTCCTTCCGGCTGGAACTTTTTCAGGCAAATCCGGCCTGTGTGGAGCAGGAAAAGGCTAGTATCCACGATCGGCCAGGCATGAAATATCATCTGCCCTTTGTCCCAAAGCCAACCAGTTCCGCGGTCATGGCCCAGACCGATAAACCAAGGGTTGCCATTTTGCGGGATGAAGGTTCAAACTCCGACCGAGAGATGACCGCCGCCTTTTATGCCGCAGGTTTTGAGCCTTGGGATGTCTGTATGCAGGATTTGCTGGACGAAAAAATCGACCTGACCGATTTCAGGGGGCTGGCCGCAGTGGGCGGTTTTTCATACGCCGATGTCCCCGAATCCGCCAAGGGCTGGGCGGCCGCCATCTTATTTAATGACCGGATTAAGGCCATGTTTGATGCCTTTTATAATCGGCCGGACACCTTTTCTCTGGGAGTATGCAACGGCTGCCAGTTGTTCAGCCTGCTGGGCTGGGTGCCTTGGCCGGATATTTCGGCGGCAAAGCAGCCGATTTTCACCAAAAATGTTTCCGGCCGATTTGAATCACGCTGGGCTACGGTCAGGGTGGAAAAATCAAGGGCGGTAATGCTTAAAGGTATGGACGGTCTTATTTTCGGCATTCATGTTGATCACGGTGAAGGACGGCTCCATTTCCCCGATGCCGATATTATGGCAAAAGTGCAGGATGATGGCCTGGCTCCCATGGTCTATGTGGATGACCTAGGCAATACCACCGAAACCTACCCCTTTAATCCCAATGGCTCGGCTGGGGGGCTGGCCGGATTATGTTCGGCAGACGGCAGACACCTTGCCCTGATGCCGCATCCCGAACGGGCATTTTTACCCTGGCAGGCACCTTATCTTCCTGAAGAGATGAAGGATATGGCGGCCAGCCCGTGGCTGAAAATGTTTCAGAATGCCTATAACTGGTGCCAGCATAAATAATCTGATCATTCTTGATTAAGCATTTTAACCTGCTTATTTATCCTTTGCAAAGCACTGGCAAAATAGTGTAAGGTTAGTCAAATAAAGTAAGGATAATTCTGGTCTGCCGTGCAGGTCAGATAATTTTTTTTTACCAACTTGTTAAGAAAATGAGCAAGATAACCATCATAACCAACAATCCGGCCAAACCTTATGCCAACCTTAAAGACGCCGCCGAACTCTACCAGCGGCTGGACGGAGAAACATCGGTACGGGCCATTATTATCAACAGCCGGGAGCCTGAAGAATGCAAGGCCCTGCTCCATGAACTGCGTTCCAGCCGCAAGACCTCCCTGCTGCCGATTTTTATCCACCGGAAAAGCGGGGCAAAAGAGGATGAGGCGATTATCGCAGACGGCATTATTACCTCCCTTGCTGAGGCGGAAAAGGCCGCTGCCGATATCAACAAAAGGCTTGCTGAAATCAAAAACGCCATGTTTACAAGCGATCGGGCCTGCCTGTTAATGGCCTGGCTCTACAGTCGGCATGGCCGAGAATTAAAGCCTTGCAAACGCTGGAACAGCGAGCAGATCTACAGCTATCCGGCCGCCGAAACCATCGCCGGTGAAACCGAAAAGAACCGGGCCTGGGTCGAAAAACTGCATGAGCAGGGGCTGCTTCATCAGCACCGCCTGATTGACCGGCTCCGCCATTGCCCGCATTGCAGCAGCCCGCATCTTAATTTCATCGACACCTGTTCAAACTGCCGGAGTATCAATATCACCCAGCAGCCGTTTCTGCACTGCTTCACCTGCGGCAATGTCAGTTCAGAGGATAACTTTATTGCGGCAGAGGGACTGTCCTGCCCGAATTGCCATACCAAAATGCGCCATATCGGGGTTGATTATGACCGGGCTTTGGAGCATTTTGTCTGCGGAGACTGCAACACTTCCTTTGTCGAGCCGCTGGTACTGGCCCAATGCCATCGTTGTGATGCCCTCAATCAGCCGGAAAATCTTGATCCCTGCAATGTTTACTCCTATCAGCTAACCGAACAGGGAATCAATGCCGCCCGCACCGGCACCTCCGGTAATAATTACGATATGCCGGAACATCTGAACAATGTTAACCCCGCCTTTTTCACCCACTGGCTGGACTGGCTGCTGGAGCTTAACAAACGCTATCCCGATGACAGCTTCAGCATTATCGGCATTTATCTGGCCAATCTGCCGGACATGGTTGATAAACTCGGCAGCCGCCGGGTCTGGGAGATTATGGACGAGTTTGTTACCCGCATCCGTTCCTTTATCCGCAGCATTGATATTATCAGCCAGCTGCACCGCCACGATTTATGGCTGCTGCTGCCGGAAACAAACGCCTCCGGCTGCAACATCCTGCTAAACCGTATCCTTGAGCTGCAAAAACTCACCCGGCAGCCAGAAGGCATCAACCTTGAATTTTCCGCCATCACCTATACCGCACCGGAAGACAGCATGGAGGGTGAAAATGCCAAACTCCTTTTGGCCCGTCTAAACGGCAGTATAAAATGATAGATGACCTGCTCAATATTCTGGCGGCATCGTGCCAGCTATTTATACAGCTGATTACCTCTCCCCTATACAACGGTCTTGAGGAATTTATTTATAAATTTGTACCCTTTGTCCTCTTTTTTGAACTGCCGTTATACATCATGATCTGGCTGGGAATTATCCGCTATTATCTGCGCAGCCACAATTTGGTGCCGGTAAAAAGCCATTTTAACCCGATGGTATCCTGCATTGTGCTTTGCTACAGCGAAGGAGATGAGGTGAAAAATACTATCATTTCGCTGACCGAACAGCTCTATCCCGGACAAATTGAAATCCTTGCCATGATTGACGGGGCCGGGAAAAATATTGACACCTATAATGCGGCCATGTCCATGCAAAGCCTGGTCAGCCGCCGGGCCAACAGACGGCTGCGGGTGATTCCGAAATGGCAGCGGGGTGGGCGGGTCTCCTCATTAAATGCCGGACTTTCACTGTCGGAAGGGGTCATTGTCATGGCCCTTGACGGCGATACCTCCTTTGATAACACCATGGTACAAAAGGCGGTGCCGCATTTTGCCGATCCCAATGTGGTCGGGGTGGCCGGCAACCTGCGGGTACGCAATTTCCGCAAAAGCATTATTACCCGCCTGCAGGCACTGGAATATATGCTCTCCATCCATGCCGCCAAGATCGGTTTAAGCGAATTTAATGTGGTCAATAATATCTCCGGCGCCTTTGGTATTTTCCGTAAAAGTATGTTGGAGACCATCGGCGGCTGGGACAGCGGCACCGCCGAAGATCTTGATATGACCTTGAAACTAAAGGGTTATTTTGGCCGTAACCCGCAAATGCGTATCGTCTTTGAACCAGGCGCCATGGGGCATACCGATGTGCCGGAGACCTTTTTCGGGCTGCTCGATCAGAGACTGCGGTGGGACGGCGATCTCTATTATCTTTATGTCCGTAAACGCCGCCAGAGTTTTAATCACCGGATTATCGGCGTGCGGAACCTGTTGATGACCATGTGGGCCGGGCTTTTCTTCCAGCTGGTTATGCCGATGATGATTATTGTTTATACCTGCTACTCCTTCTTTCTTTACCCACCGGCCTTTGTCATCGGGCTTTCCATGGTCATATATCTGCTCTATTTTATTATTGTTATCATTTTTTTTACCATCTATATTATTATGGTCTCAGAAAGAAAGGAGCAGGATTTGAGCCTGGCCTTTCTGTTGCCGCTCCTGCCGGTTTTTTTCTTTGTTTTAAGGCTGTGGAGCGGGATAGCGACCTTAAAGGAATTGACTCTCAAGACCCATCTGGATTCTTCAATGGCTCCCTGGTGGGTGCTGAAACGGACTAAATTTTGATGATGATTTTATTGATGCGGCATGATCCGGTTTACCTCTTGCTGTCGGCGGCCCTGCTCCTGATGCCGACAATCAGTCAAGGTGCCGTTAAAATAGAAGATATAAAAACCATCTCCTCAATCAGAAATAGTCATTTTCCCCCCGCTCTGGTTGAGAGAATTGAGCTTGACAGCAGCCCCTTTGCCGCCGCCTGGCCCCGAATGCCGCTGGCAGAGCTTGAAAAACAGCGGCATCCGGCATCAAAGCAAAAATTTGCCGCCGCCCGCCTTGAAGAAAGCCTAAGCATTATGGAATACAGCCGGAGCCGTAAATCTCCGCAGTTATCATTACGGGCGGCAGGCGGCCATTATCTGGAACAGACGCAGTTTGATCATGGGCGGGAGTATAATGAAATCACCCTCGGCAGCACCCTTGCCTATCCGCTGCTGGGCAGCTATGAAAGCAAGGTAAGCGGGCTGGCCGCTGCCGGTGCTGATGTCAATGAAAAGCGGCTGCTGCTGGCGGCAAGTACCCGTCAGGAGTTGCAGGTCTTGCGTGCCAATTATATCAATTACTGGTGTGCGGCCGAACAGATTAAGCTGGGCCGGGCCTTTCTGGAGCATGAAGAACAAATCCGTAAATTAGCGGCCATGCGTACCCATACCGCCCATATGCTGGCCGCCGACCGTGAGGAATTTATGACCGCCTTTGCCGCCGTCCGCCGGGATCTGGCCGTGGAACAGGCGGTCATTCACCGCTCGATCCGGGGAATGCGGCTGCTTACCAGGCCCGGGATGCCGCTTTTTCGGCCGCAATATCCGCAACTGCCGATAATTCCTGAAGATATGCGTTCCTGGCCGCAGTTTCAGGCCGCCTTGCTGGAGAATAATCCCCGGCTCAACCTGCTGCGCAGCCGCATAGAAAAGGAGCTGCAACTGCTTGAAATCAATCAGCATGAATGGCTTAATGGTGCGGTGGAACTTGGCGGCTATGCCTCGCATAAGGATATTGATGAGAGCCGAGATTACGGGGTCAGCATGAATATAAATCTTGACCTGCCCGTCTCCTGGCGTAAGGCCCGTAATGCGGCCAGAGCTGTCCGGCTGGCGGCCCTGAAAAAGGCCCAGGCAGAACTTGAGGCCGAAAGTGCCGAGATTATTGAAACCGCACATGACACCTTCGATCACCTTGCCGTCTATCATGAACAGGTAATCTTTGCCCGTCAGCGTTTGAAGGCGTCCCTGGAATCACTACGGGAAAAGATCTTGCGGTCGGAAAACCTGCCCGGCGATATGCTGGAAAAGCTGGAGCAGGGCCGCTATGATTATTACCGGATAGCCATGGATTATCTGGAAGCCCTGCGCCGAAGACTGCAGGTACATAACCGCTATATTGCCCTTTTGGGTGAGCAGGACGGCACGGACCGCAGGCAGGAAAGCGGCCTCTATCAATCGGCAGCCGTCATCAGCCCCTTGCAGGAAATCAAGAAAAGAAGCCGCCTTAAACTTGATGCAGTAAATCAGACATTTACAAATAATCACAATAAAACCGGCTTTTATATCTGGGACAGCCGCCAAATGCTCCAGAAATGGGGGCAGGAACCAAAGGCATTTTGGCAGGGTCTCTGGCAAAATGAGGTAAACTCCCTGCTGGTTTCCCTTGATGCGGCCCAGCTTCGGGAGCTAACCGCTGACCGTCCGTCAGAAAGACAGCGGACATGGCATAATTTTCTGCAAGAGGCGGCAGCAAACGGTCTAGCAATAGAGCTTTTATTGGGAGAACCATCATGGATTCTACCGGAGCATCGGCCCCGCCTTCTGCTTATTATTCAGCAGCTTCAGCAATTTAACTTTGCCGGCCTGCATCTGGATTTGGAACCGAACCAGCTTGATGAAAAGCGTTACGGCACCAGCTATCTTCTGGCCCAACTGCTGCGTACGGTGGAAGAGGCCGCCGAGGTCAGCCGCTGGCCGGTTTCCCTCAGCCTGCATCCCCGCTATCTTGATCAAAAAAGATATAAGATCTGCCTTGGCTGCGGCCTGCAAAATCTGGAATTAAAAGAAGTGGCCCTGATGATTTACACCGCCAATCCCAAGCGGACGGCGGCCATTGCCCGCCCGATTCTGGCCCGTTACCCAAGGCTGAATTTTGCTGTGGCACAAAGCGTTGAGCCGATTTTATCTGCCGAGGAGAGTTATTTTGCAAAAGGAAGAGTAGTCTTTGCCCAAAAAATGAAGCTGCTGCAACATGATTTACCGGCAGGTAATTTTAGCGGCATTTATATACAATCCTACAATGATTACAACCAGATGAAACCATAGGTGCCGCATGAAAATCCGCTTTACACCGCAGGCACAAAAAAAGCCTGATCATATCAAGGGAATGCGGGTGCCTTATGCCCAGGGCAAAAGAAAGGTGCCGCTGGCTGCCCGCTGGCGCTGGTACCTGGTCGTGCTGGTGGTTACCAGCCCGCTCCTTTATCTGCTCGGCAAGATTGCTATTTCCTATATTCTGATCACGGCGCCGGGGGTTCTTTCACTGGAAAAAATATCCATCAACAGCACGGCAACCGGCATTGTTGAACAGCTTGCTGCTCCGGTTGGTGCAGAAATGGCCGAGGGCGAGGTGATTGCACGGCTTGGCAACAAGCAGCTTGAGGGACGCAGGCTGGTCGTGGAAAGGGAACTTGCCGCCCTGAAAAAACAGTATTCCTGCAAGATTGCTGACCAGAAAAATGAGCAGGAACAAGAGCGGCTCAGGCAGAAGGAATATCAGCAGGAGCTGACCAGGGCCGAAAAACAGCAGAGGCTGGCCAGGCAAATGCTTGGCTATCAGAAGGCCCATCTGGATAAGGTGATTTTTCTGCAGTCGCAAGGGGCGGCCACCATTGCCGAACTTCGGCAGGCAGAGGCCGGATATGATGCTGCCCTTTACCGGGCGGATAATGCCGAAAATGCCGTTAATCAGAAAAAAGTAAAGATTGAACTGGAGCAGAAAAAACTTGAGTTGATGCAGCAAAAAAAGCAGATTTTTCCGGCAATAGATAAGGCAGAGGCCGAGCTTGCCGCCATCGGCAGACAGCAGCAGGGGCTGGTGCAAAAGGCTCCCTATCGGGGACGGGTGCTGGAGCATATCATTAAGGAGGGGCAGGCGGTTTCACCCGGTACGCCGCTGATGCTGATCGCCCGCCGGGATAATCCTGTCATTGTCTGCTATCTAAAACCAAAATATGCCGGATACGCAAAAGCCGGACATTATGCCAGGGTGAGTTTTGCTGACGGTAAAAATATCAAGGCCAGGGTGGTAAGTGATGCAAGGCTGGTCAAGCGTCTGCCGGCCGATCTGGCAACGCCGATGGGGATGAGAAACCTGCTGATGCTGGTGAGCCTTACCCCCTTGGAGCCGCTGGCCGATGATCTGCGGGTGGACGGGCTGCCGGTTACGGTCCGCTTCCGGCGTAACTGGATGACTTTTCTGCAAGATTTCTTTTAGGGCAAAAGGCCGGATAATTTATGCAAACCAGAGATATTCTTCAAGAGGCAAGGGATACGCTCCGCTATTATCATCATGCGGGTATTATCTGCCGGGCAGGCCGTATGGAGGCGGCCGCCTTTATGCAAAAACAGGTGCCGCCCTTGGTAAAGACCGTGCCGGAGCCTGAATTAGGGGCGGATGATTCAGTTTCTTCACCGGATTATAACAAGGAAGGATTAGACCGGAACTGTTTTTCAGCCGATACGGCAAAAAGTACTATAAGGCTGCTGATTGTCGGTGATTGCTGCCGGACTATAGACGGCAGACCGGTAGAGCAGGCGGTTATGGGGATCGAGGAAGATCAGATGCTGGCCCGTATGATGCAGGCAATTTCCCTGCCCAAAAATAGTTATCAGGTCATCAACCTTACAGAATCGGTGATCAGGAGCGGCGGTCAGCTATCAGCAGTAAATGCTGACGAATGCCTGCCCCGGCTGCACCGCCGGATACTTAAGCTGCGGCCGGAGATTATCTGCACAATGGGTCCGGCCGCCGCCCGGGCCTTGCTAAAAACAAGAGAGGTTATGTCCAAGCTGCGCGGCCGCTTTCATCCGCTGGTGCTAAATGATGAATCCGGCAAGCTGGAGTTTGCCGTACTACCTACTTATCATCCTGAATTTCTTCTGAAAACTCCGGAAATGAAGCAGGCCGCCTGGGAGGATCTGCAGCGGCTTAGCAAGCGGTTAAATTCGGCTTTATAAAAAAACAGGAAAGTTGTAGCATAAAGTCGGCAATTGAGGTAAGTAGTCTCTCAAACGGGTCGGGATGTGGCTCAGTCTGGTAGAGCACAGCGTTCGGGACGCTGGGGCCGGAGGTTCAAATCCTCTCATCCCGACCATTTTTCATGGCATAAAATTTAATTATAAAGATTCCGATTTAATCTGACATTTTCAAGTAAATGTCAGATTAAATCAGAATCTTTACCAATGAAGAATAAATCCTTTGGATGATTTTTAATTGTCCACAGGGGGTAGCTTTGGTCTTCTTCTACAAGCTCATATTCGCCTCTTACAAGAGGTGTAGGACCAAGAGTAACCTCAAAAAGTAGTGTTCAGAATTCTGTGTCATCTTCCATGTCCATATAACTTTCTACCGTAATGTAAGTAAAAGTCAGCTCCGAGGATGGGCCGCCAAAATGCTCGTCGGAGGAGCTGACTTTTGCTGGTTCGGCTACCTAGAACATGGTTACATTCATCCTCATCAATCATTCTATCAAATTTTCAGTTCCTTCTCCAGCCTTCCTTCAAAGAAAATTGCAAGCTGCGAAATTGCAAGAGACCAAGAGGGTGTTCAAAATTTTGTGTCAGCAATCTAAAACTGCTATTATGTCAGAAAAAGGAGGACTGACCAATGAAACAGCTAGACACAACATTCGATTTTGAAGAAGCCCTGAAATCTATTCAGTCAGGCAAGCCCCTTCCGGGGAAAGAAGGGATTCTTCCCCCAATGATTAAAAATCTTGTCGAGGCAGCGTTAGAAGCAGAACTGGATTCCCATTTAGCCAGGGAATTAACGGCTAACCGCCGAAACGGTAAAAGCAGGAAGACCATAAAATCCTTAAACGGGAGTTTTGAACTGACCACC
>PDQP01000078.1 GCA_002747805.1 Deltaproteobacteria bacterium
CAACACAATCGAAGCTGTCCATCGGCAGTTTCGCAAACTTACAAAGACCAAGGGAGCCTTTCCCAATAAGGATAGTTTGCTGAAATTACTGTATCTGGGTATCCAAAATGCCAGTAAAAAATGGACGAGGCCGATTCAGAACTGGTCTCTTGCCATTTCGCAGCTTGCGATTTTTTTGAAGGAAGGCTGGAGAAGGAACTGAAAATTTGATAGGATGCTTGATGAGGATGAATATGACCATGTTACAATTAGCCGATCCAGCAAAAGTCAGCTCCTCCGACGAGCATTTTGGCAGCCCATTCTCGGAGCTGACTTTTGCTTCCGCTACGGTAGAGAGCTACATGGACATGGACGATGACACAGAATTCTGAACACTACCTAAAAAAAATGAAATTTATCCTTTATTTTCAAAGTGTTGGTTGTTTCTCAGGGTTGACTAGATTAACCGCTTCTTTTTTAAATTCTTTTGTTTATCTTTTCTTTGTCTTGTTTACCATGATGCCACCTACTGAGTGCAAATATAATTCGCTCATTTTCAGTGTCTACCTTCTCTATTCCACTCCAGCTTTTATTCTGGGTTTATGCAAAAAAAATATTGACATTGCTTAGCCCGCCCTGTAAGTTGGCATAAGCAAATAACTTCTGAGAGTTATTACATACTTGCAGGGGGTTAATGCTGTTCACTTATGCCTGCAGCACTTTGCCGCAGAGTATCATAAACATTTTTAGCGAGGAGGTAGCAAATGAAAGGTTTTGCAATGAAAAAGATCGGAGAAACTGGCTGGATAGAAAAAGAGGAGCCCGCATGTGGTCCGCTTGATGCAATTTGCCGTCCAATTGCCATAGCTCCCTGTACATCCGATATTCACACGGTATACGAAGGTGCAATCGGTGAAAGGACAGATATGATACTTGGTCATGAGGCCGTGGGTGAGGTCGTCCGGGTTGGTGAACTGGTCAAGGATTTTAAGCCCGGCGACAAGGTGCTGGTACCAGCCATTACTCCTGACTGGGGTTCGCTTGAGGCCCAGCGCGGTTTCGCCATGCACTCCGGCGGCGCCCTTGCCGGCTGGAAATTCTCCAACTTTAAGGATGGCGTTTTTGCCGAGCTTTTTCATGTTAACGAGGCTGATGCCAACCTGGCCTTCCTGCCGGAAGGTATGAGTCCTGCCGATGGCACCATGCTTAGTGATATGGTACCCACCGGTTTTCATGGTGCAGAAATGGCCGATATAAAATACGGCGAAGATGTGCTGGTGATCGGTATTGGCCCGGTGGGCTTGATGGCCGTTGCCGGAACCGCCCTGAAAGGTGCCGGACGTATCCTTGCCGTTGGCACTAGGCCGAATTGTGTTGCTCTGGCCAAGGAGTATGGTGCAACCGACATTATAAATTATAAGAATGGTTCCATTGAAGAGCAGGTTATGGATCTGACCAACGGCAAAGGGGTGGACAAGGTCATTGTTGCCGGTGGAACTGTTGATACCTTTAAGACTGCGGTCAAGGTGGTTGTGCCTGGCGGTATTGTCTCCAATGTAAATTATCTCGGCAGCGGCGACTATATCGAAATCCCAAGAGTGGACTGGGGCGTGGGCATGGGCCACAAAACCATTGTCGGCGGCCTGATGCCTGCGGGTAGAATGCGTACTGAGCGGCTGGCAAACATGATAATGGCGGGCAGACTGGATGTATCCAAGATGCTGACCCATAAGTTTGCGTCCTTTGATGATATGCCGGAGGCGCTGGAGCTTATGCACAAGAAGCCGCAGGATCTGATCAAGCCGGTAATAACCCTGATTTGACAGGCGGTTAGATAACGCTCTGTTTTTAAGAAGCCAACATCTTCCCGCCTGTCGGAAGTGTTGGCTTCTGCCGTTTTAGGGCGGGTTAATTTGCCTTTTGAAGGTTCTGAGCCAGGTCAGCTTCTGCTGGGTCAGAGCTTGTTTCAGGTGATTGTAAGGGGTAAAGACATTTATAAATCAACAAGTTATGGAGGCTTCAATGTTCAAGGTAGTGAAGCGTGAAGAGTTGGCCGAGGGTACGATAGTCCTCAATGAAATCGAGGCTCCGCTCATCGCCAGAAAGGCAAAGCCGGGTCAGTTTGTTATCCTGAAGGCACATGAAACGGGTGAACGCATCCCCCTGACCATGGCAGAGACAAACCGTGAAAAAGGAACCATCACCATTGTTTACATGGTGGTTGGCCGTTCTACTGCAACCTTCGGTTCACTTAAGGTAGGTGATGCCTATATGGATATTATCGGCCCGCTTGGCAAGCCGACCCATCTGGAAAAGGTCGGCAAGGTGGTCTGTGTGGGCGGCGGCACCGGAGTTGCGGTGTTGCATCCCATCACCCGGGCCTTAAAGGAACTGGGTAATGATGTAACCGCCATAACCGGAGCCCGCAGCAAGGATTATATCATTCTCGAAGATATGATGGTCAAGGCCTCGCACCATTTACATATCTGCACCGATGATGGTTCCTATGGACATCACGGTTTTGTTACCGATGTATTAAAGGATGTTATTGAAAAAGAGGATATAAAACTGGTGGTTGCCATCGGCCCGGTGCCGATGATGAGGGCCGTGGCTGGAATAACCAAGGAGAAGGGGATTCATACTCTTTCCTCTCTTAACCCGATTATGGTTGATGGTACGGGAATGTGCGGCTGCTGCCGGGTCAGTGTGGGCGGTGAGACCAAGTTTGCCTGTGTTGACGGGCCGGAGTTTGATGCTCACAAGATTGATTTTGACGAATTGATGCTGCGTTTGCGTTCCTATCAGGAGATTGAGAAGCAGAGTTATGAAAATTTTGTTTCCGGTGAACAAAAGACCTGTAAATGCGGTAAATAATTGATACCAGAATGGAGGATATCATGGCAGAAAAGAAAAAGCCCGGCCGGGTGGCAATGCCGGAACAGGAGCCTAAGGTTCGCGCCCGTAATTTCCTTGAAGTTCCAACCGGATATACCCTGGAAATGGCACAGGAAGAGGCATCCCGCTGCCTGCAATGCAAAAATCCGGCCTGTATGACCGGTTGTCCGGTCGGCGTATTGATCCCTGATTTTATCAGTCTGCTGGCCAAGGGTGATGTTACTGCCGCAGCCCACAAGATCTGGGAGCGTAATTCCCTGCCGGCGGTCTGCGGCCGGGTTTGCCCGCAGGAGATTCAGTGTGAGGGCAAATGCGTAGTCGGTAGACGCGGCGAGCCGGTGGCAATCGGCAATCTGGAAAGATTTGTTTCCGACTGGGAACGGGAAAACGGCAGCGGCGAGTTACCGGCGGCAGCCGAAAAAACCGGCAAGCGGGTTGCGGTGGTCGGTTCAGGCCCGTCCGGTTTGACCGTGGCCGGAGATTTAATCAAGAAAGGACATGAGGTTACGGTTTTCGAGGCATTTCATAAGCCGGGCGGCGTATTGGTTTACGGCATCCCGGAATTTCGTCTGCCCAAGGCAATTGTTGCCCATGAGGTCGAATCTCTGGTGCGGCAAGGGGTGAAGATGGATTGCAACGCGGTTGTCGGCAAATGCGTCAGCCTCGATGAGCTTTTTGAAGAGGGATACGATGCCATCTATGTCGGCGTTGGTGCCGGACTGCCTCGTTTTATGGGACTGCCCGGCGAAAATCTGGTCGGCATTCTCTCGGCCAATGAATATCTCACCCGGACTAACCTGATGAAGGGTTATCTATTTCCCAAGGTCGATACTCCGGTGCCGCCGGGTAAAAATGTGGTGGTGCTGGGTGCTGGTAATGTGGCGATGGATTCGGCCCGTACAGCAATGCGGATGGGAGCCGAAAGCGTCAAGATTGTCTACCGCCGCAGCCGGGATGAGATTCCGGCACGTAAGGCGGAAATTCATCATGCCGAAGAAGAGGGCATTGAGCTGACCCTACTGACCAACCCCACCCGTTATATCGGCAATGATGAGGGGCGGCTGACCAGTATGGAATGTCTGCGGATGGAGCTTGGCGAGCCGGATGCATCAGGAAGAAGAAGGCCGGTGCCGATAGAGGGATCCGAGTTTATCATTGACTGCGATCTCTGCATTGTTGCGGTCGGTTCCGGGGCCAATCCCTTGCTCACCGGAGAAACTCCCGATATGGCCCTTAATCGGCGGGGCAATGTTATCGCCGAGGAAGGCACCGGAAAGACCAGCAAGCGGGCCGTCTGGGCCGGCGGCGATATTGTTACCGGAGCGGCCACGGTTATTCTGGCAATGGGGGCCGGACGCGAGGCGGCCGATTCGATGCACAGATATTTGACCATGGGCTGGTAAGCTCTTGGAGCAGACAATAAGCTAAGCGGGGAAGTCCGGTTCTTTTTCCTCTGGAAGAGCCGGACAGGTCGGCCATAGAAGTCGTTATTGGGCATAAATGATAGAAAAACAACGGCAAAACACTTTTCAGGATTGCGGTAAATAGTTTATAGTCAGTATATTTTATTTGAGGGTGATGAATTGTTTGAATCACGGTCATACCTCCTGAAGTTGCTGCCTATTTGGTTATGGAGGAGACTGACAACCGGAAAATAATACTGATATGAATAAAATGCTGAAGGTTCTTGTTGTTGAAAACAATCCGGCCATCGTCAAGCTACTGACGGTTCAGTTTGAAAAGCAGGGCTGCGAGGTGATTGCTGCAGATAACGGGCTTGAGGCCCTGAATTGTCTTGATACGGTTATACCTGATATTATCGTTACCGATATTATCATGCCCAAGATAGACGGCGATCAGTTATGCAGGATTATCCGCCGCAAAAAGGAATATAGGCATATCTTTCTGGTCATTCATTCTGCCACGGTGCTTGAAAATGCCGAGCATTTGGCGGAGGTTGGTGCTGATATTTATATTGCCAAGGATACTGCCCAGACCTATCGGCAGCACGTGGATTTTATTATTAAGGAATACCGCAGCGGGGTAAGGGGAAGCGGGGAGGTGCTGGCCTCTGAAAACATGGTGAAAAGCGAAATCACCTCGGAACTGCTTCTCGAACGGAATCATGCCCGCATCATATTTAACAATGTTGGGGACTCGGTAGCAGAGCTTGACCAGCAGGGGCGGATAATTCAGGTCAACCGGAGTGCTAGAAGACTTTTTAACCTTGAACTTACCAAGATTTATTCAAGCAGGTTGACCGATTATCTCGAAGGGGAAGAGGCCGATGAAGCGGCGGCATGGCTGGAACAGATTGCGGCAGGAAACCTTGAGCAAAAGGAGTATCGGGCCGGTTATAAAAGCCAGTTAATTATCAATGGCGAGATTGTAACTCTGGATCTTGTGTCGATGCTTGATCATGGCGAAATTTTTGTCATTGTCATCATCCGGGTTGTAACCGAACAAAAGCTGGCGGAAAGGGAACTGGTCGGCACCTTGCAGGCCCTGGCGGCGGTGATTGAGTCCATTGAGATGGGGGTGCTGCTGCTGGACGGCGGATGCAAGACCAAAATTGCCAATCAAAGATTCAGGGAGATGTTGTCGATCCCCGCAGAAATGATTGGTAGTTCGGATATTAGCGAGGTGATTTTAACTACCGGGCGGGCCGACAAGCTTCAGGGCAGTATGCTGACCGATTTTGTCCGTAAGCATGTTGAGCTAATCGGGCAGGGCTGTTTTACCCCGATGGAGCTGGTTCGGGCAAATGGCCTGATTTTGCAGTATCAATGCGTGGTGCTGCCCGATGGCGGACGGCTGCTCACCTTTTACGATATTACCTCTTTTAGTAAAGACCGGATTGATCTGGAGGTCATGCTGGAGGAGGAAAGAGACCGGGCGGTTCGGGATCCGCTGACTGGTTTGTATAACTTACGCTTTGCCCGTGAAAGAATAGAACTCAGCATTGATCTGGCCAGGCGGCAGAATCAGAAGGTGGCCCTGCTGTTTATCGATGTGGACGGCTTTAAGGAGGTCAATGACTCCCTTGGTCATGAAGCGGGTGATGAGGTTCTGAAAATGGCCGCTGCCAGGCTGCAGGGCAATACCAGGGTCAGTGATACGGCGGCCAGAATCGGCGGTGATGAGTTTGTTGTTCTGCAGACCACGGTGCTTCGTAATGATGATGTCCTGCCGATGGTTGACAAGCTGGTCAGGGAAATCTCCAGACCCTTTGAGCTTAAAACCGGGCCGATAAATCTGGGGGTCAGTATTGGTATTGCCGTTTTCCCAGATGACGGTCAAACGGATCAGGAGCTGATCAAAAATGCCGATCAGGCCATGTACACGGTGAAGAAAAATGGTAAGCACGGCTACAGCTTTGCCGGTAAGAAGATAGTATGCAGGGGTTGAGTGGATGATATTGTTTTTGCCTTTTTTCCACTCAGCCATAATTAACGGATGGAGTCAGTTAAATGAAAACAACAGGTGAGGAGGGTAAGATGGCAAAGAAGATCTTGGTAATCGGTGCAGTGGCTATGGGGCCGAAGGTTGCCTGCCGGGTGCGGCGGCTTGATCCCGAGGCAGAAGTTACCGTAATTGACCGGGACAGTATTATTTCCTATGGAGGATGCGGCATACCCTATTATGTCGGCGGTGATGTGGCCGATATTGACGGCCTGCGTTCCACCCAGTCTCATAAGGTCAGAGACCAGCAATTCTTTGATGACGTCAAGGGAATCAAGGTGATGTGCGAGGTTGAGGCCGTTGAAATCCTGAGAAGGGAGAAGCAGGTTCGGGTACGGCATCTGGCTGATGCTGGCCGTGAGGAACTGCTGGATTATGATAAGCTGGTGATCGCAACTGGCGCCTCGCCCTTTAGGCCGCCGTTTCCAGGCTCTGATCTGCCGAATGTTTGCATGGTAGCCAATCTGCACCATGCCGAATATATAAAAAATCTCATAGCCAAAGGGAAGGTCGGCAAGGCGGTTGTCATTGGTGCTGGTGCCATTGGTCTGGAAATGGCCGAGGCCCTGACTGATTTATGGGATGTAAAAACCACCGTTATCGAGATGGCCGATCAGGTGCTGCCGGTTGCCCTTGGTAAAAACATGGCCACCCTGGTTCAGCGGCAGCTTGAAGAGCATGGGGTACGGGTGATGACCTCGGCCCGGGTCAATGAGGTTGTCCAGCAGGATGACGGCAGTATGAAGGTAGTAACCGATACCGAGGCCGTTCCATGTGATTTGGTGATACTTTCCGCGGGTATCCGTCCCAATACCGGAATTGCCGCCGAGGCCGGACTGGCGGTGGGACGTTCCGGCGGCATCATGGTGGATCGGCGTCTTCGTACCAGCGACCCGGATATTTACGCCGGGGGCGACTGTGTAGAGGTCAGAAACTTGATCAGCGGCGAGAGCATGATGATGCCGCTTGGTTCGCTTGCTAATCGGCAGGGTAGGGTGATTGCCACCAATATAAGCGGCGGTTCGGCCCATTTTGACGGGGCGGTCGGTACTTTCTGTATCAAGATTTTTGATATTGGGGTCAGCAAGTCCGGCCTTACTTATCAGCAGGCACTGCGGGCTGGTTATGATCCGGTTTTCTCCATTATTTCACAGGCCGACCGGGCCCATTTTTACCCGACTTCTCAGGTCGTTTATCTTAACCTGATAGCCGACCGCAGAACCAGAAAGGTTTTGGGTATCGAGGCGGCCGGCAAGATGGGTGATGCGGTCAAGGCAAGAGTTGATGCGGTGGCCTCACTGCTTGGCAAGGGAATCGCCGAGGTTGAGGATATTTGCCAGCTTGAAATCGGTTATGCTCCGCCGTATGCCTCGGCTATGGATGTTATCAACAATGCCGGTAATGCTCTGGATAATATCCTGGACGGCCGCAATGAAACCATTGATCCGGTCAGCTTCTTTAAGGAATTTGCCGAGGGCAAGATCAAGGTGCTGGATATCAGGGATAAATCCCAGGCGGTTGATTTGGTCAAGAAATACGGGGAGCGGTGGATAAGCATTCAGCAGCATGAGTTGCGGGCAAGGCTTGGTGAAATTCCCGCTGATGAACCGCTGCTGGTCTTATGTGATACCGGTACCAGATCATACGAGGCCCAACTGGTTCTGGCGGCTGCCGGTATCACCAAAACCAGAAATATCCAGGGCGGATTTTCTCTGCTCAATGCCCTTGATGCCGATTTTGCTCGTATATAATAGTTCCACTCCCGGAGATTCTGGATGAGCAAAAAAGATTTGCATATTTCCATATTTTCCTTTGGCTATAAATACGGTATGCCGGATGAGGTGAACTATCTTTTTGATGTTCGCTTCCTGCCAAATCCGTATTGGGCCGGGGAGCTTCGGGACAAAAACGGACTGGAGCCGGATGTAGCTGATTATGTACTAAAAAGCCGGGCCGGAGAGCAATTCTTCGGCCGGTTTCTTGATTTTGTGCAGGCCCTGGCCGATGAAAATGCCGGGGCAGACAAGGAAAAGATGGTGATTGCTGTCGGCTGTACCGGCGGCAGACACCGTTCCGTGGCCGTGGCAGAGAAGCTGGCCAGGGAACTCAAAACCGATATACCAGTCAAACTGGAACATCGGGATATTGAAAAGGATGTGTCAATCCGATAATTATTCTGAAAAATATCATTACTTTATGGGTAAGGCCCTGGAGCTTGCCGAAAAGGCGGCAAGGCTGGGCGAGGTGCCGGTCGGGGCTGTTTTAACCTATAAGGATTGTATTGTCTCCACCGGTTTTAATGCCGTAATCTCTGGTAATGACCCAACCGCCCATGCAGAAATAGCTGCCATCAGGGACGCTGCCGCTGCCCTCGGTAATTACCGCCTGCCGGAAACCAACCTCTATGTTACCCTTGAACCATGTATTATGTGCATGGGAGCAATAATCCATGCCCGCATAAAACGCCTGGTCTTTGGTGCCTTTGATCCCAAGACTGGAGCGGCATCTTCGGTATATTCAGTGGGAAGCGATAATAGGTTAAACCATCGGTTGGAAGTGGCCGGAGGAATTATGGCGGATGAATGCGGCGGCATTATCAGGGAATTTTTTAGACAAAAACGAGCTGCGGATAAGAATAGAAACCGTTGTTTTGCTTAACCACCGCAATTATATTTGACGAGTCTGCAAGTTTTTATCATATATGGTGAAAATAACCAAAAACAGGAGCGGCAAGATGACAACAGAACCCGCCAAACTAGTCATGTCCAGCGGCAGGCAGCTGCAAATGGCCGAACTTGACCGGCTAGTCCAACAATTTCTGGAGATTGAGCATCAACTAGGCTCGAACATCCCGACCACCTTGTGGATCAGCGACCTGCATGGAGAGGGCGGCCGGTTCAAATCCATCCTGAGGGGGCGGTTCGGCATGTTATACCAAACCTGTAAGGAGGCACTGCCCAACACTTTCAGCACAATCAAGGTGCAGCATCTGGTCAGAGTCATCCGCAAACGTGCCTACCTCGAAGACCCCAAGGTCAAGATGGATGTTCAGGACGTGATTATGTGTCTGATTCAGGTGCTGAAATACCGACTGACTAATGTTGGTTATCATGTTGAAGATGCGTTCAAACCTGAATTTCATGAGACCATCAACCGGCTGCTTGCCGGCCTGCCCGTACCAAACCCCATCTTTGAAGAGGAGATTATTTCAACCAGGCTGATTGCCCATATCTCCCACACCATTACCAGGGTGCTTCTGGACAAGATACAGGTATTGGGAGATGTGTTTGACCGGGGGCCGCAGCCGGACAAGATTCTGCGTATTCTCTCCTCTAATGCCTACCGCGGCATGGTCGATTATGTTTACGGCAATCACGATATTCTATGGATGGGAGCCGCCGCCGGTAATCGCTCTCTGGTGGCCGAGGCTGTCCGTATAAGCTGCCGTTACGACCATTTTGAACTGCTGGACAGGCTGGGTTTTAACACGGAAAAACTTTCGGCCTTTGCCCAGGAAAAATATCCGGCCAGGCTGGTCAGGGGCAAGTTCAAGGCCAAAACGGACAAGGGCCTTTCCACCGAAAAGGCTCTGGCCGTCATCCAGTTCAAGCTGGAAGAGCAGACCATCCGCAGCTTTCCCGAATATGAAATGGAATCAAGGCTGTGGCTTGATCGGCTGGCCGGGATTTTGAAAAGCGGTGATACTTCAGCTCTAAATGACGATCATTTTCCCACCATCGATCTGGAAAATCCGGCCAGGCTGACCGAAGAAGAACTTGACATAATTGATGATTTAACCAGCCAATTCACCTCTAATCCCAAACTTAAACGGTTGCTTGGCTATCTTTTTGACATAGGCGAGACCTATAACGTCCATAATAATGCCTTAAATATTCATGCCCTAGTGCCAACCACCAGTGAGGGTGATTTCGAGGAATTTTTGGGACGAAAAGGCAAGAATCTGCTCGATTTTGTGCAGAAGGTTATCCGCCGTGCCGGCCGGAGATACCAGGCCGGAAAGCCGCAAGACCAAAAGGATCAGGCTCTTTTTTTCTACCTTTGGTGCGGCCCGAAATCGCCTTTTTTCGGCAAGGATGCCATGAAAACCTTTGAAAGATATTTTCTGCTTGATAAAAATAGCCATAAGGAAAGAACCCTCTATTGGCAAGATAATTTACAATCGCCTGATTTTATTAAAAAATTGCAGGCAGAATTTGGGGCAAAACGGGTTATCTACGGCCATACGCCCGTAAATTATCTGAAGGGCAACAAAATGGCCAATGAGGACGGAAGCGCCATCAATGTGGACGGCGGTTTTGCCGCAGCCTATTATAATCGGGGGCATGCACTGGTACACACGCCGCATCAGCTCTACGGTATAATCCTGCCCACTCCCGATGAGATGAAGGAAGCCGAGAGAACCCTTGAGTCCGTCCCCCTTGATGTGGAACTGATTGATGAATTCCGCCAGCCCCTGAAAATAAGGGATACGGTTGAAGGGGCCGAGCTTAAAAAACAAAGGGATGAGCTTTTGGCAAAAATCCGGGGTGTTGCAAAATTATCCTAATCAAAAAGTTATGAATATAAATTATGGAATGGAAATGGTGAGAGCTACCGAAATTGCTGCTCTTACCGCCGCAAGACTGCAAGGACTGGGCGATTACCGAGATATACTGGGGCAGTCCAGAACCGCCATCGCCAGGATTTTTAACCGCATCGATATTGACGGCGCCATCGTAAACGACAGGTTTTCCGTATTCGATCAGTCATCTCTGCCCCAAAAGGTCGGGCTGGCCGGAGAGGATGCCCCGCAGATGGCCATTATGCCCTTTGCTCTCGAAGCCTGTAAATCTGCCGCAGACGGCCGGAATAATGCTGCTTCCTTTGCGGTAATCGGTGAAGCCGGGGCCATCCAGACCGTGCCTAATCTCAGTATGTATAAAATTGTGGTGGGAACCAAGGTAGGTGATGTTATTGATATAAATCAGCCGCCAATCATCAATGTAAAACGGACCGCCAGGGCTTTGGGCAAATATACCGACAATGTAACGGTCTGCATCCTCAATCAGGCGCGCCACCATCAGCTAATCAGGGAAATCAGAAGCTGCGGAGCCAGAATAAAGCTGATTGAGGAAGGTGAGATTTCCGGCTGTCTTGCCGCCATTACCGGCGAAAAGGCAGATATTTACATGGGTTACGGATATGCCGCCGAGGGCGTGATGGCGGCGGCGGCAATAAGCTGTCTGGGCGGCTATTTTGAAGGAAAGATTTATTATGAAAACGACCGCGACAAGACCGAGGCAGTAAATCACGGCATTGATGATTTTGAGAAAATCTTCCGGGTTGAAGATTTGATCAAGTCAAAAAAAGAACTTGCCCTGGCCGCCACCGGCGTAACTGACGGGGAGTTTCTGGAAGGCGTGCGTTTTACCCCGAACGGAGCCGTTACCAGCTCTTTTATCGCCCGGGCGGAGACCCGCACCCGCCGCAAACTTGAAACCACCCATTTCTTTGACTACAAGCCGGTGTTTTAGAGCGGAAAAAGGTAAAAAACAATTTAGCCGCGAAAAACGCGAATCATGACCAATTTAGAACCTCATAATCCGCCGGATTTAACCGAAGAACCGGATAACCAGCAGACTGAAACCATTCATCCGGCTGCCGAAAAATATAATTCGCAATTCGGCCCGATTGATCGGCAGGAAACAGGGCAGGCCGGTTTATCCTACGACAGTTTTTTTTCATCTGCCGCTCCGGAGACCAGCCATTGGTCTATCGCTTGGTCGGATTTGATGATGACCATGTTTGTCTTATTCCTGTCCATGTTTGTTTATCAGGCGGCACATCAGGATTTTCTGGTGAATAATGAGACGGGCATTATTGGCGGGGATACCGCCGAGGCTTTGAGGGTCGAAACAGATGCGGTACCAACCCTGCCCTTTTCTCCCATTATGCCCGAAATGCCCATTACCAAAGGTGCCAGCGGGGAAAAAAAGTTGGTTTCTGTACCAATTGAGGAGCTTGAGCCTCCAGCAGAACCGGAAAAGCAGGCTGAATCCCTTGAAAAATCATCGGAAAAGCTGGAAAAGGAGCCGAGCGGGCTGTCAGGTAAAAAGAATAAAACCGCGGCTGCCGAAACTAAAGCCATAGTAGAAAAAAAGATTCAGGAGACTAAGTTAATCATCATCGAAAAACCAAAACCGGAACCAGAGCCAGTATTAAATCAACATAAAAATAAGGATATAATAGAACCTCGTCCCCTCACCACCGAACAGCCGCAAAATAAGGAAGTGATAGAGCCGCGTCCGCTTACCGCCGAACAGCCGCAGGAACCAGAGCAGAATATCCAGCAGATTTTTGATTCCGGCCAGAAAAGGCTTGCCAGCGGTAGTCTGGAAAAATTTGCCTCCATGCAGCTTGTCCCCGACCAGACGGTAAGAATAATTCTTACCGGCGACCTGCTTTTTGAAACGGGCAGTGCCGAGCTGTCGAAACCGGCCATATCCTCCCTGAAAAAAATCGCCGAGGTCTTGCAGGATACGCCATATATGATCAACGTGGTCGGCCATACGGACAATACCCCCATGCACTCGGCCAGTTTTGCCTCCAACTGGGAACTGTCCGTAAGCCGTGCTAGCACAGTGGCCAGATTTCTTATCGACAGGATGGACATGAATCCCAACCAGTTTGTGGTCAGCGGCTATTCTTCATACCGGCCGCTAAGGCCCAACAACAATACCGGCAATCGTGCCAAAAACCGCCGGGTTGAAATAATCGTCAGCAAACGGCTGCCAGCCCCCCTGCCCGCCGACACCCTGAAACCGGAGAACCAGCCATGATAAATTTTCTGGGGCTTGCCCTATGTATAGTTTTTTTTACGACCGGATTTGTTATTAACGGTAACTTGGGGCTTTATTTTAATATTTCCGGTCTGTTGATTGTTTTTGGCGGCACCCTCGGTGCCTCTCTTTTAAGTTTTGGTTATGAAAAACTGGCAATTGTGGTCAGGGTTGTCAGGTCATCCAGCAAGCCGCTTAAAAAGGAATCGGATATTATAAATATCCTCATTGATCTCTCCATAAAATCACGGGTTGAGGGTATCCTGTCGCTTCAGCATGAAGAAAATGAAACCAGCATTCTTTTTTTACGCAGGGCACTGGGCTGTCTGGTGGATGGTTATCGCCGCGATCAAATCCGGGATATTTTGCATACCGAGATGTATTTTTTCAAGCTGCGCCGGGAGGATTCGGAGAGAATTTTGCGGACCATTGCCAATTTTTTCCCGGCCTTCGGCATCATTGGTTCGGTGGTCGGGCTGATCACCATGCTGGGCGGTATTGGCGATACCTCGGTCATCCTACAGGCGGTGCCGATTGCCCTTACCTCTACCCTTTACGGGCTGGTCTTTGCCAATTTTTTCTTTTTGCCCCTGGCGGCAAACCTGAAGGCCAGAACCAACCATGAACTATTACTACAGAAAATTATCATGGAAGGAGTGGTCTCCATCGACTCGGAAATGAATACGGTGGTGCTAAAGACCAAGCTGGAATCATTTCTGACCCCGTCGGCAAGACAGACCGAGTTGGTTCCCTACGATAAGATCAGGGAGCGTTTTAATATCGAATTTGCGGAAGACGAAGAACAATCTTCCGATTAAACTATCTGCTTCGTTCTTTTTTCCTGGGCATGATAAAGGAGATGATAAATCTAATCGAGCAGACTGCAGAAAGCAGCAGCCCGAATATGCCAAGGGTGCCGAGAAATTTATTTCCCCTGGTGATGGCATCTGCCAGAATCAGGATGGAAGAAGCCACAATCAGGGCGGAAATAATCATCGCCATCCCCATCAGCCTGCTGGAATGATCCATTTTATCGGCCAGATGCTCAATGCGTTTCATTTCAAGATTGAGGGTAAACCGGCTGTGGCGGGCATGGTCGAGCAGCCGCTGGAGATCATGCGGGGCATTTTCCAGAAGTTCCAGATAACCGGCCAAGGTTTTCTGCACCCGGCCCATAATGGCCGAATAGCCGTATCTGCTGATCACCATCTCGCGAATAGCCGGTTCCACATGGGTAAATACATCAAAATCGGGGGCAAATTCTTCGGCAACCCCCTCAATAACGGTTAGGGCCTTGGTCAGCAGCATCAGATCGCTGGGGCATTGGATCCTGTAATTTTGCAGCATACCGAAAAATTCTGATAAAAGTGCGGTTATATCAATCTGACCAAGCTCAATGCCCCGAAATTTTGAAATCAGATGCAGCAGGTCGGTTTTGAAATCCCGGCTTTCCACCGTGGCCGGATCGGCGGTGGTAAGCTGGATAATAACCCGGCAGATCTTGTCTATATCTCCCTTGATAATTCCGGCCACCAGCGTAACCAGATGTTCGGCGGTCTGTTTATCCAGTTGGCCGGTCATGCCGCAGTCGATAAAGCAGATGTTATTGTCCGGCTGGATTACGATATTGCCCGGATGCGGATCGGCATGGAAAAAACCAAGGTTCAGACATTGCTTGAAAACCGCATCAATGCTGCGCGAGACAATGGTTCTTTTTTCAGCACTGGTCAACTCGGCAGGTGAAATATCCGATAGCACCCGGCCCTTTATTTCACCCAAGGTCAGGACATTTCTGGTGGTTGCCTGCCAAAAGACCTCTGGAAAGAAAATATTTGGATCATCTGCAAAATATTTCCGCAGTTTATCCGTGGCCTGCCCTTCATAGACCAGATTGACCTCTTTCAGGATTTCCCTAGAAAATTCCTTGGCTACGGCGGTAGGGCTATAGCCCATATCTGAAAAATACTGCTCGGCAAAAAGAGCCAGGGTTTCCATCAGGGCCATATCTTCCTCAATTCGCTGACGGATGCCGGGCCGCAGCACCTTGATTACCACCTCTTCGCCGCTGGTCAGCCTGGCCCGGTGAACCTGGGCAATGGAAGCCGCCGCCAGAGCTGACGGTTCAATAGAATCAAAAAGCAGATCCAGACGGCCGGGAAATTCGCCCTGCAAAATTTCGTGGATTTCGGCAAAACCAACCTGGCTGCAGTTGCCTTGCAGGGTTTTGAATTCATCCGCCCATTCCGGCGGGATTAAATCCGGTCTGGTGGCAAGAACCTGACCAAGTTTAATAAAGGTCGGCCCCAATTCCTCCAAAACCATGCGTACCCGTACCGGTTTGGGAATATTTGAATATCTGATATCGGCCTCACTGCCTGTCTCATGCTTGATTTTGGGTTGGAGCCGATCTATCCCCGACTCGGCCAGAACCTCCTTAAACCCGAATTTTGACATGGTTTTAACGAGATCGGCCAGCCGTCTGGTATTTTGAATGGTACGTTTGATAGATTTAATTTTCATGATAAATTTGCAGAATAGTCTAATCTAGGCACGTTATATCAAAGAGTTATACATCAATATATCCAAGGGTGTTCAAAATTTTGTGTCAGTAATCTAAAACTGCTATTATAGCAGAAAAAGGAGGACTGACCAATGAAAGAGCAACACACTACATTTGATTTTGAAGAAGCCCTAAAATCTATCCAGTCAGGCAAGCCCCTTCTGGGGAAAGAAGGGATTCTCACCCCAATGATTAAAAATCTT
Source organism: Deltaproteobacteria bacterium (assembly GCA_002747805.1). Taxonomy (GTDB): domain Bacteria; phylum Desulfobacterota; class Desulfobulbia; order Desulfobulbales; family Desulfocapsaceae; genus SZUA-575. The sequence goes on from PDQP01000078.1 coordinate 15,939, forward strand.
GTCGAGGCAGCGTTAGAAGCAGAGCTGGAT
>PDQP01000081.1 GCA_002747805.1 Deltaproteobacteria bacterium
CTTTTTTACGCCTATTTTTTATTGGCGTAATGCACATGTCGGCTTTGCCAAAATTAACCTGGAAAACTCAAAAATAGAGTTTTTCAGGGTTGACTAAATTACCAATTATAACCATTCTTAAGGTTCCATGACTAACCAGATAACTCTTAAACATGCGGGCATGATTATAACTCCGCATGGTAAAAAAATACGTGAAGAGGAAATTGCCATTGAGACACCTTATACTGTTGCCTTAAATGATGAGGTGATTGGTGCCTCGATGGTGCTGACAACCAATCTGGAAGAGTTTGGGGCGGGATTCCTTTTTGGGCAGGGCTATATTAAAAAGCCAGGTGAAATAAAGGAGATAATAGTCTGCCCTGAGGGAAGAATTGCCGTATATGCCGATGTTGATATGACCAAGCCAAAGGAAGTTATAATTACTTCAGGCTGCGGCGGCACCGGAAAAATACCTAAGGAGATGCTTGAGGGAGCCTTTGAGCCGCTTCAGGAATTTGCCATGAACTTTGCTTCAGTAAAAAAATTTGTCCTGGCTGCTTTGAATAAATCAGATCTTGGCAGCAGAACCCATTGTGTTCACGGCTGCGGGCTTTGGCAGGATGAGCAGTTAAAACTTTATTATGAAGATGTGGGGCGGCACAATGCAGTGGATAAAATGATCGGAGCAATCATGCTTGGCAAGGCAAGCCCGAAAGGCGCCGTTTATACCACTGGCCGTCTAACTTCAGATATGGTGCTTAAATGCTCAAGAGTTGGCATCCCAATCATTATGTCAAGGACTTCAACCTCATCACTGGGCATAGCCATTGCCAAACAAGCCGGAGCAACGCTAATTGCCTATGCAAGACCAGACCGACTGAATGTAATTAACGCACCTGAACGTATTTTATCCTGACGGCCTTGCTTACAAACCATACCATCCTTCCGCAGGCAGAAAACCAGTATCAATATCGGGACAAGATGCTGTATTTGAGGCGGTTGTTCTATGGTAAATAGAGGTGGTTTCACTGGTCATACCAAATTGACGCCCCATTTTCTTTCCAACCGCTTTTTTATGATGCCCGACAATAATATACTTGTTACTGATTGAACGGCCCCGAATTATAACATTTGATGAGGCCTTAAACTCAAAATTTCTGATGCTATCATCATCGGCCGCCAATTTTATCAAACCGCCATTATTGGTGCGCAAGTTCGGCGAATCCGCTGCCATAGCATCTGAAACCAACAAGAGAAAAAAAGAAGTAGCAATGCTCGTCAAAATATGCTTTTTCATGTTGTCTCCTTTTTGAAGATCTCCAAATTATTGTGGATAAACCTGATAAACAGCATAATATGCTTCCAGTTCAGTAGCGAGATTTCTCACATCACTCTGGGCTGCCTTGTTTAATGCCCGGGTACGGTAGGCTGCAAATTGAGGAATAGCAATTGCCGCCAATACACCGATAATGGCAACAACTACAAGTATCTCAATCAGGGTAAACCCTCTTTGCCCCCTGCACTTTTCCACTGCTTTCTCGGTTGATAGCATTTTTTCACCCTTGATTCTGGTTGGTAAGCTATTAAAATCCATGCCAAATATTTTTTTTTCTACAACTTGCTGAAATTACTATGATCATTTTTAAGGTTGACGCAAGGCTGATGGATAAAAATCTCCAGCCGACAAACATGTAAGCATATTTAATGCCAGTTATGGTTTTCTATGGCATTTTTTTAGAAAAAGCGTGTATAACAGGTTAGTCAAAAGCCGAAAGCTCAAAATCACAGAAAAAGAATGTCAATTTACGTCATTTGCAACTGACAAAAAATGTCATATGTTTTGAAAGGTAATAACCATGAGCAGGCATAAATGTTCTAATAACTTGACAGTATAAGGATAAGGTAATAATGTTTGCTTCTATAGCTTGAAATTTTGGAATTATTTTTTGATTCAAACCAGGGCCATGCCGGAAAAATCACATTGAAATTATAACCTGTTAATAGACCATGCCAAGACCCAAGAAAACCAGAAGATGTGAAGGAGCCATACATTACGAAGTATTTGCTCCTGTAGATGCTTCTCTTGATAAAATAAAGCAGGTAGAACTCCACCGGGATGAACTTGAGGCCTTAAGGCTTTGTGATTCCCTGGGGCTTACCCAGGAAGAAGCCGGTATCAGAATGGGGGTCTCCAGGGGGACTGTGCAACGGATTGTAACAGTTGCCAGGAAAAAGGTCTCTACCTCTCTTTCCGCTGGTTATTCCATTATCTTTGTAGATGATGAATAAGGGCTGTCGGCGGCAGTTAATCCGGCAAGGCATTAAAAAATTCAAAAGGCATGGTTCAAAATAAGGGTCTGGCGGGTTCTTCAATCCACTTGCTGTCCCCTTTTTCGGTGCAGTCCTTATTGTTGTCTTTAAGGGTTTTGATTTTAACCCTTTTTAGACCAAACATTTTCAACACATTGTCGTCCATACAAAGTCTATAATCATGAGAAGATATAATGATTTGATTTATCGGATTGACCAGCCTGGCTGAAATATACATAGTCCGGCCGGTAAAGGAAAAAGTTCCCACCATAACTGCCTGTGCCTTATGATTTCCCTTTAGATTGTATAGATGTCTGGACAACATAAATTCACCCCTTTTAGGCTGAATCAGCAAATTGGAGCGGAGCTTTACCTCTTCTACGGTATAACCTATCTGCACCAGCCTTGATGACAGGTGTTGCTGCAAGGTGCGGCCAAAGTCGGAGGTTTCTTGAAGATTATTATTATTGACAAAGGTGGTGGTTAGTATCGGTTTGTCTGGGTGGCGGGGGATCAGCGGCGGAAAGGCTGTCTCTATCAGATCTTCAGCCATATTATAGGAAAATTTAATTAAATTTTCCTCTATCCCCAATTGGTCTTCAAATTCGGTGCAATTAAACCTGGCACAGGAATTCACGGTAAACAGTAATAATATGGCAATAATATAATTTGTTTTCATATACTTATATATCAGTTGATACATGCTCAAAAGCAGGGATTTCGATTATCTTTGGTGCAGTTTCTTTCGGTTTTTCCGGCGGGTCCTGCGGGGGCTTTCCGGCAGATGATCCTCTGGAAAAATATCTTTTGGTCATTTCAATATTTGCTGCCTCGACCCCTTCCATATAATGCCAAGAATCCTTGTCATTTATATAATAAATATCTGACTGTCTGAAAATATAGGCACCGTGATCCTCAATAGAGGTAGTAACAATCACCTCGTAATGACCGCTTCTCACATAGCTGGCATTGGCCAGATCCACAATTCCGCCAATCGCAATTGCCAGCAGGGCGGCCGGAGCATTTCTAAGCACCACTATACCAGTGGTCAGGGCGGTTATATTGCCTGGCCTAAAGGTTCGGATCCGCTCTTCAAGATGATAGACAAGCTGGGCCTTGTAATTTATATACAGGCAGTTGCCGTCCGGCTCTGAAACGGTCGGCACGCCCATATCAACCAGCTCGGTTATCAGCAAATCGTGAAATGACTTATTGAAGAGTGAAGCCTCATTTTCCTTGCAGGGAACAGACTTATAACCGCAGGTTTGTTTAACAAAAACCGGCTTGTCAATAAAATCGTTGCGGATAAGCTGTTTATTGATTTGATGGGCCAGATCAGCAGCCAGCACGTCCCAATGATAAGCGGCCTGCATTTTTTGCTGTACCGAGTAATAATAATCAACCGGCTCCGGTATTCTGGCACAACCGGCAAGAAATACAAGTATAAAAAGATAAATGACAGGACGCATGAATATTCTCCGGTAGAATAAAATCCTTGTAACCAGAAGTTATATCGGACATTCTGAATAAAAATAAAGAGTAATTGTGCCGGACTTGTAAAAAGTTTACCTTAATCTGCCTAACCTGCTGGCGCCAGCAGATATTTTGCAGACCAGGGAAACCTTGGAGAAGATTATGCGGTTTTACAGAAATAGTTCCGTCTTTGGAATAACTTTGCTGTTTTTTATCATTTCGGCGGCAGGTTCAGTTGGGGCCGGCCCGATAATCTTAGGCCAATCCTGTGCCATGAGCGGCCCGTCCAGAAATATCGGTCTTGAAACCAGAGCCGGTCTGCTGGCCGCCTTTTCAAAATACAATCATGAGGGCGGTTTTCACGGCAGACCGATCCGGCTGCTTAGTCTGGATGACGGCTATGAACCTGATCGGGCGGTTAAAAACGCGAGGCACCTGATTGATAATAAACGGGTGTTTTTGCTGATAGGCGGGGCGGGAACGCCCACCGCAAGGGCCGTAATGCCAATTGCCAAACATCACCATATTCCGTTTTTTGCACCGCTTACCGGAGCAGAATTTTTGCGGAATTTGCCTGTTAGGCAGGTGGTAAACCTGAGAGCCAGTTATAATCAGGAAATGGAAGAACTTGCCGCCTATCTGATCGGCCAGCAAAAATTTAGCCGCATTGCCTGTTTTTACCAAAATGATTTTTTTGGCATCGGCGGTCTTGAAGGGCTGGAAAAGGCTCTTCGCAGGCGGGGTGTGAAGCTGACCGCCAAGGGAAGTTACGAAAGAAACACCGTGGCAGTAATGGGGGCGGTGCAGGATATTTTCAAGGCTGAACCGGAAGCGGTGGTAATGATTGGAGACTATTCGGCCTGTGCCGAATTTATCAAACTTGGCAAGAATAAATACGGAGGCAAAAATGGCAGCTTGTTTTGCTGCCTTTCCTCGGTCGGGGCGGAAAACCTGCGGGATGCCCTGGGCAGTTACGGTGAAAATGTTATTGTCTCCCAGGTGGTGCCGCTGCCCGGGGATTTATCGGTGCCACTGGTTCGCGAGTATGTACAGGCCATGAAAAAATATCAGCGCCACGCCCCCATAAGTTTCACCACTCTGGAAGGCTATATGACCGGAAAACTTTTTGTGGAGATATTGGCCCGGGTGGAAGGAGAACTTACCCGTGAAAAATTTATTCAGACCATTCTCAAGACCGGAAGTTTTGACCTTGGCGGCGTAATTGTGCAGTACGGCGAAAATGACAATCAGGGGCTGGATGAGGTATTTTTAACCGTCATTTACCCTGAAATTAAAAAACTTCCTGCGGCCGGACAGCCATGAAACTTCCCCGTCTGACCGACTGGCATTCCCTTTCCTCGGCACCCTTTTATGCCTCGGCTCTGGTGATTTTGGTGCTTGGCCTTTTCATCGGCCTTTTCTGGGTGGTAAATGAATATCAGGCATACCAGGAAAGTGTTGATAATATTATAAAAAATTATAACAAACTTTATCGTGAGCGGGTCAAGGAAGAGTTTGACAAGGTAATCGATGCCATTGAGTACAAGCGGCAACAGGCCAGCCAGCTCACTGAACAAAATCTTCGGGAAAAGGTACAGTCTGCATATGCCCTGGCCTCGCATATGTATAACCTTGGCAAGAGCCAAAATGCGGTGCCGGAGATGAAAAAAAGAGCTTTGGAGATACTCCGCCCCATCCGCTGGAATAATGGCAAGGGCTATTATTTTGTGGGCTGTGTAGGAAAAAGAAAAATCAGTCTTTTCAGTGATGATCCCTATTATGAAGGCAAGGGGGCCGATGAGTTTATTGACGGCAGTGGTAAAAGGGTGCTGGATGATTTTATCAGGATTGCCCAAAACGATGGTGCTGGTTTGTACAGGTATAATCTGCTGAAACCGGCCTTTCCGGGACGCTCTTTTCCACACATTGTTTTTATTAAATATTTCAAGCCGTTCGACTGGTTTATCGGTGCCGGAATTTATAGCAGTGATCTGGAACAGGAGGTGCAAAAGGAGGTTATCGAGCGTCTGCATGAAATGAAGTTTGGCAATGACGGTGAGGTGCTTGGTTTCAGGGATGACGGCACCATTATTATCAGCGATGACGACTGGCTGATCGGTCATTCCGTGCTTGACCTTTATGATGCCGGAGGAAACCGCTATGGCCGGGAAATGCTTCTTGCCGGTACAGGAAGGGCCGCAGAGCCTTACATTAAGTACCAGGCAGCCGGAGAAAACCAGGGCCGTCAGAAGATGAATTACGTTCAGCCCTATCCCGACTGGGGCTGGATTTTAAGTGCCGGTATGTCTATGGATGAGATGGAAAAGGCCATCCAGGCCGAAACCGACACCTATGAAATCATCTCGTTTAGAAATGTGTTTGTTTTTTGTGTTATGTTTGTTAGCGCCGTGTTTTTACTCCTGTTTGCCGCCTATGTCTATTCACGGAAAATCGAGCAGGGTATAGCCCTTTTCACCGAATTTTTCAGAAAGGCGGCAGATTCCAAGGTTAAAATCCAGAATCAGGAACTGACCTTTACCGAATTTGAGGTTATAGGCAGTCTGGCCAACCGGATGGTTGATGATCGCATCCAGAAGGAACTGATTTTGCAGCGTAACGAACGCCGGATTGATACCCTGCTCAGGCTCGGCGAAATGGAGAAATTCACCCTGCAGGAAAAATATGATTTCGTTTTGCACCGGGTAATTGAAATAACCCAGAGTCAGGGCGGTTATATGGCACTGGTCAACAATGCCCAGACCCATCTTACCCTTTGTTCGGTGGTTATGGATGCGGCCAGTGACCATAACATAGGTTTTGAAAACGGCAGTATGACCGGTACCGTGGCCAGAAGCGGTTTGGCGGGGGTTGCCGTATCCAATAAAAAACCGGTGATGACCAACAGTTTGTATTCCCTTGGTAAACTTGAACCGTACCGGCAGGATGTATTTAATCATCTGGATGTACCCATTTATGACGGTGAAAAAATCGTGCTGGTCTGCGGCGTGTGCAACCGCAATATCCTCTACGATATCAGCGACATCCGCCAGATGACCCTGCTGCTGGAAGGTTTGTGGCTCCATGTCCTGAAAACCTGTTCGGAAAAGGAACTGGCCAATCTGGAGCGTCAGGTGATCGCCGCCACCCAGGACGAGCGGAGCCGGATTGGTCAGGATCTGCATGACGGGCTGGCCTCTCATCTCAGCGGGGTCGAGCTTTTGAGCAAGGCCCTGCAGCAAAAACTGGAAGTAAAGGCACCGGAAGAGGCCGGGCAGCTAGGCATGATTCGGGGGCTGATCAAGGAGGCCATCGTCAAAACCAGCCAACTGGCAAGGGGGCTGTATCCGGTACATCTAAATGAACAGGGGTTGCAGGCGGCACTTGAGGAGATGATTGCCGAGGTGGAAACGGCTTTCAAATCAACCAGATGCACGCTCTCATGCACCGCCGGTTCCCCGGAGCTTGATAATAATCTGGCAACCCATTTGTACTATATAATCAGGGAGGCAGTTTTTAATGGCGCCAGACATGGAAAGGCTGATAATATCCGTATAAAACTTGCCTGGAGCAGAGACAGCTACACCATCAGCATTAAGGATGACGGCGGCGGCTTCGAGCAAAAAACGGCCAGAAAGGGCATGGGGCTGCATACCATGAAATACCGGGCCAAGGCGGTCGGGGCAAATTTGGTGATTGAATCTGTCGCCGGCAGCGGCACATCTGTAACCATAACCGGTGAGGTGGAATAAATGGTCAAGGTTCTGATAGTTGATGATCACCCCATTTTCAGAATGGGCATGAGCGAACTTATTAACCAGGAGGAGGATTTTACCGTCTGTGCCGCCGCAGAAGATATTGCTTCGGCCAGAAAGGCCATGCGTGAGACCGGGCCGGATATGGCCGTCATTGATATTTCCCTGGCCGGTGATAACGGCCTTGATCTGGTCAAGGAAATTGCCGCAGGCCAGGAGACCTTTCCCATGCTGGTCTTGTCCATGCATGATGAGGCAGTGTGGGCGGAAAGGGCGATTAGAGCCGGAGCCAGGGGCTATATTATGAAAAAGGAGGCTTCCGAATCCATTATCTCGGCCATGAAGGATGTGCTGGCCGGCAAGGTGCGGGTCAGCGAGGCGGTTACCTCGCACCTGCTGGATAAATTCCGTCCCCACAGCGGTAGTGCCGGCACTGCCGGCAGCAGCCGGACTATTGACCTGCTTACCGACCGGGAGCTGGAGGTATTCAGACTGATAGGCTCCGGCCTTAAAACCCGCGAGATTGCCGAACGGATGAAACTTGGCGTGAAAACCATCGGCACCTACCGCGACCGAATAAAGCAAAAACTGAACATTAAAACCGGTGCGGAACTCACCCGAAGGGCGGTACTATGGACGGAAAAGGAAGGCTCGGCTGCCTCTTGTAGGTAAATTACTTACACCAAAAAAGGCTTTGGCCTGATTTATTCCTGCACATCTTTCCTCTATAATGACCCCACGCTGTTTGAAAGGGGAAAACAGCTTTTTTTTGATGGTTGATATGGGTTTATGCCCGTAAAACTTGGGTGATTAAGGGGTAAAATATGAGTGTTGACGGTTTTTCCGCATGCGTACTTGCAGACAAGTTTTTTACTCGCCATATTAAGCTGCATCCGGGCCGGAGTTTTCCTGAGCTGGAAGCAAAAGCAAGGCTGGCTGGGGGATTTTCCACCATGTTTCCAGACAGCTCTTTTCCCCTTTCCCCTGCCCTGCAGTTAAACCATGACCTTGCCCGCTTGTCCCATGAGAACCTTGAGCAATTTGCCAAGGCGGAAGAAATACGGCTGGCAAAGTCATCCTGCAAAACCTACGTGGTTGATCCCAGTTTCCATGTCTGTGTGATTGCAGCCCAAGTCGGGCAACTAGACGATTTTCTTGATACCTACGGCGGAATTCTGGAGATAGAACCGCTACTTTTCGGCGAAAACCATGCAGGTTATGCCCAACTTGCTGAACTGGAGATAAAAAAGGCGAAAGACGGCTATCAGATTATGGCCGGTCAAAGATCGCCGGTTAGCGAAAATCTTTGTAATTATTGCGGTAGCTGCGGTCAGCTCTGCCCTGAAAGCTGCATCGCACCTGATTTGAGGATAGATTTTAATTCCTGCAGCTTCTGCCGAAAATGTGAGACGGCATGTGCAGCCGGGGCCATCGATATTTACGGCGTTACCAGAAAAACCATTCATGCCCCGGCCATAATTTTGCTTGACGAGGTCAAGGTTGAGTTGCCGGAGGAGCGCAGCGGTATTTTCACTATGGAATCGCTGCCACAATACTTATCTACCCTGTTTTCCACCAAAATAGAAGAGGCCGTAACCTGCAATCAAGACCTTTGCCAATATAGCAGCAAATTGAAAAAAGGCTGCACTATATGCAGGCAAAGCTGCCAGCACGGGGCAATTAGCATCAAGAATGGCAGTATTGCCATTGATTATCATCTTTGTACCGAATGCGGCCAGTGTATCAGTGCCTGTCCGACTGGAGCCATGCAGTTTGAGCGGTTTGGCGATTCGGCATTTGCATCATTTTTCAATATTTTCAAGATCAGGCCGGGGATGGCAGCTGTCATCGGCAATGAGCAGCAGCTTCATCAATTATGGTGGCAGCACCGCGGCACCGACAATTTTGCCGGATCTTTTTTCCTTGAATATCCAGAACCTGCGGCTCTCTCTGCCTTTCATTTTCTGCACCTTGTCAGACAAGGGGCAGCACGGATTATTATTCTTTCAGATAGTAAAAAAAATCAAGCGGAAGGACGGGCCAATGACCTGCTAAAATCCTTTTTTGACTGCAAAGATGTGGTGCAGCAATGCACGGTAGAAACAATCATTCAAGAATTACAGAATTCTAAAGATATCAAAAGCCTTATGCCGACATCAGCAAGCGATATTCCCTTTAATAATCGGCGGGTTAATCTGGCCGGTCTCCTGAAAGATTTTCACGGTCAGGCGGCAGCAGATGTTTATCTGACCAGGGAAGAACATGGAGCCTTTGCCACCATCACCTGCGATGATCAAAAATGCACTCAATGCTTTGCCTGCCTGAACGAATGCAAGGTACAGGCACTCAAGGCCGGAGCCGGAGCCATGAGCCTTACCCGCAATGTCTCCCTATGTGTGGGCTGCGGAGTTTGTACGGCAGTCTGCCCGGAACAGGCCTTGTTTTTACGCGGCGGTGCGGTGGTCAGCAGCCAATTTTTCGAGGATGTGGAGCTTGCTAAAACTGAGCCGATGCTCTGCCGGGAATGCGGCAAGGAGTTTGGCAGTAAAAAGAGCTTTGAGCGGGTTATGGCTATTTTGAGCGATAAAAACATGACTGATAAGGGCCATTTTGAATACTGCGAGACCTGCCGGGTAATAAAAATGTTTGAGGCCGCTTGATAAACGCCTGATACCAACCACCTGGGAGCAAAAGATGGAAGACACACAAACCAGAGATATGAACCGGATCAGATTACGTCTTATCGATCTAACTAAATCATTTTTTGTTGATGAGCCTGATGCCGAGCGGCTGAGCCGATGGCGCGGCATCTTTGCCGCCCTTGGCAGGGAACAAATCAATACAGGGCTTGACCAGGCGGTGGAGAAAATCGGCATATTGCTGGATGCAAAAAAACTCAATGAGATTCAGGATGAATATTACGAGGTGTTCGGCAACCCCTTTGATGATCAGGTGGTTTCCCTTAGTGCCTCATTTTATGCAGACGGAAGAAGCTACGGCCAAACCTTGGCCGATTTTAGAGGATTTATTCAACAGACTGATTTAATTAAAAATTCACAGGTAATTGATGCCGAGGATTCGCTGCCGGTCATGCTGGATTTTTTAGCCAGTATGATTGAGGTCAAGACCAGAGAGGATGTCGATACCGATAAGTATCAGGGCGTTTTGGTTAATGATTATTTGGCCCCTCTGGCATCGGCTTTTAATAAATCATTAAAAAATCATCAAGCAGCCGATTTTTATGCGGCCTGTGGAGATTTTTTACAGGGTTATGTTGAGCTGGAAAAGGGGTTGTTTGAACCCGTTTAATTTTTATGCTGAACATGCATTTATTATTCCGAAGTTTTTTGGGAAAATTGCTTCGGATACAAAACTCAGGAGGTAAAATGATGAAGGATGAAAAAAAAGAGAGGCGGTCATTTCTCAAGTACCTTTTGGCAGGTTCGGCGGCGGCAGCCGTTCTGACTGGAAAAAAGAAGGCAGAGGCCAGAGAAACCGCCCCGGCACCCCGAGATAATGAGGTGCTGTACAGGGAAAGCGAGGCTTTCAGGAAGTATTACAACTCAATATCCTGATTCCGGCGGGATAAAATGATTTGAAAATTGCTAAAACAGGGGGATTTATCAAATGGGCAAAGTCAAAATCAGAAAAGCTGCCCCGGTTTCAAGTTCGGAAACCAGTAAAAGGGTAACGCTTAATCCAAAGGTTGCCAGACGTTCATTTTTGAAAATGTCTGCGGCCACTGCCGCCCTGACCGGTGCGGCCATGACCACCAAACTCACCGGCAGGGCCAAGGCGGCGGGCAAAACCAGCCAGTATCCGGGTTCAAAAAAGGTGCGGACTGTCTGCACCTATTGTGCGGTCGGCTGCGGCATTGAGGCCGAGGTGCAAAACGGGGTCTGGGTACGGCAGGAAGTAGCTCAGGATCATCCAATTTCCAGGGGTTCTCACTGCTGTAAGGGAGCCGGTGCCATTGATATGGTAACCAGCCCTAAACGGATGAAAAAACCGATGAAGCGGGTGAACGGCAAATGGAAGACCATTTCCTGGGATACTGCCATGACGGAAATCACCGACAAGATGCTGGCACTTCGCAAGGAACATGGCCCGGATTGTATGCAAATCAACGGCACGGCCAAGGTATCCAATGAAATGGCCTATCTGATCAGAAAATTTGCTGCCTTCTGGGGGTCGAATAATGTTGACCACCAGGCCCGAATCTGACACTCCACCACGGTGGCAGGTGTCGCCAATACTTGGGGTTACGGAGCAATGACCAACAGCATGAACGATATGCGTCATGCCAAGAGTTTTATCTTCATCGGTTCAAATCCAACCGAGGCCCATCCAATTTCCATGCAGCATATTCTTCATGCCAAGGAGAAAAACCGGGCACCAATAATTGTGGTTGACCCGCGTTTTATCAAACTTGCGGCCAAATGCGATGAGTTTGTCCGCATCCGCCCCGGCACTGATGCGGCCTTTATCCTTGGCCTGATTAACGTGATTATTGCAAATGGCTGGGAAGACAAGGAATTTATCCGGCAGCGGGTTTCCGGTTACGAAGAAATGGTTGAGTCGGTTAAGCCATATACGCCGGAAGAGGTGGAGAACATTACCGGCATTCCGGCCGCCCAAACCTTTAAGGTGGCAAAGATGCTGGCTGAAAACCGCCCGACCAGCCTTACCTGGTGCATGGGAGGTACCCAGCATCATATTGGTTCTTCCATCACCAGAACCTTTTGCATTTTACAGCTGGTGCTTGGCAATATGGGCAAATCCGGCGGCGGCACCAATATTTTCCGCGGCCATGACAATGTGCAGGGGGCAACCGATATGTGCGTTTTGTCCCACAGCCTGCCCGCCTATTATGGCCTGTCCGATGGGGCATGGAAGCACTGGTGCCGGGTTTGGGATGTGGATTATGACTGGATTGTCAGCCGTTTTCATAGCAAGGAGTGGATGAATAAAAAGGGTTTTACCCTGGCCCGCTGGTATGAGGGAGTAATCAACGATCGGGATATGATTCATAACCCTTCTCCCATCAAGGCTTTGATTCAGTGGGGTTGCGGGGCAAACTCCAACTCACAGTTTGGCCGGGTAATCAAGGCCTGGAACATGCTGGATTTGCTAGTTATAATTGATCCATTTCCAACCTCGGCGGCGGCCCTGACCAAGACCGATAATGTTTACATCCTGCCGGCTGCATCTCAATACGAAACATCCGGTTCGGTTTCTTCATCTTCCCGCCAGATTCAATGGCGTAATCAGGTGATAGATCCGGTTTATGATTCAAGGGCAGATTATGAAATTATCAAGGATTTCGTAACCCGTCTTGGCTTTGCCGATAAATTCTATAAAAATATCAAGCAAGTGCCGGAAGATATAACCCGTGAGCTGGGCAAGGGTTCTCTGACCATCGGCTATAACGGCCAGACTCCCGAACGCATCAAGCGGCATATGGAAAATTGGCATACCTTTGATATTGACACCCTGCAGGCCAAGGGCGGCCCCTGCGATGGCGAGTATTACGGCCTGCCCTGGCCATGCTGGACCGAGGAGCATCCGGGAACGCCCATCCTCTACGATATTTCCAGACCGGTCAGCGAAGGCGGCCTGCCGTTTAGAAACCGTTTTGGGGTCAGCAAGACCTATGATATGAGCGGCCGTGAGGAAAATCAATTGGCCGGAGAGGGCTCCTGCAATCCGGGCAGTGAAATTAACGGCGGTTATCCAGAATTTAAGGACGTGGTGCCGGGCACCAACTGGAAAACGGATCTTTCCCAAAAAACCATCAAAGAGGCGATCAAAAGGGGGATGGCACCCTTTGGCAATGCCAGGGCAAGGTGCATCGTCTGGAATTTTCCCGATCAAATTCCGATCCACCGGGAGCCATTGCATTCGCCGCGTCCTGACCTGGTTAAAAAATATCCAACTTACAAGGATAAGCCGGATCATTACCGGGTTGATACCAGATATGAAACAGAACAGGTAAACTCAAAAGACCTTCATAAGGAATTTCCTTACGTGCTGACCACTGGCCGTCAGGTGGAACATATGGGAGCCGGTGCCGAGACCAGAAGCAATCAGTATCTGGTGGAGCTTCAGCCGGAGATGTACGCCGAGATTAACCCAATGCTTGCGGCTAAACTGGGCATCAGGGAGGGAGACAAGATTTTTGTCGAATCACCCGAGGGCGGTAAAATCAAATGTAATGCCTTTGTTACCGAAAGGGTTGATGATAAAACCATCTTCCTGCCCTACCACTTTGCCGGTACCTGGGAAGGAAAATCCTATACCGACCAGTACCCGCAAGGACACGCACCGTGGGCAGAGGGTGATTCAGGCAATGTGGTAACCAATTACGGTTATGATATTATCACTCAGATTCAGGCTACCAAAGATGGTCTGTGTAAAGTCAGTTTAGCCTAACCTGGAGGTAATAAATAATGTCAAGAGTAAAATTTTTATGCGATATAAACCGCTGCATAGACTGCAACGGCTGCGTGGTTGCCTGCAAGGAAGGGCATCATATTCCGGTTGGGATTAACCGGCGTACGGTAATTACTATCGAGCAGGGTCATCCCGGCGAAAAATCAATCTCGGTTGCCTGTATGCACTGCTCCGATCCGCCCTGCCTGGCCGTTTGCCCGGTTGATGCCATCTATCAGCGTGAAGACGGGGTGGTGCTGGTCAACAAGAAAACCTGTATCGGCTGCGGCTACTGCTTTATGGCCTGCCCGTTTGGTGCCCCCCAGTTTCCCAAGGGAGCAGTATTTGGGGCAAGAGGGGCCATGGATAAATGTACCTTCTGTGCCGGCGGGCCGGAGGATAATTTCAGCGAAGAGGAAAAACATCTCTACGGTCAGAACCGGATGGCTGAAGGTAAGCCGCCGCTTTGTGCCAGTATGTGTGCCACCAAGGCATTGCTGGGCGGAGACGGCGAGGTAGTGGCGGATATTTTCCGCAAACGCCTTGCCCGCAGCGGCTCGGATGATGAGGCCTGGGGCTGGAAGAAGGCATATAGGGATGAATAGACATGAATTTTAATGACAGCCGGTTTTATCCGGCAGTTTCAAGGAGTTAATCATGCAGAATAAATTGAAATTATCGATATTGTTCGGACCCCTGATGTCTTGGGTTTTGGGAGCCTGGCCGGTATTGGCGGCGGAAAGCAATGCCGAAAATGCCAAGGCCTATAACCAGTTTATGACTGAAATAGGCGGCAGTGCCGATTGGGGACAATGGGGCAAGATGTTTACCATCTTGCAGGGCAACGAATATTTTATGATTGGTTTTTTGCTGCTGATCACCGTAGTGCCGATCGTCTTTGCCCTGCACCTTTTGATTGTGGGGGCCAAGCATTTTGACCACGGCGGCAAGCAGATCCTGTTTTTCCCGCTGTTTGCAAGAATAGTCCATTTTATTGGGGCGGCCTCGTTTACCATTTTGGTACTTTCGGGCTTGCTCATTGTGTCTGGCCAATTTTTTGGCGGCGGCGGACTTATCCGTTTTGCCCGCTACGCCCACATTGCTGGAGCGGTTTGTGCCTTGCCGGCGGTGATTTTCATGCTGATTATCTGGTTTAAGGATATGCTGCCGGCGGCCTGCGATATTAAATGGATCCTTATTTTGGGCGGCTATCTGAGCAAGAAAAAGGTGCCGGTTCCGGCCAAAAAATTTAACGCCGGACAAAAAATGTGGTTCTGGTGTGCCATCCCCGGCGGCCTGATTATGATG
>PDQP01000082.1 GCA_002747805.1 Deltaproteobacteria bacterium
TTTTTTACGCCTATTTTTTATTGGCACAATGTACATGTTGGCTTTGCAGAAATTAGCTCTGAAAACTCAAAAATAGGGTTTCTCAGGGTTGACTATATAAGCGGCGGCACCCTTGCCCATATGCTTGCCAATAAACAGCGGTTATCCCTTGCAGAAGCCCTGCCGCTGCTTAAAGAAATTGGCGCCGCCCTTGATTATTCGCATAGTGCCAAGCCAGCGGTTATTCATCGTGATTTAAAGCCGCTTAATATTCTGCTGACCAAGCAAGGTCAGGTCAAGGTTGCAGATTTTGGTCTTGCCCGGGTGCTGCGTGATTCCGCATCAAGAATATCAGGAGGGGATTCAGCCGGCACTCTTGCCTATATGGCGCCGGAACAGATAAGGGGAAAGAATATAGGCCGTCATAGTGATATTTATGCCCTTGCTGCTATCGGCTATGAGCTGTTATCTGGGATGCCGCCTTTCTATACCGGCGATTTGCGTTGGCAGATTATCCATGAAGAGGCAGAGCCGCTTGCCGACCAGCCGGATGCGGTCAATCATGCCCTTATGGCCGGGCTTGCCAAGGATAAGGATAGCCGTCCATCTTCTGCCGCCGAGTTTATCAAGATGCTTACTGATACCAAGGCAAAACCTGAAAAACCTCCAGAAGCAACGCTGCCTAGGCATTCAAAACCGCCCCGGCGTTTAGAGCCGAAAAAAAAGAGGCGTTCTTCCGTTATAGGCGGCAAATGGTTTTTGGTGTTACTTGGTATGATTGTCTTGGCCGGTCTGGGCTATGGCGTTTATAGCAATCAGGAACAGCTAAGTTCATTGGTAACCCAA
This sequence comes from Deltaproteobacteria bacterium, assembly GCA_002747805.1. Taxonomy (GTDB): domain Bacteria; phylum Desulfobacterota; class Desulfobulbia; order Desulfobulbales; family Desulfocapsaceae; genus SZUA-575. The sequence goes on from PDQP01000082.1 coordinate 826, forward strand.
GCCTCACATCTGATAGCAGCAAATGATTCTATAAAAACTACGATGGTTACTTCTGCTAAGCAGGAAGACAAGTCAGCAATATATGGCAGCCTAAACATAACCAGCGTGCCTTCAGGAGCAACAGTATATGTGGATGGTAAAAAGTCTGGAACAACCCCATATCATTCATCACAGACATTGGTAGGAACAAGGGAGGTGGAATTACGTATTAAGGGGTATGACAGTTTACAGAGATTTGTAGATATAGCTGCTCAAACTGAAAAAAGGTTGAAGCTTGAGCTTAATAGAGCATCTGGGATTTTGAAAGTAAGCTCTGTTCCCTCTGGAGCCAAGGTATATATTAACGGCAATGAGGCAGGTAAAACTACATACATCGACGAAGTCGAGGCAGGTGAAATTTTGGTGTCGGTAACTAGCCCTTTTACCAATACAGACTGGAAAAAAGTGGTAGAAGTTATGCCGGATAGAACTAACGAGGTAATAGCAAATTTGACACCTTCATCATTTAAGGATCCAATTACGGGAATGGAATTTGTCTACATTAAAGGTGGTTGTTATCAGATGGGCGATGCCTTTGGCGATGTTGAATATCATGATGCAGAACCGATTCATAATGTCTGCGTCAAAGATTTTTATATGGGTAAATATGAGGTAACCCAAGGAGAATGGACGAATATTATGGAAAATAATCCAAGTGATTTTAAGAATGGAGACCGTTATCCGGTTGAGCAGGTAAGCTGGGATGACACTCAGGCTTATATTAAAAAGCTAAACCGAAAAAGCGGCAAAAATTATCGTTTACCGACCGAGGCAGAGTGGGAATATGCCGCCCGTGAAGGAGGCAAAAAGGTACGTTTTGGTAATGGGAAGAATATTATTGACCCTAAAGAAGCAAACTTTAGGAGCACTGAAGACTGTAAGGAGAGCTATTCTCATATTGGAATATATAGGGGATCTACGGTTCCGGTGGATAGTTTTTCTCCCAATGCCTTGGGATTATACAATATGAGCGGTAATGTTAGTGAATGGTGCCAAGATAAGATTCATTATGGTTACAAAAACGCTCCAACCGATGGAACAGCTTGGGAGACTGATGGTGCAGAGCATGGTATGTATAGAATATTTCGCGGCGGAGGCTGGCAATATATCCCAAGCGGACTGCTAGCAGCTAACAGGGGCGGAAAAAATGCAACACACCTTAACAACACTCTTGGTTTCCGACTTGCTTTATCCGTTAATCATTAGCATCATCCCGAGACGAAAAAAGTAAAATACGATATGAATATAAAAGAGATATTGTGGATAAGATAGTTAGAAAGGATGGCCTTGGTGCTAAAAAACCGGGTATGCCGAGACTTGGGTCGGCAATAGTTCTGCTTTTGGTGCTGGCTGGACTGTTTGGCGGCAATCCGGTTTATGGAAGTCCGGCCAGGGTTGCCCTGGTTATTGGTAATGGAGACTATCGGGCCTTTAATAAATTGCCTAATCCCGCCAATGATGCCGCCGATATGGCAGAGGCCCTTAGAAAAATAGGTTTTAAGGTTATTCTTGAAAAGGACTGCAGTCTTAGAAATATGGACAAGGCGGTTAACCGCTTTATCCATTTGCTGCCGGAAGCTGAAGTAGGGCTATTTTATTATGCCGGACATGGCATACAGGTTGACGGCATCAATTATCTGCTGCCGGTAGATATTCAACTAAATGATAACACTGATATTAACAGTTATTATGGCACCAATAAATTGATAACAAAGATGAGAAAGGCAAACAGAAATAATCTCAAGGTGATTATTCTGGATGCCTGCCGCGATGATCCCTTTGCTGCATCGCGCGGTCTGCGCCGTAAAAACGGGGTTGCCCTGATCAAAAGCCCCAATGATAATATTAAAAGCGGACTTGCCCCCATCAAAAGTCCCAGCGGCACCATTGTCGCTTTTTCGACTGCTGCCGGAGAAACTGCCGATGACGGCATAGGGCGTAATTCGGTATATACCAAGCATTTGCTTAAACGTATTGTCCAGCCCGGCCTTGATATCAGCAAAATGTTCAACCTGGTTTGCGGCGATGTATCATCTGAAACCAATGGCAAACAGATCCCCTGGATAAATCATTCATATATCAAAGAAACATATCTTGCCGGTAAAAATAATTTCCCGTCTTTACCGCTGATTGCTGTATTGGCTTCTGTGCTTGGCGGCACCGTCTTTTTCCTGCTAAGGCCCGGTAAAATACCAGAAGAAACCAAGCAGGCAGAGCCGATTGCTTTTGAGGCGGAACAACCAGCAAAGCAAATATTTACCCCTTTGCAGGAGACCGCAGAAAAAAGGCCGATGCAGGAAAAAAAGGCGGTTGGTGCCGTACTTGTTTTCGGCGGCCAGGATATTGTGCTTGCTCCCGCTCCCCGACAAGGGATTGGCCGAGGTGAACGGTGGCCGTTTGCCATCTCTGATCCCCATGTTTCCAGGCGGCCTCATTGCTGGCTTGGGCTTGAACAAGGGCAATTTGTCTTAAGCCGGGACGGCGGTGAGATTATTATCGGTGAAGAGCCTTTGCCCAGAAAGGTTTTAAGCCATGATGACAAGGTAAGTATCGGCGGTGCTACGGTGTTGACAGTGCAGAGAATTATAGCCGGACAAGCTATTTTTCTGGAGGTGGAGACGGGGCCGTCAGCAGGAAAATTGCTGGTGATGTTTGAATATTCTCTGCCACTGGCTGATATTTTTAACCAGCCGCTTTTGAAAGGCCGGCTTAAATGGGAGCAAGACAGGCTCTTAATTTCTGCTCCTTCACCTGAACAATTACCTTTATCAAGAAAAGGCTTATCCCAATCAGAATTGCCAATCAAAAATGGTGATTTTCTGGAAATATATGGCCGGCAGGTTGCGGTGCGGCTTCTGGAGGAAAAATGATGAAGCTCCTGAATAAGGTAAGGAAAATGTTTTCTGGTGTCGGCAGCAGCGGTTTTAATATATCATGGGCGGCAGCAACTGATGTCGGCAAGCTGCGGGCCAACAATGAGGATAGCTGGCTGGCAGACCCTGAGGCCGGGATATGGGTCGTATGCGACGGCATGGGAGGCCATGAGGCTGGTGAGCAGGCCAGTAAATTGGCAGCCGAAACCATTGTTGACCGGGTTAAACAGGGGGCAAATCTGGACAAGGCAATACATTATGGGCATCAGGCGGTATTATCTCTTGCAAATGCTCACAACCAGTCGAAGGCTCCAGGCACGACAGTGGTTGCCCTGCATATAGAACAAAACAACTGGCAGCTCGGCTGGGTTGGTGATAGCCGAGGATGGTTATCGGAAAAAGACGGCTTACGCCAAATCACCCATGATCACAGCGTGGTACAGCAGTTGATAGACTGGGGAGTAATTACACCGGAGGAGGCTCTTGTTCACCCCGACCGCAGCCGGTTAAGCCAGGTTGTCGGGCAGCCGCATAAGCCGCCTGCCGCTGGACTGGCGGAAGGGGTGCTGGCGGCTGATGATATTTTTCTGCTGGCATCAGACGGCATGGCTCACTGGCATAATCCGGCTGTCCTGCAAGGTATTTTGCAAAAATTTTCTCCACAAGAAGCCGTAGACCGCTTTATTGGAGAGAGCCTTGCCGCTGGCGGGCATGATAATATTACCTGTATGGTTATCCAGATTGCGATGGTCTTGTAAAAATTCCGCTATTTCTTGAACATTTCCAAAGCAGCCTTGGTAATTGCGGCGGCATCAAGCTGATAATTTTGCCACAGGGTCTTTTGTGGACCATGTTCGATAAACTGGTCGGGATAACCGAGCATAACCGTTTCCACCTGGTATATTTTCTGGGCGGCAAACATTTCAAGGATGCCGCTGCCAAAACCTCCCTGCCGGGCGTTATCTTCAATGGTTATCACCTTGCCGGTTTGTCTGGCTAGGGTGCAGATCAGTTCAGTATCCAGAGGTTTGACAAACCTTGGATTGATCACCGCAGCCTTTATCCCCTTTTCGGCCAGATTTTCCGCCGCTTCAAGGGCGGCTTGCACCCGGCCGCCAATCGGCAGGAGTAGTATATCATCTCCTTCACGCAGTAACTCGCCCTTGCCGATTTCATATTTTGTCAAATCATCAGATAAATCGGCTCCGGTGCCGCATCCCCTTGGGTATCTTACTGCGCAGGGGCCATCGCAGTGGACGGCAGTATAAAGCATATGCCGCAGTTCTTCCTCGTCCTTGGGGGCCATAATAACCATATTGGGCAGGCAGCGGAGATAGGAAAGATCAAAAACCCCGTGGTGGGTGGGGCCGTCATCCCCCACTACCCCAGCCCGGTCTATGGCAAAGGTTACCGGCAGATTGGGCAGGCATACATCGTGGATAATCTGATCAAAGGCCCGCTGTAAAAAGGTGGAATAAATGGCCGCCACCGGTCTTTTCCCCTCGCTGGCTAGTCCGGCGGCAAAGGTTACCGCATGCTGCTCGGCGATGCCCACATCAAAAAAACGATCCGGAAATTCCCTGGCAAACTGCCCAAGCCCGGTGCCGGAAACCATGGCCGCAGAAATAGCCGTCAGCTTGGGGTCATCATGCCCCATTTTTACCATGGTATCGCCAAAAACCTTGGTATAGGTCGGATAACTGCTGCCGCCGACCACATCGCCGGTCTCTACGCAAAATTTGCCGAGACCATGAAAAATATCCGGTTTTTTTTCGGCTGGCTCATAGCCGTGTCCTTTGGTGGTCAAAACATGGATCAGCACCGGCCCTTGCGAATTATCCCGCACGGATTCAAGGGTTTCAATCAGCGAACCAAGATCATGGCCGTCAATAGGGCCTATATACTCAAACTTAAAGGCCTCAAACAACATGCCGGGGGTAAAAAAACTTTTGAAACTCTCCTCGCTTTTTTTCAGCACCGTCAGGATATTTTCCCCGACATTAGACAGGGCGGTAAGCCGCTCCTCCAGATGATTTTTAACCCTTCTCATGGTCTTGCCGCTCAGTTTCCTGCTTAAAAAACTTGAGATGGCACCAACATTGGGCGAAATAGACATTTCATTGTCATTTAAGATAACAATCAAATCCTTGTCCAGTTCTCCGGCATGATTCAGGGCCTCAAAGGCCATGCCGCCGGTCATGGCCCCGTCTCCTATTACCGCAATGGCCTGATGTTTTTCGCCCCGCAGGTTTTTGGCGCAGGTCATGCCCAGGGCCGCTGAAATTGAGGTGGAAGCATGGCCGGTGCCAAAGGCATCGTAGGGGCTTTCGCCAGGTTTGGGAAAACCGCTCAGGCCCTGATACTGCCGAATGGTCTGAAATTCCTTTTGCCTGCCGGTGATTAACTTGTGAGCATAGCTTTGATGACCAACATCCCAGATAAGTTTGTCATTAGGGGTATTAAAAACATAATGGATCGCCAGGGTCAGTTCCACTACCCCAAGGCTTGGGGCTAGATGCCCGCCGGTGCGGGAAATGGTTGCGATGATGGTCTCGCGTATTTCGGCGGCAAGGGCGGTAAGTTCCTGATTACTAAGCCCCTTTATATCTGCTGGGGTCTCTATCTGGTCGAGAATGGGTGTCATGGTTATTTCAAGGTTGCTGTAAAATTATTTTCTGTATCTAACCAAACTGCAAAGGCAACTACGCAGGATAACATATAAAGAGGAAACAGCATATGGAAAAATACGGCTTTCTGCTGCCCTAGCTTGTTCTGGCATAGATATATTCGGCCAGCATCCGCAAAGGCCCGGCCTGATCATCAAAGGCGGCCAGGCTGTCCACCGCCTCACTGACCGCCGCCCTTGCCATTTCCCTGGTTTTTTCAAGGCCGAACAGGGCCGGATAGGTCGCCTTGCCGAGTGCCGCATCGCTGCCTGCGGTTTTGCCCAGTTTTTCAGTGGTGGAAACCACGTCCAGCAGATCATCGACAATCTGAAAGGCCAGCCCGATCGCATCGCCGTATTGTTGCAGGTACCCTAGCTGTTCACCATCGGCCCCCCCGCCGATGCCGCCGCTTAAAACTGCGGCGGTTATCAAGGCTCCGGTTTTATTTTTATGAATGGTTTTAAGGGTTTCATATGAAATGTTCTGGTTTTCATTTTCCATATCAAGGGCCTGGCCGCCCACCATGCCAAGAGAACCTGCCGCCTGTGAGACAAGCTGGATTATCTTCAGCCGTTTTTCCGCTGGAATCGGCGAATTAGCAAAATCTGACAATAGACTAAAGGCCATAGTCAGCAATCCATCTCCGGCCAAAATGGCTCCGGCCTCGCCGTAAATCATATGATTGGTCGGCCTGCCCCGGCGAAGCTGGTCGTTGTCCATGGCCGGCAGGTCATCATGGATAAGCGAATAGGTATGGATGCACTCCAAGGCACAGCAGACCGGATAAAGACGCTCCTGAATATCCGGCAGGCTCGAAACCGCCCGCCCGGCAGCCAGGCATAAGATAGGCCGCAGCCTTTTTCCGCCGACAAAGAGGCTGTAATTCACCGCCTCAAGATGCCTTGCAAAGGGCGGGGCAGGAGCGGGAATATATTTTCTTAATGCCTGTTCAACCAGTTTTTTCTGCTCTTCAAGGTAGGCCTTCATTGCCCTGCCCCTGATATAATTCAGGTTTTAGCTGGCCGCTTTTTTCGACCAGAATTTCCACCTTTGCCCTGGCCTCGGCAAGCTGATTATTACAAAAATCCGCCAGCTTAACCCCTTCATCAAATTTTTTCAGGCTGTTTTCAAGGCTTAATTCACCGTTTTCCAATTCATTGGTGATTTCTTCCAGGCGTTCCAAGGCCGATTCAAAAGTTTTTTCTTCCATATCAAAAATGAGCTAGTAATTGTTTAATTTAAGTTTATGATGCCCGCCAACATATAGTTTCAAATCAAGGAAGTCGAGCTAAAAATTGACCGCAAATCGGCATGGGGTGAAAATTGGAGCTTAAAACTGCAATAGGCGAATTTATACAATGGTTGGAGGTAGAAAAGGGTTACTCTCCCCATACCATTTCCAGCTATGGCCGCGATTTGGCTGAATTTGCTTCTCTTTTTGATGAACATCTTAAAATAACAGAAGTAGAAAGCGGACATATCCGCACCTTTGTTATCAGTCTGCACGGCGTAAACAACCCGGCCAGCCTAGCCAGAAAGCTGTCGGCACTGCGCAGTTTTTTTAGATTTCTTATCCGTGAAAACAAAGTTTCCGTTGATCCGGTAGCCGGTATATCTGCACCCAAGGCAGGCCGTTATATTCCCACTTTTTTAACCGCGGACGAGGTATTTGCCCTGCTGGAGGCACCCAGTAAAAAGGATACCTTTATGCTGCGGGATCAGGCCATTATGGAGCTGCTTTATTCCACCGGAATCAGGGTGGCCGAACTTGCCTCTACCAATTTGAATGACCTTGATTTTGATGACGAGATGCTTAGGGTGATGGGCAAAGGCGGCAAGGAACGGCTGGTGCCAGTGGGAAGACCTGCTAAAGAAGCGGTTTTGGCCTGGATGCCCCAGCGTCAGCAGCTTATTATTGCCTGCCTTGGCCGGGGTAAAACGCCTGACAAAGAAGCCCTTTTTTTGAATAACCGAGGCGGCCGGCTGACCACCAGAAGCGTTGAGCGGTTTGTTAAATCGTATGGGCAGCGGGCAGGCATTATGCAGGTGGTAACGCCGCACGCACTGCGTCATTCATTTGCCACTCATCTGCTTGAAATGGGGGCGGATTTACGCTCGGTGCAGGAACTGCTCGGCCATGCCAGCCTGTCCACCACCCAGCGTTATACCCATATTACCCTGGATCATTTAAGCGAGGTATATGACAAGGCTCATCCCATGGCCGGAGAAAAATGACGGCTGGAGATGAAAGAGAGGATGTTTTTCTGTAAAACAAAAAAACAAGAGAAAATATGAAATTTAGATCAACCACCATTCTTGCGGTCAGGCATAAGGGCGAGGTCGCCATCATTGGTGATGGTCAGGTCTCCCTTGGTAATACGGTGATGAAACACAAGGCCAAAAAGGTTAGAAAGCTCTATCACGGCCAAGTTATTACCGGTTTTGCCGGAGCCACTGCCGATGCCTTTACCCTATTTGACAAGCTGGAGCAAAAATTGGAGCAATATAGCGGCAACCTGATGCGGTCGGCGGTGGAGCTAGCCAAGGACTGGCGTACCGACCGGATGCTGAGAAGGCTGGAAGCCATGCTGATTGCGGTGGACAAGGAGCATTCTCTGCTCTTGTCCGGCACCGGCGATGTAATCGAGCCGGATCACGGCGTATTAGCCATTGGTTCCGGCGGGCCTTATGCCCAGTCGGCGGCTCTTGCCCTGGTTCAGCATAGCGATCTTGGGGCCGAGGAAATCTGCCGGGCGGCCATGGAAATTGCCGGTTCTATCTGCGTTTATACCAATCATTCTACCGTGTTGGAAAAAATATGAAAAATTCAATATCACAAAGCCCGGCGGAGACCGTAGCCGCCCTGGATAAATACATTGTCGGCCAGGCCGATGCCAAGCGTTCGGTTGCCATTGCCCTTAGAAACCGGTGGCGGAGAAGGCAGGTGCCCTCGCCCTTGCGGGAAGAGATTGTCCCCAAAAATATTATTATGATCGGCCCCACCGGGGTCGGCAAGACCGAAATAGCCAGAAGGCTTGCCGCTCTTGCCCAATCGCCGTTTTTGAAGGTAGAGGCATCCAAGTTCACCGAGGTTGGTTATGTGGGCCGTGATGTGGAGTCGATGGTGCGTGATCTGCTTGAAATTGCTATCAATATGGTCAAAACGGAAGAAAAGGAGCGGATCGAGGGGCTGGCGGCGGCCAATGCCGAAGACCGGGTTCTGGATATTTTACTGCCACCGACACCCGCCAAGACGCCGGATTATGAGAGTGAAGACAGCGATTTAGCTGCCCCCCCGCCTGTTAAACCGGAATCTTCCACCAGGGAAAAATTCCGCCAGATGCTGAGAGAAGGCAGGCTGGATGAACGTGAAATCGAGGTGTCGCTTGAAGAGTCGCGGGCTATGCCGATGGTCGAAATCATGACCACCAGCAGCATGGAAGATATGCAGTCATCATTGCAGGAAGCCTTTGGCAAGATGTTTCCCCGCCGGAAGAAAAATAAAAAGATGAAGGTTCCCGAAGCCCTGGCCGCCCTGACCAAGGAAGAAACCGAGCGGCTGGTTGATATGGACAAGGTGATGAAAGAGGCCCTTTCACGTACCCAGGAATCCGGCATCATCTTTCTGGACGAAATCGACAAGATAGCCTCGTCCGGCAGCCATTCATCCAGCGGCGAGGTATCACGGCAGGGGGTGCAGCGGGATTTGCTGCCGATAGTTGAAGGCTCCACCGTAACCACCAAACACGGCATGGTCAAAACCGACCATATTTTGTTTATTGCCAGCGGTGCCTTTCATCTGGCCAAGCCGTCCGATCTTATCCCCGAGCTTCAGGGCAGATTTCCTATCCGGGTGGAATTGCAGTCTCTGGGCAAGGATGAGTTTGTCCGCATCCTGACCGAACCGGAAAATGCCCTGACCAGACAATATATTGCCCTGATGGAGACCGAGGGCATTAAGCTGATTTTTGAAGATGCGGCCATTGAGGAAATTGCTTCCATCGCCGTGGAAGTCAATGAACGTACCGAGGAAATCGGGGCCAGAAGGCTCCATACCGTGATGGAAAGGGTGCTTGAGCAGCTAAGTTTCGATGCCCCGGACACGGGGGATGAAGAATTTGTAGTTACCGCAGAATATGTAAGGGAGCAGCTTGATTCCATCGTTCAGGATCAGGATTTAAGCAGATATATTCTTTAGCAGTATTTGAGGATAGGGTCAGAATGAACCAAAAAGGTCTTAGGGTTGAAAAGATAGGCGGAACCAGTATGTCTCGGTTCGGCGAGATACTGGAAAATGTTATCCTGCGGGATAAAAATGATATATACAACCGGATTTATGTGGTTTCTGCCTATTCCGGTGTTACCAATGAGCTGCTGGAACACAAGAAAACCGGCCAGCCAGGAATTTATCAAACCTTTGAGCAAAACGGCGATATAGAAGCTGCCATGCACGCCCTGCAAAAGCATTTATGCACCATAAACCGTGAGTTTGAGCAGGCGGGGCTGGATGTGAAAACCGCCGATAAGTTTATCTGCGGGCGGATTAGGGCCTCGGCGGATATCTTGCAGAGTATGAATACGGTGCTGGCTTCAGGCTATGTAAACCGCGGCGAGCTGCTGCTGGCCGCCCGTGAATTGCTGGCTTCCATCGGCGAGATGCACTCGGCCTTTAACTCGGCAAATATCCTGCAAAATCTTGGTTATAATGCCGCCTATGTCGGCCTGTGCGGCTGGCAGGATCACCGTGAACGAACCATCGATGAACGGATTAAGTTCTCCTTCAGGGAGCTTGACCCGTCCAAAACCATCTGCGTTGCCACCGGTTATACCAAAGGCACTGAGGGTATTATGCGGGAGTTTGACCGAGGATATTCGGAGATAACCTTTGCCAAAACCGCCGTCATCCTTGGGGCTGCCGAGGCCATTATTCATAAGGAATATCATCTTTGCTCCGGCGATCCGAATATTATGGGGGAAGAACGGGTAAGTCCGGTCTGCAGCACCAATTTTGACGTTGCCGATCAACTGGCCGATGTGGGCATGGAAGCCATTCATCCCAAGGCATCCAAGCCCCTTGAGGTGGCCGGTATTTCAATCCGGGTGAAAAATGCCTTCGACCCGGATCATGGCGGTACCCTGATGACCAAGGACTATATCTGCCCGAAATCAAAGACCGAAATTGTTACCGGCTCCGATCAGGTCTGCTGCCTTGAAATCCATGATCCCAGAATGGTTGGTGAAGTGGGCTTTGATATGCGGATTATGCAGGTGCTGGCCGAGCATCGGGTCAGTTATATCACCAAGGTTACCAATGCCAACACTATCGGCATGATCATCCATCAGCAGGATTGCTCCGAGCAGCTGCTGGCAGGTCTTCAGGCCCAATTCGAGAAGATTACCATGCTGGATGCGGCCATTGTCTGTGCCATCGGCTCAAATATTGCCAAACCCGGCATTTTGGCCCAGGCAACCAAGGCCCTTGCCGATTCAGACATCAATATTCTGGCCGTTTCCCAGACCGCCCGGCAGACCAATATGCAGTTTATAATCGAGCGAAAACATTTTATCGAAGCCCAAAAGGCCCTGCACCGTTCTCTGTGTGAAAATGAGGACGAACAGTAACACCAAACCGCAGGCCGCATCACCGCAAGCAACCCTGTTTGTGGTCTCGGCGGTGCAGTTTCTCACCCCGTTTCTGGCCTCTTCGGTCTCGGTTGCCCTGCCCATGATTGGCCGTGAATTTGAGGCCGGAGCCGCCCAGCTTGGCTTTATTCAACTAATCTATATTCTGGCGGTCTCCGCCCTGCTCCTGCCCTTGGGCCGTTTTGCCGACATCTACGGGCGGAAAAAGGTGTTTTTGACCGGAATTTTTCTGATCACCGCCGCCACCACGCTGATCACCTGGTCGGTAAATATAGAACTATTTATAATATTTAGGTTTTTCCAAGGTGCTGGAGCAGCCATGATCAACTCAACCAGCATCGCCATACTCACCTCGGTATTTTCGCCGGAAAAACGGGGCAAGGCCATGGGCTTTATCATTGCCTTTGTCTATATTGGGCTGGCCGCCGGGCCGCTTTTATCAGGATTTTTGATTACCCAGCTCGGCTGGCGGTGGGTGTTTTACGCCATTATTCCCTTGCAGATAGCCGCCCTTTTACTGACCATTTTTTATCTGCCCGGCGAGTGGTTTGGCGAAAAACATGCCGCCTTTGATCTTTATGGCTCCATGGTTTATATGCTCTCCTTAAGCGGCATGGTGATTGGGGTTTCCATGCTCGGCAAGCTGGATTACAGTATGATGCTGGCCGTCTTCGGCACGGCAGGCATGGTGTTTTTCCTTTATCTGCAAGGGAAAAATCCATCGCCGCTCATTGACATCAATCTGCTTAAAAATAATCCGGTTTTCGCCTGGAACAGCCTGGCAACCCTGATCAATTATGCGGCATCATTCGGAGTGGTTTTTCTGTTTAGTCTCCACCTGCAGGAGGTTATAGGGCTGACCGCCCAACAGGCCGGATTTGTCCTGATTGCCCAGCCCTTAGTTCAAGCCGTAACCGCACCAATGGCCGGAAAATTATCAGACCGATACACTCCGGCCATAATTGCCACTTCCGGCATGTTTTTATGTACCATCGGGCTGGCTATGGCGGCCTTGATCACCGCTGAAACCGGTATCTGGCAAATAATAGCCATATTGGTTTGTATGGGGCTTGGTTTCGGCTTTTTTTCATCGCCCAATATGCTGATGATTATGGGCAGTGTGGAGAAAAAAATCTACGGCGTGGCCTCAAGTTTTATCGCCACCATGCGCACCCTGGGGATGCTGGTAAGCATGACCATTATCACCCTGATTATCGGTAAGATTATGGGGAATCAGACCATATCTGCCGCCAACAGCCAGGGCTTTATCCAGGCCATGCGGATTGCCTTTGCCATTTTCACCGTTATGGGCATGGCAGGCTGCATATTTTCTCTGGGAAAGAAAGGTTAGTCTCCTCAAGGATTGCCCCGCCTTTTGTAACGACCACCTTTTGAGCAGAAAAATCCGGCTCAATGCCCTGCAACGCCCGCTCCAAGATGGAGATCATGGTATGACAACACGGCACCTCCATAATCAGGCAGGTAAGGGATTTGATGTTACTTTGCAAAAAAATTTGTCGGAAACACTCCTCATAGAACTCTTGGTCGTCAAATTTCGGGCAACCCATCATCACCACCCTGCCGGCAATATACTTTTGCTGAATTTCAGGATAGGAGACAGCGGTACAATCTGCCGCCACCAATAAATCGCACCCCTTGAGGAAGGGAGCCTCGGGCGGAATCAGGCGTATTTGCACCGGCCAATTGGAGAGAGTCGAGGAAAGAGCGGAGGCGGGAGCGGAGGAATCAACCGAGCCGGCGGGTTTCTCCTGCAAAGAACGGAGAGCACCGACCGGGAAATTGGCGGGAAAGGTCTGCAACGAGGCGGACGGACACCCGGTTTTTTTGCCGTTTCCGGCCGAGACCGGCTGTAAAGCCGACTGCAAGCCCTGTTGCAATTCCGCCGGCAAACCGGGCTGCTTTTTCCGGGCAAGAAATTCATCCACCGCCTTTTCATCAAAGGCATCCGCTTCACGCTCGATAATCTTCAACGCTCCGGTGGGACAGGAACCAAGACAAGCACCCAGCCCGTCACAAAGATTATCGGCAACCAGCCTTGCCTTACCGTCAATAATTTGCAGAGAACCTTCCGCACAATCGGGCACACATTGACCGCAACCGTTACAGAGTTCGTCATCTATTTCAATAATTTTTCGTGTCGTTTTCATATATACACCGCTCGTTTATGTTATGTTTCAGGGGAAAGGGGCGGTATAACCCGCCCCCCTGTTTCCCCGGATTGACCGCATTGTACAATCAGCTCAAATCAGCCCGACTCATCATAATTCGGCATAAATCAACCGAGAATTGCCGCCAAATCATTTTCCGGGGTATCGACCGGCTTAATGGCAAAGTTATCGACCAAAAATTGCAAAATATCCGGCGTGATAAAGGCAGGCAGAGACGGCCCGAGGCGAATATCCTTGATACCGAGGTGCAACAGGGTCAGTAAAATAGCAACCGCCTTTTGCTCGTACCATGAGAGAATCATCGACAGCGGCAGGTCGTTTACGCCGCAATCAAACGCCTCGGCAAGCGCGGAGGCAATTTTGATGGCGGAATAGGCATCGTTGCACTGCCCCACATCGAGCAGACGCGGAATATCACCGATAGTACCGAGATTTTTATCGAAAAAACGGAACTTTCCGCAGGAAAGGGTCAAAACCACGCAATCTTTCGGCACCTGCTCAACCAGACGGGTGAAATAGTCCCGCCCCGGCTTTGCCCCGTCACAACCGCCGACTAAGAAGAAATGACGAATATCCTTGTTTTTCACCGCATTGACCACCGTCTCCGCCAAACCGAGCACCGTGTTGTGCCCGAAGCCGACCGTAACCGAACCCCGGTCG
>PDQP01000083.1 GCA_002747805.1 Deltaproteobacteria bacterium
CGAAAAGGATTTTTTCAATCTTCGCCTGCATGGAATAAATATCACCATCACCAAGCCTTTGCTCAATCTCGCCCAGACGGGTCATAATCTTGTCAAACTCATCTGTATCCGGCTCAATATGTGCGAGCCGCTTATGAAGCTGCTCCGCCTCTTTCTGCAAACCAAGCAGCCCCGAAAATGCGGATTTTGCCTCTTCGAGCAGAGTCTTGTCCGAGGTCAGGGCATCCGGCTCCTGGGGCAGGTAGGCGACTGAAAAATGTTTTGACCTTGAAATAACCCCGTCATCGGTGCTGGTAACCCCGGCCATAAGTTTTAGCAGGGTGGATTTTCCGGCCCCATTTACCCCGACCAGACCGATCTTGTTTCCCTCATAAATCTGGAATGAAACCTGATTAAACAGGTGTTTATCGCCGTAGCGGATATCAAGATTATTAACAGACAACATATTTGAAATTTCCTCTTTTCATGGTCTTATCCACAGTCAATTGCAGTTTATCGATTAAATTCAGCCGGGCAAGTCTGGTCAAATTGTATTTTTTCGGGCCGTTAAAGGCCGATAAATCACGGTGGGAGATGACGGCGGCCAGTTTTTTCCCGTCCGGGCAGGCAGCAAGTGCCGACCTTGCCCGCTTGAACCACCGCCTTGCCTCGACCAGCTCGCCCATGGCAGGATGATGCGGCCCGGCCACGTAATTTTCCGCCAGATCATCTGAATGCTGCAAGCCAATGCGTATTACCCGGATATTTTTCTCTTCAAGGATTTCCTTGGCCCTAAGCGACCAGACCACCGCCTGAGCAAGCGACAGGGGCCGATATCTGTTTGCCTTATATTCATTTTCAAGGCCGGAATTTTTCAGTACCACCGCCGGATATAATCTGACCATATCAGGGGCAAGGGATGCGATCTCCTTTACCCCTTTGATAAAGGAAGCTCTGGTCTCCAGCGGCAGACCGGGCAGAAGCTGCACGCCGGTCTGAAAACCGTATTTCTTCAGCAAGGTAAGTGCATTCCGACCATGCTGGCTGCTATGCCCGCGGGCGGCGGCACAAAGCACTGCATCATCCATTGACTGCAAGCCGAGTTCCACGGTTTTTACCCGGTATTTTTTCAGCATTCGGCAAATATCGTGGCTCAGGCAGTCAGGACGGGTGGAAAGCCGGATGGAACTGACCTCCCCCCCTTCAATATATGGCATAACCTGCCGCAAATACCGCTCCTGAACTGAAGCGGGCAGGCAGGTAAAGGAGCCGCCGTAGAAGGCCAGCTCGGCCTTTTCATTTGCTTTTTTTCTGGGCAGCCACCGCTCGATTTCAGGGGCAATATCCCTGGCCGTCCCGGCCTTGCCTGTGCCGGTGATGCTGGTCTGATTGCAAAACAAACAGGTGTGTGGGCAGCCCTGATGGGGAATAAAATAAGGAATAATCAGGGCCATTACTGGTTTTCGTATTTCTTTAGGGCAAAAGCTGCGGCCTGCTGTTCCGCCTTTTTTCTGGAGCCTGCCTGACCGGTGCCGAGCCGCTCGCCCCTGAAGATAACCGAGGCGGTAAAGAGCTTTTGATGAGGCGGGCCTTCTTCCTTGTCCAGCACGTAAACCGGAGTTTCGTTGAACCTGCCCTGGAGTTTTTCCTGCAGCCTGCTTTTGGCATCACCCACCAGCAGTTCATCTTTTTGGGCATCGATGGCCGGGATAAAAAAGGTCTCGACCAGTCTGCAAACACTATCATAGCCGCCGTCTTCAAAGACCGCACCAATCACCGCCTCGTAGGCACAGGACAGGATCGAGGATTTTTCCCTGCCGCTCGAAGCCTCTTCTCCCTTGCCCAGGAAAAGATAATCACCCAGTTTGATTTTTCTTGCCATGCGGGCAAGATGGGTTTCGTTGACCAGGGCTGCCCTGAGCCTGGTCAGTTCTCCTTCCCTCATGTCCGGGCAGTGCCGGTACAGAAGATGGCCGATGACCAAATCGAGTACGGCATCGCCTAAAAATTCCAGGGTTTCATTGTTAAACTGCGGGGCAGATCTTTCAAATGCATATGAACTATGCACCAAAGCCTGTTGCAACAGCAAGAGATTGGTGAAACGATAACCGAGAGTTTGTTCAAGCCCGGCCAGCATTTCCTTGTTTTTTTGCACTAGCGATTCAATTACAGCAGCCATTTTTTTTATTATTTCCCCTTGTCAAAAAAAAACAATCTGTGTTATAGAGCGGGTTCAATCGGCGGCGTAGCCAAGTGGCTAAGGCAGTGGTCTGCAAAACCATTATTCAGCGGTTCAAATCCGCTCGCCGCCTCCATATTTTCTTCCTTGTAACATAAAGCCGCGGCAAAAGCACGGGGCGGTTTATTTAGTGCTGAGGCTGCCGGAGCCGCAGGTGGTCAACGGGGTGATTGATATCTTTGTTCACGTTATTGAGAAATATCTTGCCGCTTCACATGAGGCTTGGGTGCAGGATTGTTTTGCTGAATTTCGGCAAATTGGTTATTCGGGTTGGCAGTAACAGATTATGATGTTTTGGTTGGGGCGTTCTTTAATCGCCCCTTTATTATCAGGCAAATATGGCCTGTATTATGAATTGCAAAAGGAGATTGGTATGAAAAAGGTAGGTTTAATGGCAGTTTGTCTGGTTTTTCTTTTTGTTTCCAGTGGTTTTGCCAAGGAATCCAAGGGGCTGAATGTTATCGTTACTTCCGGTGATGCCCAGACCCAGATGATGGCAATGGCCTTGTCAATGATGACCATTAAAAAAGGCAAGGAAGTAAAGATGGTGCTTTGTTCAAAGGCAGGGGATTTGGCTGTAAAGGGGATGAAAGGCGAAATCATCAAACCGCTGAATAAAAGCCCTGAAATGATGCTGAAAGCTCTGATTCAAAAGGGTGCAACAGTAAAAGTTTGCCCTCTGTATCTTCCAAATGCGGCCAAGGATGAAAGTGTTTTAATCGATGGCGTTACAGTAGCTGTTCCGGCTGAGGTTGCCGCATCCCTTCTGGATGACGAGTACCAAAACCTGAGTTATTAGGTTTTATGAAATAGTGCAGAGCCTGGGCCGGACAATAATATTTTCCTTTTCTTTCGGCCCGGGGGCTTTGACTCATATCATTGATTTGTTTATAGATAATTCCGCTATTGGCTCACATAAGGCGGCTATTATCCACCTGCCGTTTCAATTTGTTTTTATTGTATGGCCTTGGGTTGTATATCGTTCTTTGCAAAACAAGGCATGATGGGTAGGATAAAGCAGCCTGTTTTCTGTAAAATTTCCTTAAGTTTTCGGTTTCCTCGCTGTTTTGCCAACCTATTTTTTGAATTTACAGATAATATACTATAAATATTAAGATATTATGAATTACCAAACAATTCTTAATGTATTTGGCACCTTACTGGCGGTTACCGGCTGCTCGCTGGTTTTGCCTATCGGCTGCTCGCTTTTTTACGGGGAATCTGATCTTGCGGCCCTGATTATGACCGCTATTCTGTTGCTTGGGCTGGGGCTGCCGCTAAGACGCATTTTCAAGCACCGTGAGGAATTAAGCCTCAAAGAGGGCATTCTAATTGCTATCATGGGCTGGACAATTATCTCGGCGGCCTCGGCCCTGCCCTTTATCTTTCACGGCTCCATTCCCTCGTTCACCGATGCCTTTTTTGAGATGATGTCCGGCTATACCACCACCGGTGCCACCATCCTAAATGATATAGAGGCCCTGCCCCACGGCCTGCTTTTCTGGCGGAGTCAGACCCATCTGCTCGGCGGTATGGGCTTTCTCACCCTGACCATTTTGTTTTTACCCCACGGCATGGGCGGCCTGCGGATTTTCCGGGCAGAGGCAAGCCCCGGTCAGGTCATCACCAAAGAAAAATTTGTGGCCAGAAACAAGGATGCCATGATTTGGCTGTGGGGCATTTATCTTGGCCTCAATATCATTCTATCCATCCTGCTCTGGCTGGGGCCGATGGATCTGTTTAATGCCGTTACCACCTCTTTCGGCACTGTCTCCACCTCCGGCTATTCGGTGAAAAATGCCAGCATCGGCCATTATCACAGCCCCTATGTGGACTGGCTGGTTATCCTGTTTATGTTTCTTGGCGGCGTAACCTTTGTCCTGTTTTTCAGGATGCTGAAAGGGGATATAAGCTGGGTGAAAACCAATACGGAGTTTCATTGGTATGTGGCGATTACGGTGTTTTTTTCCCTGGCCGTAACCTTTATCCTGTGGACGCAGCATGACTATGATAACCTGCTGGATGCCCTTAGATACGGCACCTTTCAGGTCGTCTCCCTACTCACCACCACCGGCTACACCACCGCCGACTACTCGCTTTGGCACCGGGCCGCAATCATGTTTCTCTATATGGTCTGCTTTATCGGGGCCTGTGCCGGCTCGACCACCAGTGGCATTAAAACCGTTCATTATGTGCTGATTGGCAAGTATATGTATGCGGCCATCAAAAAAATCTATATCCAGCCCATGTCAGTAACTTCCATCCGTCTAAATGGCAGGCCGGTGGAAAGGCTGATGGTGGATCTGGCTATCTGCTACTTTATCGCCAATATGCTGCTGATATTTATCGGCTCCTGCTGCATTTCGTACCTTGAAAATCTTGACTACGCAACTTCCATCAGTGTTATTATCGCGACCCTGATGAATATCGGCCCCGGCTTTGGCGGCATCGGCCCTGCTGAAACTTATGCCTTTTTTTCGCCGGCTGCCAAATGGTTTCTTGCCTGGAATATGCTGGTTGGAAGATTAGAAATGTTTTCGGCCCTGGTGATCTTTATGCCGGCCTTCTGGAAAAAATGATATTGCTGCTGGTATTTGTTCTCCAGTTTTTTGCATATCAGCGACAACTTCCTTTACCAGTGCCTTGATCCCCTGAAGTGCAGTCTCCGGGCTTTCATCCAGCCAGCTTAAACTTGGAAATTCAGCACAAAGACCGACAAATTCTTCATCATCAACTGACCAAGTAACCCTATAGGTGAAATAATCACTATTTAGAGTCATAATCCAATGCCTCCAATATCTTAACGGCCTCAAGAACTTGCCTTACTTGATACGCTTTTGCCTTTCCCTTTTTATTTTGAATGTTTATTCTGGGGTCTCCTTTCCACGGAGTTTTGTATACACGATGACTACTCCCCTGTTGTCTTGCCGTGCCGAAATAATAATCACATATTTTACATAAATCTGTAAACTGCACATTGCCGGGAGATTTTTCAACTTTGCATATCAGTCTGGTAATCCGCCGCTCCATATACTAATCGATGCCGAACAATCCCTACTTTTTAACCTTATCAAGGGCAGTCATAGCGGTTGCCACCATACTGCTTATATCAGCGGCATTACCGGGCAAAATCATGGTATTGCTTTCTTTGGCAAGTCCGCCGAATTGCTCAACATATTTCTTGGCCACATCAAGCCTGGCCGCCTCATCACCGCCGGGAGCCTCCAGGGCTTCTGCCACCCTTCTAATTCCCTCGGCGGTTGCCTCAGCAACTTTCAGAATTTCCTGAGCCTGACCTTCAGCCTCGTTAATTCTCCTCATTTTTTCACCCTCGGAAAGGGCGATAGCCTCTGCCTTATCACCCTCGGCCCGGTTAATGGTGGCCTGCTTTTCACCTTCCGATCTGGCAATCTCAGCACGTTTCTCCCGCTCGGCCTTCATCTGTTTTTCCATGGCCTCCAAAACAGTTCTGGGCGGCTGAATATCCTTGATTTCATAACGAAGCACTTTGACCCCCCAATTGGCTGCCGCCTCGTCCAGGGCGTCAACCACCTGACCGTTCAGGCTCTCGCGTGCCTCAAAGGTATTGTCAAGGGTTATCTTGCCGATTGCCGATCTAAGGCTGGTCTGGGAAAGCTGGGCAGCAGCAAAATGATAATTATCAATACCATAGGCGGATTTCTTGGTATCAACCACCTGCAAATACAAAATCCCGTCCACCTCCAGGGTAACGTTGTCGGCGGTGATACAGGTCTGGGCACCAATGTCAATCGGTTCTTCCTTCAAACTTCTTTTGTAGGCAATCTTGTCCAGAAACGGAATCATAATATGAAATCCGGCCCCGATGGTATCCCGATACTTGCCCAGCCGCTCCACCACATATTCCGAACGCTGGGGAACCACCACCGCAGTCTTGATCAGAATCAGGAAAACAAAGCCTGCTAACACCAGTAAAGCAAATAAACTCTCTCCCATGATAATCTCCTGTTACGTTTATTCTAATTCTGCAAAATTACAGGCTTATTTTCTCCACCTTCATCTGCAGACCATCTTGCGAAATGATAACTACCATCTCGCCCTCTTCAATTCTTTCGTCTGCACTCGCCTGCCAGTTGGTGCCGGAATATTTAATCTTACCGGCGGCAGGCGGGATAATAGCTTCAGTAACCACCGCCTGCTCACCGCTCACCGCCAGGGCCGAATCCAGCCCTCCGCCCTTTTTATCGCCGGTAAACACGTTCTGTAAATATTTACGCAGGATAAAAAGACTAAGCAGCGAACTTGCCAGAAAAACCACTACCTGAATATTGATAGAGACGGCAGTAAACAGCAGCAGGGCAGCGGTAATCCAGGCCCCAAGCCCAAAGAAGATAATAACAAAAGCCGGTACTGCCAGTTCACAAGCCAAAAATGCAATCCCAATCAAAAACCAGATAATTTCGGCACTAAAAATTCCCATAACGCACCTATTCCTTATTGATACCTGATAAATTACTTGCCACACGATTAAGGATCATGTCCGCTACCCCGTCAATATCAAGTGTGGAAGTGTCTATATATAAGGCATCTTCTGCCTTTTTAAGAGGAGCAATATCCCGCCTGCGGTCTTTTTCATCCCTTTCCACCATCATGGTCAGCAGCTCTTGCTCATCAACCTTTTTCCCCTGCAAGCCAAGCTGGGCAGCTCTTCGCCTTGCTCTTATCTTCGGTCTGGCGTCCAGAAAAAATTTATGGGCGGCCAAAGGGAAAACCACCGTTCCGGTATCCCTTCCTTCGGCTACAATTTTCCCTTTTTCCCCCATTTTACGCTGCATAGCGGTTAATTTTTCCCGAACTTCCGGTATGGCTGAAACCCTTGAGGCAATCATGGACATTTCAGGAGTTCTGATTTTCTTACTCACATCTCCGCCGGATAAAATAACCCTGACATCCTCCCTTTCATTTTGGGCCGGAACCAGCTCAAGCTCCATATCTTCAAGACATCCTGCAATCTCCCTGGTATTTTTTTCATCAATGCCGCTGGCGGTAATCAGATAGGCAGCAGCCCGATACATGGCTCCGGTGTCCAGATAGGTAAAACCCAGCCTGGCGGCAACCCGCCTGCTGATGGTCGATTTTCCTACTCCGGCCGGGCCGTCAATGGTGATTATATTTTGTCTCATCATACTCGGGTAATGAATTGGCAAGCCCCAGCTCACGCTCAATATGGCGGGCGGTTTTCAGGATCAGCTCCTCACGAAAATGCGGCCCCATTAGCTGCACGCCAACAGGCAGGCCGGTTTTGCTAAATCCGCAAGGTACGGATATGGCCGGAATGCCAGCCAGATTTGCAGAAATGGTCATAATATCCGACAAATACATATTTAACGGATCATCCTGATTTTCTCCCTTCGGCCAAGCTGGAGCAGGTGTTACCGGCGATATAAGTACATCACATTTTTCATAGGCGGCCATAAAATCATTCAGGATAGCGGTTCTTACCTGCGAGGCTTTTTTATAATAAGCATCGTAATAACCGCTGGATAAGGCAAAGGTGCCAATCAGGATTCTTCTTTTCACCTCATCGCCGAAGCCACTTGTCCGGCTCTTTATATAAACCTCCCGAAGCTCATCGGCCTCTTCCGCCCTTAAACCATAATGAACGCCGTCATATCGGGCCAAGTTTGAGCTGGCCTCGGCCGGAGCGATGATATAATAGGCGGCAACGCAATACTCGGTTTTGGGCATTGAAATATCAATGATTTCTGCTCCCGCTTCCTGCAAGATGCTGATACTGTTTCTGACCGCCCGGTCAACTTCAGGCTCCAGCCCTTGAGCAAAATATTCGCCAGGAACCCCGACACGCAGCCCCTTGACGCCCTGTTCAAGCTCGGCGGTATAATCTATCACCTCTTTTTTGACCGAAGTTGAGTCTTTTGCATCATATCCGGCGATGGAATTCATAATTATCGCGGCATCCTCCACGGTTCTGGTAATTGGCCCGGCCTGATCAAGGGATGAGGCAAAGGCAATCAGGCCGTATCTGGAAACCCGGCCATAGCTTGGTTTTAGCCCGACCATTCCGCAAAATGCCGCCGGCTGACGGATGGAGCCGCCGGTATCCGATCCTATAG
Source organism: Deltaproteobacteria bacterium (assembly GCA_002747805.1). GTDB lineage: Bacteria > Desulfobacterota > Desulfobulbia > Desulfobulbales > Desulfocapsaceae > SZUA-575. The sequence goes on from PDQP01000083.1 coordinate 8,332, forward strand.
ATGCCAGACATTCCCCTGCCGCCACCGAGGCCGCAGAGCCGCCGGATGACCCGCCGGCCACATATCCGGGCTGCCACGGATTATCCGGCACCGTGTAGGCACAGGTTTCCGAGGTAGAACCCATGGCAAATTCATCCATGCTGGTCTTGCCGATCATCACCATCCCGTCATGGTACAGCCTTTCCACCACGGCTGCATCGTAGGGCGGGATAAAATCTGCCAGCATTCTTGAACCGCAGGTGGTTTTAATGCCCTTGGTGCAAAATAAATCCTTGATCGAAATCGGTATGCCGCATAGTCTGCCGCCATCACCCGCCTTTAGCCTGTTATCGGCCTGCTCGGCTTGTTTGACGGCCCCTTCAGCATTGACGGAGATAAAGGCCCCAATATTTTTTTCCACCTGCTCAATCCTCTCCAGACAGCTTAAGGTTAGTTCCCTGGAGCTGATTTTCCGGTCAGCAAGCAGCCTGGCCGCCTCCGATACACTTAATTCATAAAGATTCATATCAACCTCATATCACCCTCGGCACCACAAAACCCTCACCGCTGCATTCAGGAGCGTTAGCAAGGGCCTCCTGCCGGTCAAGAGAAGGCATAACCTGGTCGGCACGAAAGGCATTGGTAATGGAAAATGCGTGAGTTGTCGGCTTGATGCCGCTGGTATCAAGCTCTGAAAGTTTGTCCACATAGGATAAAATTTTATCCAGCTGACCGGTCATTGCGTCAAGCTCCTCCCCGCCCAGTTCCAGACGGGCCAGACGGGCAGCATTTTTTACTTCTTCCCTGCTTATTTTCATTTATCACCCCTTTACATATTATAGGCAGGCGTTTCCCTGAAAAAAACATTTTTATCAGGCGAAAAGTTGACAATATTTTTGGCAAAACATTCAACCACTTCACTATCAAACTGGCTGCCGCTGATACCATAAAGCTCAGACAGGGCCTGCTCCATATTCAGATTTACCCGGTAATTTCTTCTGGAAGTCATGGCATCGTAACTGTCCACCACCATCAATATTCTGGTCAGCAGATCGAGATATTTGCCGGTTAGTCCGTCCGGGTAGCCGGAGCCGTCCAGCCTTTCATGATGATGCCGGATAATAAAGGCCTCCCGCTCCATAAAACCCAGCGGTCTTACTATGTTCGCCCCGACAACCGGATGCTTTCTGATTAAATCCCATTCTGTAATCGAAAGTTTGCCCGGCTTTTGAATACAGGACAAATCAATCACCAGCTTGCCTACATCGTGGAACTGGGCGGCCCTGCCCAAAGCCAGAATATCCCGATGGGGAAGCCCCATCGCTCGCCCGAGCATCACCGCATATTCTGTCACCCGGACGGTATGACCAGCAGTATAACAATCCTTTTCCTTCATGGCATTTTGCAGGCTGCTCATCATCTTGACCGTGGCACTTTCAAGACCGTCCCCGTAGGCATGCAAAAGTCGGTTCTTTTCTTCCAGCTCCCTGGTTTTGTGTACTATTTCCTCTTCAAGATACTCACGGTAGGCACGCTCTTTCAGGATATGCCTTCTTTTTTGGGCCGCTCCCTTTATTTTTGTATGAAAAGCATCAAAATCCTGCACGGGTTTGATCAGAAAATCATAAGCACCAAGGCCCACCGCCCTGATCGCATTTTCCGCAGAAGCATCTTTGGTCAAAAAAATAACCGGAATTTCGTGTTCCAGTTTTTTCAGGATTTCGGCGGTTTCAAAACCATCCATTTCAGGCAGGTTGATAGCCAGAATAATTACGTCAAATTCATCAGTTACCGTCTCAATAACCTTTTTGCCACTGCAAACCGCAGTAACCTTATGATGAAAAGCTCCAAGCGTCCTGGCAATGATGCCGCGGTCAGTAACATCGCCATCCGCCATCAATATTTTAGCCTGTTTTACCCGCAAATTTTCCTCCGCCGTAAGTTAAAAGAAAGTGCAAGTTTACATTTTCCGCTTTTTTTTTGCAACCAAAGCGATGGTATCGGCAATTTGTTTCTAGCAATGAATATTTTTTGCTTGACATTTGAGGGTATTTCGTTTCTCCTTAAGTGTTAAATCGTGTGAAGATAAAAGGGCATATAGCTCAGTTGGTAGAGCCACCGGCTCATAACCGGTAGGTCGTAGGTTCAAATCCTACTGTGCCCACCATCAATTTATAAGTTTTGGCAATAAAGGATTCATATGCGGGCAAGGAGACTTATCTTCCTTGGGCATGGGGCTGGCCGGTTTACGGGGCGGTCAGGCAAAGAGTTGAACAGGCAAGGTACATTCCTCCAGGAATGCACCTTTTTTTTTTGCCGTTTTTTATATAAATAACAACTAATTATCATGGCTGTTAAGGTTGGTGAAATTTTAGAGGAATTGGATGATTTTGCCCCGTTTTCTCTTTCGGAATCTTGGGATAATACCGGGCTTTTGATTGGCTCTGCCGAAATGGCGGTTAGTTCAATTCTTTTGGGACTTGATCCATGCGAAAGCGTCATTAGCGAGGCCGCCGAAAAAAAATGCAACCTGGTTATCACTCATCATCCGATAATTTTCAAACCCTTATCGTCCATTGATACCGGCACCGTTATTGGCCGCCTTATCCAGAAGGCACTGCAAAACTCCATCTCGGTTATCGCCTGCCACACCAATCTTGATAATACTGCCTACGGCGTTTCCGATGCCTTGGGCAATGCCCTTGGCATAACCGGCATGAGTCCAATAATTCCAAGCGGCAACAGCCTTTTTCCCGGCTCTGGTTCGGGCCGGATCGGCACCCTGGAACAAGAGGTGTCAGGGCGGCATTTTCTGCAGCGGATTATGGATTCTCTTGGCCTTGACCGGCTTCAGGTTGCCGGCAGAATTCCTGAACGGATAAATCGGGCTGCCGTCTGCGGCGGCAGTGGTTCCGGCTTTGCTGTGAGGGCAAAAGAACTTGGTGCGGACATCTATCTTACTGCCGAGGTCAAGCATGATACGGCCCGCTGGGCCGAGGATGAAGGCTTTTGCATAGTGGACGGCACTCATTATGCCACCGAGCGGCTTGCAGTCCATTTGCTGCATGAAAAACTTACGGAAACCGCCAGGAAAAATAACTGGAACATAAAAATTATTCCAACGGAAACAGAACGTCATCCCTTTGTTTCTGTGGATAAAAATTCATTATAAAATCAGGACGGGAGAAGAATTTTGAACGAACATATTGCCCAGCTTGTGGCTCTTCAGGAAATTGATCAGGAAATTGATTTGCTCGATAAAAAAATTATGGGTGAGCAGCAGCAGCTAGACGAGCGCATCTCTCAATTGGCCGAAAAAGAGGCTCTTATCAATGAGCTTCAGGAAAAAATTGCCGGACTGGAAAAAGACCGCAGAACTCTTGACGATGAAATGAATGATGAACTTGTCCGGGGCAAGGAGCGTCAGGCCAAAATGATGCAGGTGCAGACAAGCCGCGAGCAAACGGCTCTGCTCAAGGAAATTGAAGATGCCAGAAAAAATGTTAAGGAACATGAGGAACAGATCATCACTGTTCTGGAAGAGATAGAGGCTCTTACCGCTCAGACAGAGGAAGAAAGTAAGTCATTTAAGGCGGAAAAAAAGCTGCTGGCCGAGGAGACCGAAAAAGTAGGCAGCTCGATTGAGGGTATCAATCAGGGCAAAAAAGAGAAGCTCAATGTGCGCGAGGAAAGGGCCAAGGATATTCAGCCGGATTTGCTGAATAAATACAATACCTTGAGAAAGCTGAGAAATGGTCTTGCCGTGGTCAATGTCATTCAGGGGGTCTGTCAGGGCTGTTTTATGTCCATACCGCCGCAAAGGTTTAATATGCTTTTAAGGGGAGATCAAATGTTTGACTGCCCGACCTGCCAGCGGATTATGTATCATCAGGCTCCGGAAGAGGACTAGGCTTGCTGGCATAGAGCCGGAATGAAAAAGCAGATTTACAAGCTGACCGCCGCCTGTCCGGCAGGAGTTGAAGGGCTGGCCGCTGAGGAAATATCCTCGTTTGGCGGTGCCGTGATCAAGACCAGCCGGGGATTGGTTCGTTGGCATGGAACCCTTGAGGCGGCCTACCGTGCCTGTCTCTGGTCTCGCTTTTCTTCATCAGTTTTACTGCAAATTACAGGTTTTTCAGCACCGGACGAAGGCAGGCTCTACCATGAAACCCTGGCTTTTAACTGGGAAAAGCATCTTGACCCCGCTGCCACCTTTGCCGTCGGCTGCACCCTGGCCGCAGGCTCTGCCATAAATCACAGTAAATTTGCCGCCTTACGGGTTAAGGACGGGGTGGCTGATTATTTTAGAAATAAATGCGGCAGACGGCCGTCCGTCAAGCCGCAGCAGCCGGACGTACAGCTAAGGCTGCATATTGATTCAAAAAACGAGGCATCATTATTTATTGATCTTTCCGGCGAAAGCCTGCACCGCCGCGGTTACCGCCGAAGCGGAGTTGCGGCACCCCTGAAGGAAAATCTGGCCGCAGCCATAGTCTTTTTTGCCGGCTGGCCGCAGCAGGAAAAAAACTGTCTGGTTGACCCGATGTGCGGTTCCGGCACCCTGCTGATTGAGGCGGCTCTGGCCTTTGGCGATATAGCCCCCGGCCTGTTTCGTGATTATTACGGCTTTATCGGCTGGCGGCAGCATAACCGCAGGCTGTGGTCGCAGCTTGTAAGCGAGGCGGAAGCCAGAAAAGCGGCCGGAGAGTCCAGGGCCTGGCCGATGATACTTGGCTATGATGCAGACCCGGAAGCAGTGGCCGCAGCCGGAAAAAATATCGCTGCCGCTGGACTTAAAGGCAGGGTGCAGGTTGATCATACTGCCCTTTTTGCCCTGCAAAAGCCGGATATAACCGGCAGCAGGGGGCTGCTCCTCTGCAATCCGCCCTACGGCGAAAGGCTGGCCGAAAAGCAGGAAGCCGCCCAGCTTTACCGAGCTATGGGGCATATTCTGGCAGAGCGTTTTTCCGGCTGGCAGGCAGGGATATTGGTTGCCGGCCCGGAACTGACCGATAATCCGCATTTTGACTGGCAGGATAAAATCGCCCTGTTCAACGGAGCCATCGCCTGTAAACTTTTGCTTGGCCGGATTGGTGAGGGCGGCCGGGCGGAACCCTTTTCCTGGCCGGTGCAAATATCCGGGATTGACCAGGGCATGGATCTGGCCAACCGTCTTGGCAAAAATGCCAAAACCATACTAAAATGGGCAAGGCGGGAAAACATAAGCTGTTTCAGGATTTATGATCGGGATTTGCCGGAGTTCAATTTCCGGGTGGACATGTACGATAAATGGATTCAGGTGCAGGAGTTTGCACCGCCAAAATCCATTGACGTGCGGCTGGCAAAAAAGCGTTTCAATCTTGGTCTGTCCGTAATTAGGAGCGTGTTTGGAGCAGGTCGCGAGCGGATATTTATCAAGACCAGAAGCCGCCAGCGGGGAAGCGGCCAATATCAGAAAAAGGGCAACCGGCAGAAAATGTATGCGGTCCGGGAAGGGAATTGCCGCTTTTTGGTGAACTTTACCGACTACCTTGATACCGGCCTGTTTCTTGACCATCGGCCAATAAGGGCAAAAATAGCAGCTATTTCAAAGGGAAAACGTTTTCTTAATCTTTTTGCCTACACCGGCACAGCCACCGTTTCTGCCTGCCTTGGCGGAGCTGCGGCGACCACCACCGTTGATCTTTCGGCCAGATACCTTGACTGGGCGAAGATGAACCTGGCCTTAAACGGCATTGCCGGGCCTTCCCATCAACTGGTCAAGACGGACTGCATGGCCTGGCTTGAGCAACATTGGGGCAAGTATGATTTGATTTTTGTCGATCCGCCCACCTTTTCGAACACCAAAAAGAAAAGGCGGATTTTCGATGTCCAGCGTGATCATCTGCTGCTGATCAGAAAGGCTATGGCTAGGCTTGAGGAACATGGTTTGCTGATTTTTTCAACCAATTTCAGACGCTTTAAGCTGGCGGAAGGGCTTGAAAAGGAGTTTGAGGTCAAGGAGATTACCAGCCGCACCATTCCTTTCGATTTCAAAAAAAATCACCATATTCACCGCTGCTGGGAGATAAGGTACCAGGGACGGTGTGAAAAATAGATGATAAGACGAAACCGCTCCGCGGCCCCGTTAGGCATGAAAACAGAACATGAAAATAGAAGCTATTTGTAATGATATAAATAGGTTGCTGCAATCACCACAGCCCGTCACTTTGGATTTTGAGAAGATGTTGGAATGTCAATTGCCCGACACTTATAAATACTTTTTGATATGTATTTCATTGTTTGTTGTTTAAAACATAAAATTCTGCTTTTGACTTTAGATAAAAAACTGTCGAAAATTGCACTAACAGAAAACATTGACCTTCTGGAGTTTTGATATGCAAATATTTACATCTTTAGAAGCAAAACAAAATTTTTCCAGAATTTTGGACATGGCAGATTCTGCCGATAAAGTACTAATACGTCGAAAAGATGGGAAGACTTATTCCTTAACTTCTAAGCAAAGAGAACCTTCGCCTTTAGATGTACCATCAATTAACGCAAATAT
>PDQP01000084.1 GCA_002747805.1 Deltaproteobacteria bacterium
GGCTCGGTGATGGCAGGCGGCTAGATGGAGATTTTACTGCATCATAATTTTTCTTCGGCTATTCTTGATGTCGGGCGGAAGGCTGATATAACGTATTTAGGTTGCAACTAACTGTTATCTAATAATATTTCGAGATGTAAGTATGGATAAAACAAGTGTAGATGAATTTATTGACGGCTGGGGAGCACAATCACTTGAGGCCAGGGAATTTTTTGCCCAGCTTAAAATCGGTCTTGAAAAATTTGCGGATACCAGTCTTTGCTTGCTGGCCAGGCCGGGGGTAAGTTTCTCTCTGCGTCCTCAAAGAAGCAGTCAGGTAAGCAGGGATTTTTTTGCTATTATTGACGTGATTGATGACGATCCTGCTGATCGGTGGCTATCGATTTGTTTTTATGCTGATACTATTACCGATCCAGAAGGGAAGGGAGATATTATTCCCGGCGGTTTGGCGGGCAAGGATGGTTGTTGTTTCGATGTGTACAGCTTTGAGGCTGAAATATTCGATTATATTATGGCTCGCCTGGCTGAGGCCTGGGAAAATGTGGATGGTCAATAAAAAAAAATCTTGCAAAAGGCCATTCGCGTAGCTAACTAATAAACATTATTATAGTTTTCTTAATGCCTCAATCCTTTCCAGCACCGGCGGATGGCTATGGTGAAGAAATACATGAAAGGGGTGCGGTCTGAGATTGGTCAGGTTGGCCTTGCTCAGTACTTTAAGGGATGAGATTAGTTTTTCGGGCATTTTTGAGGTGGACGCGGCATAGCGGTCGGCTTCATATTCATGTTTTCTTGAAATTTTCTTGAAAATTATTGATATAAAAAAGTTGACTGGGGAATAGATAAAGCCGAAAAAGGTAAGGCTTGCATATACCGAGACATTTTCCATGCCAAAGGCTTCAAAAATTCCTTGATTATTAAGCACTAATGAGAGCAGATAAAACATAATGCCCGTTTGCAGGATCGAGGCCGCCATCATCTTGTAGATGTGTTTTAGTTTGAAATGTCCCATCTCATGGGCAAGAACGGCTACTATTTCATCGACTGAAAGTTTTTCAATCAGGGTGTCGAAAAAGACAATTTTCCTGAATTTGCCAAAGCCGGTAAAAAAGGCATTTAGCTTGCTCGATCTTTTGGAGCCGTCCATGGTGAAAATGCCTTGTATGGCAAAGTTCTCTTTTCTGGCGTAACTGGTTATCCGGTCTTTTAGTTCGCCATCTTCAAGCGGTGTGAACTTATTGAAAAGCGGCATGATTAAGACCGGGGCCAGAAATTGCAGGACGAAGGAAAACAAGACCACCATCAGCCAGCAGTACAGCCATGAATATTTCCCCGTACTTTCAAAAAAACAGAGGATAATAGCCAAAAGCGGGCCGCCGATGATAACGGCCAGCAAGGCTCCCTTGATTATGTCCAGGCAGAAGGTTTTGACCGTGGTGCGGTTAAAACCAAAATTTTCTTCAATAACAAAGGTGGAGTAGATGGAAAAAGGCAACCCTGCCAGAAAGGAAAACAGGGTCAGGATGCCCGTGAATATAAGGCCGGTGATAATGCTGCTGCTGTAGCCGAAACTCCTTGCCAGCAGGTCGGCATAATTAAATCCCCCTGCCAAAATAAAGGCTATGGTTACAAACAGATTGGTGGAATTTTTGATCAGCGAAAAGCCAGTGGTAACCCTGAGATAATTTTGTGATTTGGCATATTCCTGTTTATCGAAAACCTGACTGAATTCTGCGGGAAGCTCTTCGTCCATACTTTTCAGATTCAGAACCGAGACAATGAGTTCGATAAAATAATTAACGATCAGGATAAGCAGGATGATAACCAGCCAGATATTCATAATAGTTCCCTTAAATGTTAAGGTTAATGCAGCATGATTCACCAGTTAGTAATATTTTATTATACATCATAACTCATGTCTGTTTTTGCTGGCGTATAAACCCGTGCCTTATTTTTTCCTAAGGCGGTAAGCAGCCCGCAATCAACCAAACGTTTAAGATAACGTCTGACCGTGGCAGGTGATTTCTTCAATATATTTTGTGCCTGCCGATTGGTGATATGGGGGTGCCTCCGTAAATAATCAGCGATTCGCTGATAGGCGAGCCGTTCTTTATCGGATAAAATATCGCTCACCATATCGCTCTTTTTATCGCTCATTTGTCTAAGCGGGTAATCCTCTATGGTTTGTAAGATAACCGACAGGATAAATTCAATAAAAACCGTCGAATCATTATCGGTATCTGCCTGTGCAAAGGCTGCATCATCATCCGGTCAGCCCGATTGCTCTGGTGATAAAGTCAAGCAGGGCTGAGGGCATAATGCCAAGATAAATAATTGCTGCAATTAGTAAAATTGCTAGAGTTTTGACAGCTTTGCCGGTTTTGACCGGCGGGGCGGCATTTTTCTCGCTAAAATAGGCAGAACGCACCACCGACAGGTAATAATAAATGCCTATGGCCGTGTTGACGGCCGCCAGAATAACCGGCACCAGCAGCCTGGAATCGTGTTTTAATGCACCAATCAGCAGCATAAATTTTCCAGTAAAGCCGATAAAGGGCGGAATTCCGGCCAGCGAAAACAGGGCAGCCAAAAGGGTAAGGGCCAGAAGCGGCGATCTTTGATTAAGCCCTCTCAAATCTTCAATAAGCAGGTTTTCTCCATCAGCGGCCAGTGAGCAGATAACCAGAAAACAGGCCAGATTAGCCAGCGCATAGCCGGTAATATAGTAGGCGGAGCAGGCATAGCCGCTAACTTGCAGGATGAGAATGCCAAACAGGACAAATCCGGCGTGGGCTATGCTCGAATAACCGAGCATTCTTTTCAGGTCTTTTTGTACCAGGGCGGCAAGGTTGCCGTAAAACATCGAGGCCAGCGAGCAGAGCATCAGCAGCAGGGCAGCATGATCAGAATTTAACATAGCGGCCAGGCGGATCAGCATGGCGGTAGCGGCGATCTTGGGAACTGCGGCGATAAAGGCGGCGGTCTCATTGGCACTGCCTTCATAGATGTCTGGCACCCAGAAGTGAAAGGGGAAAAGGGCCAGTTTATAAAAGAATCCTGCCATGACCATCAGCATAGCCATTATTGCGGCAGGCTGGCTTATCATATCTGGAATTTTTTTTGCAATTTCAGTTAAATAAGTTGAACTGGACAGCCCGAATAAATAACTCATGCCAAAAAGCAGCAAGCCGGAGGCCATGACCCCAAAAAGTATATATTTTATTCCGGCCTCTGACTGCGTATAATTCTTCCCATCAGGCTTGCGCAGCGGCACCATCAGATATACGGCAAAGGAAGACAGCTCCAGGGCGATAAAGACAGCTATCAGCTCCACGCTGGAGACCAGCATCATCAGGCCCAGCAGGGACATAAAAAGAAAGAGGTAATATTCTGCCCGGTTTTCTTTGGCCACCCCGGGCAAATCTCCGCCAAAGGCCAGTACCATCAGGGCGGCCAGGGCCATCAGCAATTTGAAAAACTGGGAATAAATATCCACCTGGTAACTGGCAAAAAACAGCAGGCCGTTTTGCTGTAAACCGGCAAGAGCAGCCAAAACTACCATGCTGCCGCAGCAGAGTGCCGTTTTTTTCAGGATGACGCCGTTAAACCTGCCAAGGCTCATGGTAAGAAAGATGATGCCGGTTAGCAGCAGGATGATTTCTGGCAGGAAAAGTAACATAATCAATATCCTTTATAGGCCCGCAGTGCCGAGATGTGAATGAAACTGCAGGGCAAGCGTTGACACACTGGTATGAATAAAATCCAGAAATACGCCGGGGGCAAGACCAATCCAGAAAACAAAGATTAAAAATGGTGCCAGGGTGATGATTTCACGGACGTTTATATCCGTGAGCCAGCTTTGATCCGGGTTTTTGGTTCCCCCCCAGATGACTTTTTGCAGCATCCTCAGCATATATGCCGCCGCCAGCACCGCCCCGGGAACCGCCGCCATACCAAGGAAAATATTATATGAAATTAAAGGGTTATCCTGAAAGGCTCCGGCCAGAATCATAAATTCGCCGACAAAGCTGTTGGTGCCCGGAAAGGCAAGGGATGAAAGGGAAAAAAAAGTAAAGAAGGTAATAAAAACCGGCATATATTTGCCAATTCCGGTTGCAGACAGCAGCTCACGGCTATGGGTTCTCTCATAGATCATGCCGATACACAGGAAAAGTGCCCCGGTGGTAATCCCGTGGTTAATCATCTGGAGGATTGCCCCCTCTATTCCCCGTACATTGATGACAAATATGCCCAGTGCCACAAAACCCATATGACCGACCGAGGAATAGGCGATCAGTTTTTTCATGTCCTGTTGGGCAAGGGCGGTAAAACCGCCGTAAATTATACCGCAAATTGATAGACAAAGCAGGCCGGGCAAAAGCTGGACGGCGGCCAGGGGGGTAATGGGCAGGGCAAATCTTAAAAAGCCGTAGGTTCCCATCTTGAGCAGGATGGAGGCCAGGATAACCGAACCGGCGGCGGGGGCCTCAACATGGGCGGCAGGCAGCCAGGTGTGAAAGGGAAACATGGGAACCTTGATGGCAAAGGCCAGAAAAAATGCCCCGAATACCAGCAGTTGGGCGGTTCTGGAATAATCCTGCCACATAAGTTCCGGGATGAAAAAAGAGTAATCATTGGCGATATACAGCCAGATAATCGCCACCAGAAGCAGGATGGAGCCTGCCAGGGTATAGAGGAAGAATTTGACGGCGGCATAAACCCTTCTTGGCCCGCCCCAGATGCCGATCAGCAGATACATGGGAATCAGCATGGCTTCCCACAAGATATAGAACAGGACAAAATCAAGGGCGGCAAAGACGCCAAGCATGGCGGTTTCCATGACCAGCAGGCAAAGCATAAAGGAGCGAACCCGTTTTTTGATATATGACCAGGAGGCCAGCACGCAAAAGGGCATAATCAGGGCAGTCATCAGAAAAAGCAGGATGGAAATGCCGTCCAGCCCGACCGTATAGTTGATATTCAGCGAGTCCACCCAGGGGTGATGTTCGGCAAACTGATATTTGGCTGTGCTGCGGTCAAAGCCGGGCAAAATGGTCAGGGAAAGCAGGGCGGTACAGGAGGTAATAATCAGCGTCCAGCAGCGGCAAAATTTTTCGCTGCCGGTAAAAAAAAGCACTGCACCGCCTGAAATCGGCAGAAAGATCAGGATGCTGAGGATTGGCACCCCCGTATTTACGGCACTAAAATATAAATTGCTTTCCATCATAAATTATAAAAACGCATAGGCAATAAGTGCCAGGGTTATCAGGGAAATTGAGTAATAAATGGTCTGCTGCACCTGGCCGCGCTGGAAGATGGCAGCGATTTTTCCCCCGGTGGATTTTACCAGTCCGGCCAGGCCGTCCACCGCCCGGTCGATGATTTTTTGATCAAACCATGCCCAGAACCGTGCCGCCGCCATCAGGGGAGACAAGCCCAAAATCCGGTACAGCCTGCCCCAAAGGTTGTCAAGCCTTTGCACCGGATGGACGGCCAGCCATAAAACAGCCTGTCCGCCTTTTCGGTAAAACCAGTCAAGGTCAAGCAAGGCGCCTTTTTGCGGCCTTAGTTTATCCTTGAAAAAATAAAAGCCAAGGGCGGTGAAAAACAAAAGCTGCAAGGTTTCGCTCAGGTGGTATGGAGAATATGGGTGATAGTCAACCTGAAATGGCAAGAGCCGGTAAAAGGGCTGATAAAAGGTGCCGATGGCAAGGCAGAGCAGAGCGGCGGTCAGCATGGCCAGTTTCATATTCCAGGCCGTCTCTGCCGGTTTTGGCAGGCTTTCATCTTTTGCTTCCGAAAAAAACATAAAATAGGGCAGGCGCAGTCCGGCGGCGAGAAAGGTGCCGACCGAGACCGCAGTAAGAATAAGGGAGGCCGCATATAGGTGTTCCTCAAATCCGGCGGTAATGATCATTGATTTGGATACAAAACCGGAGAAAAACGGGAAGGCCGAAACCGACAGGCCGCCGATCACCATAAAAACAAGCGTTCCCGGCATTTTTTGGTACAGACCGCCCATTTCGGTTAACCTTGATTTTCCAGTGGCCTGAATCACCGCTCCGGCTCCCATGAACAGCAGTCCCTTGTAAAGGATATGGGCGGCGGCATGGCAGCAGGTGCCGTTAATCGCCAGAGCAGTGCCGATTCCCACGCCGGTAACCATATAGCCAACCTGGGAGACTATCTCCCAGCCCAGCAGCCTGCGGACATTGTTTTCCAAAAGGGCATAGATTATGCCGTAAACCGCCATGATAATGCCTAATATAACCAGAACGTCAAAACCGGCAAAGCCCCTGATCAGGGTGTAAACCGCCGTTTTGGTGGTCAGGGCGCACATAAAGACGGCGCCGGCAATGCTCGACTTGCTGTAGGCATCCGGCAGCCAGGAGTGAAACGGCACCACGGCGGCATTTAGCATCAGACCGGCCATAATCAGCCAGGTATAGAGCTGGGGATTATTTTCATCGAGCAGAACAAAGGCGAGACTGCCGGTGGCCTGATATTTAAGGATAAAGCCCAGCAGCAGTAAAAGCCCGCCGAAGGTATGCACCAGCAGGTAGCGGAATCCGGCGGCCAGTGAATCCTGCTCCCGGCCGGCCCAGACCAGAAATACAGAGGCAAAGGCCATCATCTCCCAGAAAAGAAAGAGGGATAAATAATCGCCGCTGTAGATAACGCCAAGCGAGCCGGCCGCATAAAACCAGGCGGCCGCATGGTGCCAGAGCCTGGTTTCGTCCAGCCCGTACAAGGTGCCGATTAAGGTCATCAGGGCCATGATGCCGGCAAAAACCATGGCCAGATTATCCACCCGGCCAAAGGTAAGCTGCCACCGTCCCATAAAATTTACCAGACCGTAACAGCCCGGATGCAGATTGATAAAAATCACCAAAGCCAGGGTCAGCAGCGGCACCGCCAGCAAAAACGGCTGCCTGAGCCGCCCCCTCATCAGGGGAAGCAGACAGGCCCCGGTCATCAGGAGCAGGGAAGGATGGAGGAAGAGATTATTTATCATGCTAATTCTCCCTGACCCTAATGGCTTTGCCGATTAAAATAGCAATAAAAATCAGCATAATACAGGCGGCAAGGCCGAAAATGCTCCAGAAGGCAGGAATTTTTTCCAGCCGGATATGGGCATGGCTGCTGCCGACCCCAAAAATGCTCCAGATAACCAGTATCAGGCCGATTAACAGGGCAAATATTTTCACCACCAGCGGCGGCAGGATGATAAGTTTTTCGACTAAGCTCTTCATCTGCTCACCGCCCCTGCAAACTGCAGCATAAAATCAGGGAAAATCCCGATTATTACTGAGAAGAAACAGGCTATGATGATTGGTATCAGCATGGCCGGTGGCGCCTCTTTTACTGCCGGGTTTGCCGGTCTGCCGAAAAAGGCACGATAGGTGATGGGGGCAAAGTAGGCGGCATTTAGCATGGTGGAGGTCAGCAGAACGATGATAATGCCGATCTGGTGCGCTTCCAGCGAGCCGATTAAAAGGTTCCATTTGGTGATAAAGCCCGCCACCGGAGGCACCCCGATCATGGACAGGGAGGCGATGGCAAAGGCACCGAAGGTAAAGGGCATGGTCCGTCCCAGCCCGTCCAGCTCGGAGATATATTTTTTACGGTTTGCCACATAGATTGCTCCGGCACAGAAAAACAGGGTGATCTTGGCAAAGGCGTGGTTGACAATATGAATCAGCCCGCCTTCAATGGCGGTGGGTGTGAGCAGGGCAACGCCAAGGATGATATATGAAAGCTGGCTGACGGTTGAATAGGCCAGCCTGGCCTTCAGATTATCCTTGGACAGGGCGATAACCGAAGCGGCAATAATGGTGAAACTGACAAAATAGGCGGTGGGTATGCCAAGCCCCAGACTGTGCATGGTATCCACCCCGAAAATATACAGCATGACCCTGGTGGTGCAGAACACGCCGACCTTGACCACCGCCACCGCATGCAGGAGTGCCGAAACCGGTGTGGGGGCAACCATTGCTCCAGGCAGCCAGTGATGGAGAGGCATCAGACCGTTTTTGGCAAAGCCGAATAGACAGAAGATATACAGCATGACCACCAGCGGTTTGCTGACCCCGGCCGGGAAGATGCCGGTATGTATATTGCCTGCAAAATCAAGGCTGCCGGTAAGAACGTAGATCAGAATCATGGCCGGCAGCAGCAGGGCCTTGGCGGTGGTGGTAAGGTAGATAATATATTTTCTGGCGCCTTCATAACCCTCCTTATCCTGATGGTGGGCAACCAGCGGATAGGTGCAGATGGAAACAATCTCATAGAACAGATACATGGTGAAAAGGCCAGCCGAAAAGGCCACGCCGACTGCCCCGAAAATGGCCAGGGCAAAGCAGGCGTTAAACCTGGTCTGGGCGTGTTCTTTGAGCGAACGCATATAGCCTGCGGAGTAAAATACCGCAATCGTCCATAATGACGAGGCGACCAGGGCAAAGATCATGGACATGGCATCGGCCCTGAGGGTTACGGTCAGGTTCGGCAGCAGGGTAAACATCTTGAATATCAGGATGTTGCCGGATAAAACCTCCGGCACCAGGGAGCCGATTATTACCAGCAGCAGGATGGAAGCAAGCGATGAGACCGCCTCCCGCAGATTTTCCCTGCTGCCGGTCAGCATCACGCCCACTGCTCCGGCCAGCGGAATAAGGACGGCGAGCAGCAGCCTGATGGAAGTGGTGGTCGATTCCATGAATAACTAACCGTTTAGATTGACAATATCCTTTGCATCTATCGAGCGGTAATCACGATATACCGCAATGATGATGCTAAGAGCGATGGCCGCTTCCGCCGCGGCAACGGCCATAATAAACAGGGTAAAAATCTGTCCGGTGGTCGGATCCGGGGCGGTGAACCTGTTAAAGGCCATAAAGTTTACCGATGCTCCTGCCAGGATCAATTCGGCGGAAATCAGCATCCCGATCAGGGTCTTTCTGGTCATAAAACCGAAAAAGCCGATGGCAAACAGCAGCACCCCGATAATTAAAAAGGTTTCCAGATGATTGTAAAGGCTTAAAATATTCATCGGTGATCCCTGCCTCCCCGAGCTATGACCAGCGAGCCGATGATGGCAATCAGCAGCAGGACGGAGACCAGTTCAAAAACCATGGAAAAATCGGTCAGCAGCCTGATGCCCATCAGTTCAATACTGCCGTTATTTATTTTCGGCTGCACCGGCCATCTGGTTTCAAGACCAATATAGATCAGGGCCAGGGCCAGTAGGGCAGAGGTGATTACCCCAGGGTAACTGGTTAATTTGCCGCTTTTTCCGGCATTTTTACCCGGTTCGGAAGAGGCCAGCATCACGGCAAAGGAGATGGTGATACATACTGCCCCGACATAGATTAAAATCTGCATAACCGCCACAAAGGGGGAGTTAAGAAAGAAATAAACCGCCGCCAGGCTGGTAAAACAAAGAGCCAGCCCGGCCACCGCCCTGACCGGTCTTTCGGTGCAGACCGCAATCAGGGCCCCGGCAATGGTAAGAGACGACATCAGCAGAAAGACCAGTCCGGCCATATTATCTGCACTTAAAAATTGGTTCATTTAATCGCCCTCCAGTCTTTTGATCAGGTCAAGGTGAAAATCCTCCTTGTTGGTGCTGACCAGATTGTATTCATGCGAAAACCTGATTGCCCCGATATGACAAACCTCCACGCAGGAGCCGCATAGCGAGCATTTGGTGAAATCGAGCCTGTAGCTGGTCAGTACCTTTTTTTTGCCGCCTTCAGGTTTCTCCCCGGTCAGTTTGATGCAGCCCGATGGACAGGCACGCTGGCACATGCCGCAGGCGATACATTTATGGCCGCCTTGCCCGTCTTCGACCAGTTCAATATGGCCGCGAAAGCGTTTGGGCATAACCGGTTTTTCATGGGGATAATACTCGGTTACCTTGGGCCTGAAAAATTCGGCCAGGGTGATGCCCATACCGGTAAGCAGGCTGAATAATCCACTGAAAATATTATAAAAATACCTCTTCATGCCTGAAACACCTTGAGCAGCACCGCGGTCAGCAATAAATTTACCAGCGAGAGCGGGATCAGGATTTTCCAGCTTAGGTTAAGCAGCCCGTAAATGGTGGTGCGGGGAAAGGTCCATCTGATCCAGATAAAGACAAAAATCAGCAGGTAAATTTTCAGCAGAAACCACCAGATCCCGTCCGGCAGCAGCCCAAAGGGGCTATGCCATCCGCCCAGAAAAAAAATGGTGGTCAGACAGGCCCCAACCACAATATTGGCATATTCGGCCATGAAAAAAAGGCCGAAACCCATGCTGGAATACTCGGTATGAAAACCGGCCACCAGCTCGCTTTCCGCCTCGCCCAGATCAAACGGTGCCCGGTTTGATTCGGCCACCGAGCAGACGAAAAAAATCAGAAAGGAAAAGGGCATGGCAAGATTGTAAAGACCGCCTTTAAGCGGCCAGATATGCCAGTGCCAAAAGCCGCCGGCCTGATGGCGGACAATCTCCATCAGATCCATGCTGCCGGTAATCAAAACAATGGTGATGGTGGTGATCAGCATGGGGATTTCATAGGCCACCGCCTGTGAAACCCCCCTTATTGCGGAAATGGTGGCATATTTGTTCCTTGAGGCCCAGCCGGCAAAGATCAGGGAAAGGCTGCCCGTGGAAGCAAAGGCAAAAATCAGCAACACCCCGACCTCAACGTTATGGGCGATTATCCTCTCGCCAAAGGGGATGGTAACAAAGCTGACCACGGCGGGAAACATGGCCAGTACCGGTGCCGTTATAAACAGGATCTTGTCCACGCCGCCCGGAATGACCAGCTGTTTGGCCAGCAGTTTTATGCCGTCCACCGGCGGCTGCAAAAGCCCCCACGGCCCGTTTTCCAGGGGGCCTGGGCGGCGCTGGAAGTATCCGGCGCCCTTTCTCTCGGCCCAGACCAGATAGGCGGCGTTCAGGGCCACAAAGCCTATAACCGCAGCCAGGGCGGCGATCACATTTATCAGGGTCAGGCTCATTTATCTATCCATTTCAGGTATTACCAAATCCAGACTGCCCATAAAGGCGAGGGCATCCGAAATCATCATGCCCCGGCAGACCTCATCGAAAAGGTGCATGTTGGAGAAGGTGGGGGAACGCAGTTTGAGCCGGTAGGCATTCTTGCCGCCGCTGCTGACCAGCCTGATGCCGAAACTGCCCCTTGCCGCTTCAACCGCCGTATAATAATCCCCCGGCGGCGGTTTGATGATTTTTGGCTTTCTGGCCGGATTAACCGGCCCGTCCGGGAGTTTATCAAGAGCCTGCTCAATGATGCGCAAGGATTCTGCAATCTCGTCCATCCGCACCATATAGCGGGCAAAGGAATCGCCTTCCTCGTAAACGGGGACGTCAAAATCAAATTCTGAATATATTGAATAAGGCTCGTTTTTCCGTACATCGAAATCTATGCCGGAGCCGCGGGCGACCGGGCCGGTTGCCCCGTATTTTCGGCAAAGCTCGGCGGAGATGCAGCCGTGTCCTTTTAGCCTCTGCATGAAAATCACGTTGGTTGTTACCAGTTTTTCGTACATTTTAAGAGATTTTCGCATCCTTTTGATAAAATGCCTGCATCCAGCTATAAAATCATCGTCTATATCGTTGTAGAGGCCGCCAAATCTAAAATAACAGTAGGTGAGTCTGGAGCCGGTAACCGCTTCCAGCAGATCAAGTATGGCCTCGCGGTCGTCAAAGGCATACATCAGGGGCGTAAAACCGCCCAGATCGAGAATATAGGCCCCCCACCAGACCAGGTGGGAAGCGATGCGGTTTAATTCCACCGTGATTACCCGGATATATTCAGCCCGTTCAGGGACTTCAATACTAGCTGCCTTTTCAACCAGCAGCACATAGCCGTGGTTGTAGGAGAGTGCCGAGAGATAGTCCAGGCGGCCAAGATTGGGCAGGAACTGGGCGTAGGTGCGGTTTTCCCCCATCTTTTCATGCATGCGGTGAATATAGCCCAAAACCGTTTCTGCCTGATAGATATATTCGCCGTCCATGGTCATCTTTACCCGTAGAACGCCGTGGGTGGCCGGATGCTGGGGGCCGACATTCAGGACAAAGGTCTCGTCTGGCTGCGGTGCTACCTGCATGGCGTAAAATCCTTCAACAGCGGGTGAAAATCGGCATCTTCCGGCAGCAGCAGCGGTACCAGATGCGGATGTCCGTCAAACTTTATACCGAAAAAATCATGGGTCTCCCGTTCATGCCAGTTTGCTCCTGCATATATATGAGTTATGGTCGGCAGATGCGGATTTTCCCGGGGCAGCATTACCCGGATAACTGTCCGGCATAACTCGTCATATTTATAAAAATCATAGACAACCTCCAGCTTGTTTTCTGCCAGCCAGTCAACGCCGGTAATGGCTTCCAGAAAAAACCGGTTATGATCGAGGATTTTTACGGCCTCCACCAGCATTTCGGGGCTTACCAGGGCATCGAGATGAAAGCCGCAGGCGGCATAATCTCTTGTAATTACTCCGGGTTGTCTTGGTTTGTCCCTGTCAGCATCCTCTTCACCGTTTTCATTATGATAAACCTGAGTCGGAAAAAGTGCCGCTAACGACTTATATGTCGAGTTTATGCCCATTCTGAACTGCCCTTTATGCCTTTTTTGCCCCTACCTCCGGCCATCTTCGCCAGCCGGTGATTTTATGTTCAAGTTCAATAATGCCCTCAATCAGTGCCTCCGGCCTTGGCGGACAGCCTGGAATATAAATATCCACCGGCAGAAATTTATCTGCTCCCTCGACAATGGCGTATTGTCCCTCGTAGGCAAAGGGGCCGCCGGAAATGGCACAGTTGCCCATAGCAATCACCCATTTGGGTTCCGGCATCTGGTCGTACAGGGTTTTAATGGCCGGAGCCAGTTTTTTGGTGATGGTGCCGGCGACAATCATCACATCAGATTGTCTGGGGGAAGGACGGAAGACCTCGGCACCAAATCTGGATAAATCAAATCTGGCGGCTCCGGCACACATCATCTCGATGGCACAGCAGGCAATACCGAAGGTCAGCGGCCAGAGGGAATTGGCCCGGCTGAGATTTATCAGCTTGTCGGCGGCGGCAAACCTTACCAGGGACGAAGGTATGTCTTTTTCTTCCATGTAAACACTCCCTTACGCCAAGCGTAAACCACTGCCATAAATAAAATCCCGGTAAAAATAATAAGTTCCACCAAATCCCGATACTGAAACATTTCGTTATTGTAAGCGAGAGCTGCCGGAAACAAAAACAAAATATCAACATCAAAGACCAGAAAAATCAGGGCATAAAGGTAAAATACCACCCCGTACCTGATCCAGCTGTCGCCGATTGGCTCCATGCCGCATTCCACACACTGGAGCGAGCGGTTACTGACCTGTCTGGTTTTAAGCGGCATAAAAAGATAGACAATGGCTATGGGGCCAAGGGCAAAGGCCAGCCCGCCCAGGGTAAAGGAAAAAATCCAGAGAACCGTGTCCCGGTATAAAAATTCTGTAAAATTAGGCTCCATTGTCTAAGCTATCTAACAGTTGTTTGTATATGCCGAATATAACATCTGAAAAACCAACCAGAACCACCCGCAATCTAAATAATCACGACAAGGCTGTCAACACCATTGCGGGGTTCTGCTATGAAATAATCTTATGAAACAGTCTTTTCATCTGGCCGTAAATTAGTTTAGCGGGGTGAAAACTTATTGGTTTTAATCCTTTGGGCGGCAGAAAGCCGGAGCCGTGGAATTCTGCAGGTTTGGCAAGGGGGTAGCTTAGCTCGGCGGCGTCAGAACCGGCGATATGGCTGGCCATGGCAAACTTCAGCAAGGGGCTTTGGGACGGCTCTAGCTGCAGGACATCCATCAGGGCCATATCCAGGGCGACCGGATTTTCGCAGGCCCCGACCAGACCAAGCTGCATGGCCTCGCCCTTGAGCGGCCCCTGTTTGTGCATGGCGTAAATGCCGTCAATCAGACTTATATGCGGCGGCAGGGCGGCAATGATTTCAAAGAGCATTTGGCTAAATATTTGGGTGGAATCACCGTGGGATATATGCAGTATGGCCTTCTTATGCCCCTTTACCACCCCAAAAAGATTTTTTACGGCTAGGGTAACAAACATTTGACCGTGAGCCTTGACCTTGGGCAGGTTTATCAGCAGGTCGCATTCGCAGGCAGCCCGGCCGATTTTGACCTTAGTGCCGTCAGTCAGCGAGATTTCCCGGCCGGCGGAAAATTCCACAGTTTTCACCCCAAGGCCGGATAACTGTTTTAATATACCATGTCTTTTCATGGCACTGGCTGCACTGCCATAGGCTGGCGAATCTCCTACGCTTACCTGGGCGGCACCGTGGTCAAGCAGCCATCTGGCCGTCTCGGCGATAAACACCGGATGGGTGCAGGCAATATGCGGGGCCACTGCCGAAATAAGGTTTGGTTTAAGCAGGATCTTTTTATGGCGGATGCGGCCCGCAAGGTCAATGCAGGAGGCCATTTCAGCCACCTTGCTATAGACTGTTTTAGGGTCGTATTGCCCGCAATGTGTTAGTAAAACCGGATATGACATTTTGTTGCCTGGATAAGGATTAAAAGCTCAAATAACGAATAGTTACCAGTAATAATTGGTTGATAAATCGTCCACTATAATTTTTGCAAATTTTTATTTCGGTGCAATCAAGAA
>PDQP01000085.1 GCA_002747805.1 Deltaproteobacteria bacterium
CTGGAATTTTTTAGGCGGCCAGCTCACCAAGGGCGAAACCCAAGCGGCCCTTGCTGTTGGCCTGCTGAACCAAAAAGAAAAAAGCCGCGGCACTTATGACCGGTTTCGGGATCGGGTCTTGTTCCCCATCCATGATCTAAGCGGACGGGTTTGCGGTTTCGGCGGCCGGATCATCGGCGAAGGTCAGCCAAAATACATGAATTCTCCTGAAAGTCCGGTATATAACAAAAGCCGCTTGCTGCTTGGCCTTTATCAGGCAAAAGAGCCGATCAGACAAAGGGAACAGGCCATTTTGGTGGAAGGTAATTTTGACCTTGTTTCTCTGGCGGTACACGGTATTGACAATGTAGTTGCACCGCTCGGCACCGCCGTTACCCGCGAGCAGATCCGCCTGCTGAAAAAGTTTGCCGAAGAAGGCGTGCTGCTTTTTGACGGCGATCAGGCAGGAATCAAGGCGGCGGTTCGGGCTGCTCCCCTGTTTTTGGCCGAACAGATGAAGGGACGGGTGGCCCTGCTGCCGAAAGGGCATGATCCAGACACCTATGTCCGTGAGCATGGGGCAGAGGCCTTGAAAAAGCTGGTTAAGGAAGGGCAGGAATTGTCGGAATTTATCCTGTCTCAGCTAGTTGAACGGCATGGTTTATCGCTGGAAGGAAAATCACGGATTGCCGAGGAGTTAAAGCCCATGATGCAGGCGGCGGCCTCTTCCCTGCAGCGTTCGGTGGTGGTCGCCCATTTTGCCGACAAGCTGAATATCACGGCGGAAGAACTTAGCCGTTTGGCAGGCAATGAAAAAAGCTCAAGAGAGGTCATCCAGCCTGCCCGCCGGAGCCTGGCCGCTAATCAAGCTGCCGCCCTTTCTTCCCAGCAGAAAAAGCTGGTTAGCTTCATGGTGCTGAATCCCGATAAATTTGCCCGCCTGACCGAGGCCGGATTAAGGGAATGTCTGGCCGGAAGCATCGGCGAGATTATTTTTTTGCAGATGCAGGAGCTTTTGGCGAAAAGCGGTATGATTGAGCCGGAAGAGTTGTTAAATCAGCTCCCGTCTGGGGCTGAACGCGAGCTGGTGGCCGGATTTTTGCTGAATATTCCGCTGACCGATGATGCTGATGAAGATTTTTTTCATTTCTTGCGTCAATTTAAGCTAAAAAAACAATCAGATAATATCTTACAAAGCATCTCAAAGGCCCAAAGCGAAGGTAATTTTGAACAATTAAAAAAACTCCTGAGCAAAAAGCAGAAAATCGACCGGCAAATGAAACAGGCCGTCAAACCTTAAAGGCTATTTTGGGCTTAAGAAAACCTTTTTTAGGGTCTTGATGGTATCGCCATCAGCCGCCCTAAAACCGCAGATAAAAGCCAAGCTCCTTTTCAAAGTCCTGACTTTCGGTAAATTCACAGCCGATATGCTCTTCAGCAACGTTTTTTACCCGCACGATTTTTTCAATTCTGGTGGCTTTTTTATTGTCCAGAGTGAAAATAACCTTGGCCTTGTCTCCTGTTTTTATCCGGTGTCTGCCGGAAGCCAGCAAACCAAGACCGGTATGGGACAGATTGTTTACCAGGATTTTTCCCGCTCCTGAAGCCGGCGGCAGAAGAGCGTAAGAGCCGTCAAGCTCGGCATTTTTTCTAAAGTGCTTCCTGAATTCAAGTTCGACCCCAAATTTTACCCCGCAGGAACATTTGACATTCAGGATGTGTTTTTTGCCCTTGAATTTTTCCACCATAACTGTCTTGACCGTACTACAGGCCGGACATTTGATTACTGCCTTACCTTCATCGGTTACAAAGGACTTTGAAATCTTGTTTTCCATATCATCCCCCCATGCTGATTAAAAACTTGAGTTATAAATGATTATATATGTTATCGGTTTATTTTTCCACCTTTTTTTAGCATAAAATTTAACCATGCAGAATAATACCATAAATCGTGTTTTTGTAATGACTAATACCTTTTCTTGTAACACCATTTTATAAATAGTATCATCTTTTGATTCTGCCAATAATTATCAATTGCAAAAAATAGCCCCATTCAATTATTCAAGGGCGGCATATTTTATATCTAGCTGATAATTCTTAGGAATATCTATCTTTTTGCAACCAGTTGTTTTCCCAGTAATAATTTCCAGCAATAATTTTCGCTAAAGCATTGCATCACTTTTATTTAATCTGAAGCCAGCTATTTTGTTTGACTTTTAGCACCAATTTCAACTACTAATGCGGTGCATTATGCAAAGATGCGGGTATTTGGCTTTCCGGTTTATTTTACGGGTAAGGCAAAATCCGTTTGGAGCGGGGCTTCAATAGAGGCATAACCAAAACAAGTAGGAGGTTGATATGGCAGACAAGATAAACAACTCTCTGGATCCGCAATTAAATCGGCGCTGTTTTCTTAAAGGCTGCACCATGGCGGCGGCCGCTCTGGGGCTGTCCGATGCAATGATCCCCAAGATGGTAGAGGCGGTTGAGTCGGGGCAGCGGCCCAGGGTGATCTGGCTGCACTTTCAGGAATGCACCGGCTGTACGGAAAGCCTGCTCAGGGCTTCTCATCCCGACCTTGCCCGTCTGATTCTGGATGTGATTTCACTTGATTACCATGAGACTGTCATGGCTGCGGCCGGACATCAGGCCGAGGAAAACCTGCACGAGACGCTGAAAAATCATCCCGGCAAGTTTATTCTGGTGGTCGAGGGAGCCATCCCGACCAAGGACGGCGGGGTTTACTGCAAGGTATCCAACAAGACTGCCATGGACACCCTGGCTGAGGTAGCACCAAAGGCGGCGGCGGTTATCGCCATCGGGTCATGTGCTGCCTACGGCGGCATTCAGGCGGCCTCTCCCAACCCCACCGGAGCAGTGGGCGTAAAGGATCTGGTGCATGGCAAGCCGGTCGTCAATATTCCGGGCTGCCCGCCGAATCCGGTTTCATTTTTGGGAACCATTGTCCATTATCTAACCTTCAAACGCCTGCCTGCCCTGGATAATCTTGGCCGGCCAATGTTTGCCTACGGCCGCCGGATTCATGATCAATGCGAAAGAAGGGCCCATTTTGACGAGGGCCGTTTTGCCGAGCAGTTTGGTGATGAAGGCCATCGGCTGGGGTACTGCCTGTACAAGGTCGGCTGCCGGGGACCGGAGACTTTTTCCAACTGCTCATCGGTACGTTTTAACGATGTCGATGTCTGGCCGGTCAGTGTCGGCCACGGCTGCATCGGCTGCACCGAGCCGGATTTCTGGGACAGCATGACACCTTTCTATGAAAGACTGCCCAAGGTTAAAATCCCCGGCACCGGAATTATTACCGATGCAGACAACATTGGCCGGGTCCTGCTGGGAGCAACCGCCGCCGGTGTGGGCGTCCATGCCGCTCTGGGCATAGGCAGACATCTGATCAAGGGCAAAAAGAGTAAGCAGGCGGAGACAGCCCCAAAGCAAGAGGCTGCCAAGGAAGTAAAAGAGGAAAGTGCCGCCGAGGAGGCATAGTATCTGCTCTTTTTCATGCAAAATGCAAAAAGTATTGTGAGAATTAAAGCACAATATTTATAATATTATTGGAGGTTTATCATATGGCTCAGCGAATTACTATTGATCCGGTAACCAGGATTGAAGGCCACTTGAGGATAGATGTTGAGGTTGAAAACGGCAAGATAACCAATGCCTGGTCTTCCGGCCAGATGTACCGCGGTCTGGAAACCATCTTGCAGGGGCGGGATCCACGGGATGCCTGGCTGTTTGTTCAGCGGATTTGCGGGGTCTGCACCACCGTTCATGCCCTGGCCTCGGTTCGTGCCGTGGAAGATGCACTGAAACTGGAGATTCCATACAATGCCCAGATTATCCGCAATATGATTCAGGGCATTCACTGCATGCAGGATAATATTGTTCATTTCTATGCCCTGTCAGCTCTGGACTGGGTTGATGTGGTCTCGGCCCTGAAAGCCGATCCGGTCAAGACGGCGGCTCTCGCCGAAAGCCTTTCCAACTGGCCGGGCAACAGTGCCAAGCGGTTCAAGGCCGTGCAGGATAAGGTCAAGGCTCTGGTGGACAGCGGCCAGCTTGGCCCCTTTGCCAATGCCTACTGGAATCATCCGGCCATGAAACTGCCGCCCGAGGCAAACCTGATGGCGGTATCCCATTATCTGGAGGCCCTTGATTATCAGCGTAAGGCGACCATGGCCCTTGGTATATTCACCGGCAAAAATCCGCATATCCAGAACCTTTCTGTGGGCGGCGTAACCACGGCCCTTAACCCGGACAGTGCCAATGCCCTGAACATGGAGCGGCTTAATTATGTAAAGCAGCTGGTTCAGGAGGTCAGGGACTTTATCCGCATGGTTTACACCCCGGATGTAATTGCCGTAGGCGCCCTTTATGCCGA
Organism: Deltaproteobacteria bacterium; assembly: GCA_002747805.1. Classification (GTDB taxonomy): domain Bacteria; phylum Desulfobacterota; class Desulfobulbia; order Desulfobulbales; family Desulfocapsaceae; genus SZUA-575. Next base: position 4,379 of record PDQP01000085.1, read on the forward strand.
CTGGCTGCCGTATGGGGATGGAGTAACCAACTATCTGGCGGCCCCGGATATGTTCCTTGACGCCCAGGGCAACAAGGCCGATCTGCCGGGCGGGGTTATTATGAACGGCAACCTGACCGCTGTAAAGCCAATAACCGGAATAAGTAATCAATATTTCAAGGAAAATGTAGAGGAATCCATTGCCAGGGCCTGGTATGACGGTAGTTGGTCAAAGCATCCCTGGCATGAAACCACTGATCCAAAGCCCGGCGATTTTGACTATGAAGGACGCTATACCTGGCTCAAGGCCCCGCGTTTTCAGGGTAAACCCATGCAGGTCGGCCCGCTGGCTCAGGTGCTGGTCGGTTATGCCCAAGGCCATGAAATGACCGTCAAGCTGGTTGATGCAGTTCTTGCCCAGGTCTCTGCCATAGCCGGTACGCCGGTCGGCCCGTCTGCCCTCTTGGGTACCATTGGCCGTCATGCGGCCAGGGTCATCAGGGCAAGTATGATGGCTGATCTGACCCTGAAAAACATTGATATTCTGGCCGATAACATGGTCAAGGGTGATCTGGAAATCTTTAATCCGCCGACCTTCCCCAAGGGCGAGCAGAGAGGTGTCGGCGTGCATGAAGCGCCAAGGGGTCTTTTGTCTCACTGGATTGTGATTGAGGACGGAAAAATCAAGAATTATCAGGCGGTGGTGCCGTCCACCTGGAACGCAGGCCCCCGTGATGAGGGCGGTGCCCTGGGGCCGTATGAGGCCTCTCTGATCGGCAATCCGGTTGCCGAACCGGAAAAACCGCTTGAGGTATTGCGTACCGTTCACTCCTTCGACCCGTGCATTGCCTGTGCCGTCCATATGCTGGATCCGGCAGGTAGGGAAGTGGTGAAAGTCAAGGCCCTTTAAGGCCGGTAAACACTGAAATCCTGTCTTTCAAGCGGAGGTAAAATCATGGCAGTCTATGAAAAACAATATTGCTGGAGCGTCCTGCTCCGAATTTATCATGTGATGTTTGCTCTCTCCATCGTGATGCTCTGCGTAACGGGCTTTTATATCGCCTCGCCGTGGACCAACACCATGATTGAGGGCAGTGCGGGCTGGCCGATGGCCTGGATGCGGTTTATCCATTTTCTGGCCGGATATGTCTTTTCCGCCGCCGTGCTGATCAGGCTTTACCTGTTTATCTTCGGCAATGCCCAGGAAAGAATATGGGACGTATTGCCCATCAATCCCCGAAACATCAAGAACGCCTTTAGAACCGTGCTGCTCTACACCTATATAAGTGATGAGCATGATCCAAGGCTTGGGCATAATGTTATTGCCGGTCTTTCCTATCTTTTCACTATTACGATGGCTATCTTGATGATTATCAGCGGATTTTATATGCTGTTTCCCGAGGTGGTTATCTGGCAGAAGGTTGGAGAATTTTTGTTCGGCAGCCAGCAATGGGCAAGATTTATCCATCACTTTGCCATGTGGTGGTTTATGATCTTTGCCGTCATCCACGTCTATCTTTGCGTGTGGAATGATGTCAAAGAGCCGGAGGGCCTTATTTCCTCAATAGTTACGGGCGATAAATTCGTCCATAAATAAGCCGCATGAAAGGGGCGGAAATTCTCATCCAGGGTACCGTTCAGGGTGTGGGATTTCGCCCCTTTGTCTATAATCTGGCCGCCCGCTTTGCCATTTCCGGCTCGGTAGCCAATACCGGCCGGGGCGTATTTATCCAGGCCGCAGGTGCTGAACTTTCCTCTTTTTTAGCCGCCCTTGAAAATGAGCCGCCGCCGCTGGCGGAAATTCTTACCATTGAGGTAAGAGAGGCGGAATTTGCGGCAGAGCCGGGGCAGTTTCGTATTATCAGGTCGGATGCCGGACAAAAGCTCTCGGCCACCATTCCGCCGGATATTGCCGCCTGCAAGGACTGCTATCAGGATTTCACCAGCCCTGATAATTTCAGATATAAATATCCTTTTACCAACTGCACCAATTGCGGCCCCCGTTTTACCATTGTCGAGGGCATCCCGTATGACCGCCAGGAAACCTCGATGCGGGCCTTCAAAATGTGTTCTGCCTGTCAGACGGAGTATGAAGATCCGGCCAACCGCAGGTTTCATGCCCAGCCGAACGCCTGCCCGGCCTGCGGCCCGCAGCTTGGCTGGCATGATCAAAATGGTCAAATTCCCTGTGATGACCCATTAGCCAAGGCCGCTGCCGCCCTGAAAGACGGCAAGGTGCTGGCTATCCGCGGGCTTGGCGGCTTTCATCTTGCGGTAAACGCCCTGTCTGCCGAGGCGGTGCAAACCTTGCGGGAGCGAAAGGGCAGACCGGCAAAGCCGCTGGCGGTGATGGCGGCCAGCCTTGCGACTGCCCGTAAATTTGCCCAAATCTCCAGAGAAGATGAGCAGCTAATGCTCTCGCCCCAATGTCCCATTGTGCTGGCTCCCAAAAAACAGCCCTTTTTGCTGCCAGAAAATCTGGCCCCAGGGGTCAGGGAACTCGGCATTATGCTGCCCTATACGCCGCTGCATCATCTGCTATTCTGCCATGATGACTGCCCGGAGCTGCTGGTGATGACCTCGGGCAACCTGAGCGGCATCCCGATCTGCACCGGCAATGATGACGGCGTGGAGAAGCTTGGCCGGGTGGCCGATAATTTTCTTTTGCATAACCGCGAAATTGTTACCAGAATTGATGACTCGGTGGTAAAAAATGTTAATGCAAAACCAATGGTTTACCGAAGAGCAAGGGGTTACGTCCCCTCGCCGCTGGTCAGCTACTGGCAGCTTCCCCAATTGATTGCCTGCGGCGGCGGCCTGAAATCCACCTTTTGTCTGGCAAGGGACAAGCAGATTTTCCCCTCACAGCATATCGGCGATCTTGCCAATCTGGAATCCTTTGAATTTTATCTGGAATCAATCAGGCATTTCAAAAAACTGCTTAATATCGACCCGGCCCTGGCCGTCTGCGACCTGCACCCCGACTATATGTCCAGCCGTTACGCTCAGGAGCTTGATCTTCCGCTGTACAAGGTTCAGCACCATCACGCCCACGCCGCGGCAGTGATGGCCGAGCATGGCATCAGTTCGCAGGTTTTAGCCATTGTCCTGGACGGCACCGGCTATGGCACCGACCAGACCAGTTGGGGCGGCGAAATCCTGCAATGCTCGCTGACCGAATTTAACCGCCTTGGTCATCTGGCAAACTTTATGCTGCCCGGCGGTGATGCCGCTGCCCGCGAGCCGTGGCGGGCGGCCTTGTCCCTGCTGCATCATAGCGGTATCAGCCGTCTGCCCGAAACCCTTAAGGCAATCGGCGGGGAAAAAATCAAACCGGTACAGGCCATGCTGAAAAATGCCTTTAACAGCCCCCTGACCTCTAGCTGCGGCAGGCTTTTTGACGGTATTTCTTCCCTGCTCGGCATCTGTCAGCAAAATAGCTATGAGGGTCAGGCGGCGGTGGAGCTTGAATATTTGGCCTCACAGGCGGCGGTTTCAAACTGGACAGATGAGCTGGATCTTTATATGAAAAAAACCGCCCCCCCCTGCGGCAAAGAGATAAATTCTGCCAAATTTGTCAAAACAGTACTTGATTTAATCGGGAAAGGAACAACTGTTTCCGATGTTGCTCTTTATTTTCATTTTATGGTGATAGACAGGTTCAGCAAGTTTGCCGCACGCCTTGCTGGGGAGACAGGTATCGGTCAGGTGGTGCTGGCCGGGGGATGTTTTCAGAACAGTTTATTGCTGCAGGGTTTTATCCATGCCTTACGCCAAAGGGGGCTGGAGCCGCTGACCGGCTCCAAAATTCCGGTGAATGACGGCGGAATTTCAGTGGGGCAGGCCGTGATAGGAGGTTTGAAATATGTGCATAGCGTTACCGATGAGAGTAATCAAGGTTGAAGGCGACCCGGATGATTTTACCAGCAGCCAGCTAGCTACCGTTGATGCGGACGGCATAGCCAAGCAGGTTCGGCTGGATGTGGTGGATTATTGGCCCAAGGTCGGTGATTACCTGATTATCCACGCAGGTTTTGCCATCCATACCCTGGAAGAAAAAGAGGCGAAAATCAACCTTAAATATCTGAAAGAACTGGCGGAAAACACGCCGGATGAGCTTCTTTAGGGGCGGCGGATGAAACATCTTGACGAATTCAGGGATGCCGCCCTGGCCCGGCCGCTGGCGGCCAGGCTGCAGCAGGCGGTCAGCAGGCCGCTGCGGGTGATGGAGATCTGCGGCTCCCATACCATGGCCGTTTTCAGAAACGGCATCAGATCCATTCTCCCACAGGGGCTGGAGCTGGTTTCCGGCCCGGGCTGTCCGGTCTGCGTAACCTCGGCCTCACATATGGATGCCTTTATTGCCCTGGCGGATATGCCGAAGGTGCGGGTGGCGATTTTCGGCGATTTATTCCGGGTTCCCGGCAGCAAGGGTTCGCTGGCCGAGGCCAGTTCCAGAGGCGCCCGGGTCAGCGTGGTCTATTCGCCTATGGATGCCCTTGAACTGGCCCGCAATAATCCCGATGAACAGGTGGTTTTTCCGGGTGTCGGCTTTGAGACCACCACGCCGGGCATTGCCGCCACCATTCTGGCCGCCAAAAATGAAGGCATTAAAAATTTCAGCGTATTTTCAACCCAAAAGACCATGCTGCCGCCTTTGGAGGCCCTGCTGGGCGACCCGGAACTAAAGATTGACGGCCTGCTCTGCCCCGGCCATGTCTCGACCATTATTGGGGCGAAGGCCTGGGAGCCGCTGGCGGCAAAATACCGTCTGGCCTGCGTGGTGGCCGGTTTTGAGGCGGCCGATTTGTTAAACGCCCTGATTCTTCTAGCTAGGCAGGCGGCGGAGCAGGATTTCAAGGTGGAGAATACCTATACCAGAGCGGTTTCCTACGAGGGCAATATGCGGGCGGTGAAAATGGTTAAGGAAATCTTTACACCAGCCGATACCAGTTGGCGGGGGCTTGGCCTGATTCCGGCCAGCGGCCTGAAAATAAGGGATAAATATGCCGATTTTGATGCCGAGCGGCGGTTTGGGTTAAGTATCCCGGAGGCCAGGGAGCCAAAGGGCTGCAAATGCGGCCAGATTCTAAAAGGGCTGAAAACGCCGCGTGAGTGTCCGCTCTTTGCCAAAAAATGCACGCCGGCAAAACCCATCGGCCCGTGCATGGTCTCCAGCGAAGGCACCTGTGCGGCATATTATAAATACGGGCTTGAGGTATAGCCCGGCGGAGGAGCAAAAATGTCAAATATCCTGCTCGACCACGGCAGCGGCGGCCTTGCCAGTCAGGAGCTGATCGGCAGCCTTTTCCTGAAACATCTTGATCATCCGGTTCTGCATGATCTGGAAGATAGTGCCGTGCTGCCCGGCGGCGAGGGCAGGCTGGCCTTTACCACCGACAGCTATGTGGTCGATCCGCTGTTTTTCCCCGGCGGGGATATTGGCAAACTGGCGGTACATGGCACCATCAACGATCTGGCTATGCGGGGAGCGGTGCCCAAATATCTAAGCCTTGGTTTGATTTTAGAAGAAGGTCTTGATTTGGCCGAATTGGAGCGGGTTATTATCTCCATTGCCGAAGCAGCAAAAAAGGCAGGGGTTCCCATTGTTACCGGCGACACCAAGGTTGTCCCCAAGGGCAAGGGCGATAAAATCTTTATCAATACTTCCGGCATCGGTCTGTTGGCGGAGGGCGTTTGTATCTCATCCAAAAATGCCCAGGCTGGCGATAAGGTTATTCTCTCCGGCACCATGGGCGATCACGGCATAACCATTATGACCAGAAGGGCCGGTATAGCCGTTGAAGGCGGGCTGCAAAGCGATACCATGCCCCTGCATTTGCTGGTGGAAAAGCTGGTGGCGGGTTTTGGCAGTGATTTAAGGGTACTGCGCGATCCGACCAGAGGCGGCGTGGCAACCTCGCTCAACGAAATTGCGGCAAACAGCGGCCTTGCCATTGAACTGGCGGAAGAAAGCCTGCCGGTGCGGCCACAGGTCAGGGCGGCCTGTGAAATACTGGGGCTGGAGCCATTGTATCTGGCTAATGAGGGTAAATGTCTGGCGGTGGTAAGTGCGGAGAAGGCCGAGGAGGTTCTTACCATGATGCACTCCACGGAAGAGGGCCGGGAAGCTGCAATAATCGGCACCATGACCGGCGGTAAAGCAGGCCGGGTTACCATCAATACTCCGGTGGGCGGCGCCAGAATTGTCAGCCCGCTTCATGGCGAACCCCTGCCGAGAATTTGCTGATTATGAAAATGTATATCTTTGCAATTCGTGCTGTCGATGGGGTAATGATATGTCTTTATTTACGCAATGAGCGGAGATTTATATGACTGAATTACTTAAAAAAATAGAAAACAGTCTGCTTTGTCTTCCTTCACGGCAAAGGGCTTTTTTAGCAGATCGTCTATTAAGCTCTTTAGAAGGGGAAGAACACTTAACAGATATGGACACTGCTTGGCTTATTGAAATAGAAGATAGATACGACCAATACAAAAAAGGGTTACAGCAAGGTATTCCCGCAGATATTGTTTTTTCTGAGGCCAAAAGAGTAACAAGAGAATGAATTCTGTAAAATTTTATCCTGATGCGAAAGAAGAACTGATTAGTGCTATTCAATATTATGAAAACTGCCAAGCTGGCTTGGGAAGCCGGTTTCGAGTTGCTATTGAGCTTGCAACTCAAAAGATATTGTCATCTCCATTTACTTATAGAACCTTAAAAGCACCATTTAGGCGTTACTTGGTTCCCAAATTTCCTTATTCCATCGTTTATTCGATTGAACCTAATTATATTCTTATCATTGCCATTGCTCACAATAAACGCAAACCACATTACTGGTTAAAAAGAAAACCTTACTAAAATTGTTTAGGATAGTGAACCAAATGCCTCAAGGTAATTGCTTGAAACAATCAGTAATTTCCCTGTAAATACAACAAGATATAAATATCACTTTGGCTAATCTAAACTACTTGCTTATACGAAGAAAAAATTTATAATTATCTGGTTAGGTTGACCCGCAGGTTGATAATGCGGCCCGTCAGGATATTTGGCAGCGGTATAAAAAATTAACAAAAATTTAGCTTAAAGGAGGGAGACATGTTTGGGAAACTTGGAATCAGGGGAAAACTGCTTGCAGCCTTGTCCTTGCTGTTGGTTTTATCGACTACGGCGAGCATTTTTCTGATCAATCAAAAGACATCGAAGCTGGTTAGAAGTCAGGCGGAGGCAGAGGCAATGGAAATCGCTGAAAAATATGCCTCCTACGTTAGAAATAATATTGAAAATGATCTTGCAACCGTAAAGTCGGTTGCCGCTGCCATTGAGGGGTTGCTGGCCTTGCCTAATCCGCCCTCCCGTGAAATGCTGGATGAGATGTTAAGGGAAAATCTAAAGGCAAATCCGCATCTTATCGCCGTGTCTGCTGGTTTTGAACCAAATGCCCTGGACGGGCGTGATGATGAATATAAGAATGCCCCAGGCTGTGATGAAACGGGCAGGTATCTCGCCTACTGGAATCGGGGCAATGGCTCTATTGCGGTGGAACCGCTGGTAGATATGGAAACCTCAAGCTGGTATCAGAACCCGAAAAATACCGGCCGAGAATCCCTTACTGAACCGTATGTATATAAGGTCGGCGGCAAGGATGTAAATATGGCCACCATGTCGGTGCCGATTAAAAAGGACGGCAAGTTTGTCGGGGTGGTTCTGGCCGATGCCGCCCTTGATATGTTTAACAATTTGACCGATCAGCTAAAACCGCTGGGAACCGGTTATGGTTATTTGACGTCCCATGGCGGAACTTTGGTGGCCTTTCCCGACCGGGGCGAGATTGGTAAAAATCTGGTGGGCGGCTTTGGCAGTGAGAATGTGGCTGCCATTAAGGAGAGCATAAAAGCGGGCAAGTCTTTTTCCATGGTGAAAAAATCAATGAATGGAGGGATGATGTCCCTGCATGTTTTATCTCCGGTTGAAATCGGCAAGACCGACACCCCCTGGATTCTTGGGGCGTCCGTACCGCTGGAAACCATCTATAAAGAGGTACGGGCAATTCGTAATGTCAGTATATCGGTTGGTATCTTCTCACTTTTAATCGTGCTGGCGGTGATTTTCCTGCTGGCCGAAAAGATCGTGGTCAGCCGGATCAGGGCTATTGCTGATAACCTGCGGGATATTGCCGAAGGAGAGGGCGATTTGACCAAAAGGCTTGAGATTAGGGCCCAGGATGAGCTGGGTGAGCTGGGCAAATGGTTTAATGTCTTTATCGGCAAGCTCCAGGATATGGTCGGGAAAATAGCCGAAGATGCTGGTAATATTAAAGAATCTTCCAACCTGCTTAATCAGATAGCGGTGGACTTGCTGGATAGCTCCGATGACACCTCCCAGCGTGCTAACAGTGTGGCCTCGGCCTCCGAGGAAATGAGCGTCAATCTTAATAATGTGGCGGCCTCGATGGAAGAATCCGCCAATAATACCAATATGGTCTCCACCGCCGTGGATGAGACCAATGCCACCGTAAACGAGATTGCCACCAGTGCCGAAAAGGCCCGTTCCATCTCCCAGCAGGCGGTTGAGCAGACCGAAGAGGCCCTTGCCAATATGACCGAACTTGGTTCGGCGGCGGATAAAATCGGCAAGGTTACCGAGACCATCACCGAGATTTCCGAACAGACCAACCTGCTGGCCCTAAACGCCACTATAGAGGCGGCACGGGCCGGAGAGGCCGGTAAGGGCTTTGCCGTAGTTGCCAATGAAATCAAGGATTTGGCCAAGCAGACCGCCGGAGCCACCATGGAGATTAAGGAACTTATTGATAATGTGCAGGCCACCACCGCCACCACCGGAGACGGCATTCAGAATGTGTCCAAGGTGATTGGCGGCGTTAATGATACGGTCAGCTCCATTGCCTCGGCGGTTGAGGAGCAAACCGTAACCCTGAGCGAGATTGTCAGAAATATTACCCAGGTAAATCAGGGCATTCAGTCGGTAAATGAAAATGTCAGCCAAAGCTCCACCGTGGCTCTGGATATAACCAAGGATATTTCCGAGGTTTCCAGTGCCTCCGGCGATATTTCCAAAAACAGCAACACGGTTAAGGAGAATGCCCAGAAATTGCAGGGCTATGTGCAGCAGTTAAACGAGATAGTCGGTAATTTCAAGTACTAATGAACTCGTAAAAACTCCGCTCTACTTCGTCATGGGGCTTGGTCGGCACTACACCGTACTACATGTACTGCTGTAGCACCGACCAAGCCCCATGCCTCGCATATCGAAGTTTTTCCAGAGTTCATCTGAACGGAGTACGTTATTTTTTACCAAAACATCATTGGAGGTTAAAGTTATGCCGATATATGAATATAAATGTCAGGACTGTAATCAACGCTTTGAGGAAATCACCAGCTCGGCCAAAAATGACCAGCCGGTAAGATGCAAGTCTTGTAACAGCGTTAACACCAGACGGGTTATATCCGCCGCTGGTTACCGAGTAGGCAGTAAGGCATCAAGTTCCGGCTGCTCAGGTAAATCAGGCTTTAGCTGAGCATAACCGCCAAGGCCGGTCTGGCCTTATTTTTTATTTTTTTCCGGCGGGGAAAATTCGAAAATAGCTTCATTTTCCCTGGCGAGGAGGTGGTCTTTTCTGGCCACCTCTTCAAGATAGCGGGTGTCGGTTTGTATTCTTTTGATCTCTTTTTTTAATTGCTCTTTTTCCTGAGCCAGGGCTTTGGTTTTATTTTGCAGTGATGCAAGTTCGGCCCGCTGACCTCTAAGGGTGGAAATACTTGTCCCCGGGGCAAATAACACCCATAAAACGGAGAAAATAATCATCGCCGCAACAGCTTTGCGGTATTGTTTTTTTTGTATGGGCGACAATTTTGCTATGGGTTTTCTTTTTCGGTTGTTTCTCATTTTACTCGTTCATTATTTTATCTTCATCAGCAGCAAAATCATAATACCAGCCTCATACAACAAATAAAGCGGGCCGCCCATCATGGACATATTGACCACATCCGGGGTCGGGGTCAGTACGGCGGCAAGCACCGCGATAAATAAAACCGCATAACG
>PDQP01000086.1 GCA_002747805.1 Deltaproteobacteria bacterium
ATCTGGGCATCCAAAATGCCAGTAAGAAATGGACGAGGCCGATTCAGAATTGGTCTCTTGCTATTTCGCAACTTGCGATTTTCTTTGAAGGAAGGCTGGAGAAAGAACTGAAAATTTGATAGGATGTTTGATGAGGATGAATATGGCCATGTTCCAGGTAGCCGATCCAGCAAAAGTCAGCTCCTCCGACGAGCATTTTTGCAGCCCATTCTCGGAGCTGACTTTTGCTTCCGCTACGGCAGAGAGCTACATGGACATGGACGATGACACAGAATTCTGAACACTACCGCCAGATACGCATATAAATTTTCTTCTGCGTATTCTTCCGCCTATTCTTCTGCGTCAAACCTATCCCATTCAGGATCATCACTTCTTTCAAATTGAACGACATATTTTTCCGAATCAATTCTCATTCCGTATTCGTCCAAAAAGTTGATTTTAAACTCGTAAATATCAATCATTTTTATGCTCTTTGAGATAAAGAAGAGGTTTTCAAGTTTTACGCTTCAACCAAGCCACTAAATTGACCATTGAAAAATCTTGGTTTCACGGACATTTCGACAACCTCACCAGGCTTAAAGGGAGTGAAGGTGCCGTCTCCATCCCGAGGGGTGGTCAGTTCAAAATTTCCGTTTAAGGATTTTATGGTCTTCCTGCTTTTACCGTTTCGGCGGTTAGCCGTTAATTTCCTGGCTAAATGGGAATCCAGCTCTGCTTCTAACGCTGCCTCGACAAGATTTTTAATCATTGGGGTCAGAATACCTTCTTTCCCCAAAAGAGGCTTGCCTGACTGGATAGATTTCAGGGCTTCTTCAAAATCAAATGTAGTGTTTTGCTCTTTAATTGGTCATCCCTCCTTTTCCTGCCATAATAGCAGTTTTAGATTACTGACACAAAATTTTGAACACCCTTCTATATGTCAACAATAAGTACAACTTTTTTCGGTGAAGACTTCCAGTGGTGTCAAACCGTTTAAAATTTTCCTAGGTGTAATGTTCAATAAAAAGGTATTGTCATCTATTTCCTCCTTTGAAATTTTTGGCATATCAACTCCCTTCGGCCAGATCTTGCATAACCTGCCGTTGTTATTTTCAGGTTCTTTTTGAATCTTACTCACAAAAAACATGGGTAATCAAGACAAGTGATAAATGCTTATTGGTAAAAAGGAAAAATAAAAGCCGCAAACCTTATGCAGAATGCAGCTTTATGAACCATGATGACAATAATTAACAATTGAGTATGGTGCCGGGACCAGGATTTGAACCAGGGACACACGGATTTTCAGTCCGTTGCTCTACCGACTGAGCTATCCCGGCACCGCATGGTGAGTGCTTTTACACGGTAAGTTGAACGATGTCAATAATTTTTATTCTAAACTTTTCGAGGAATTTATTTATCAAGAGACAAGCCGTCCAGATCCAGCTCAAAATCCAAATCATCATCCGGCGAATCATCCGTCTCCAAGGTCAACCCGCCCAAATCATCTACCTCTTCTTTCGCTGAAGGCACAGAAGGCGGAGCCTCATCCGGTTCATCCCCATCTAAATCAAGGCTTAAATCAAGATCATCACCCAGATCTGCAAAGGTGTCGATTGACTCTTCGGCGTTTTCCTGCTCGCTCCCTGCCAGATCAGATAAATCCGCCAGTTCATCGGGCAATTCCATATCCGGAATCTCATCGGTAGCCAATTCGTCAATGGCAGAGTCATCTATCAATGATTCCTCTATATCAGCATCTTCAAACTGATTAAAGTCAATTGACACATCCTCATCTTCTTCCGCCGTTTCATCAAATTCAGGCACTTCTTCAGCTTTTGCTTCTTCCTTTTCTGCATCACTATCAACCATAATGTCCAAATCCGGCTCAATGGCATCCATGTCAGTTTCATTTTCAAAATACTGATCAAGTTTTTCATCTTCGGACTTGGCGTTCTCAAACCTTAAAAAGACCGGAGCAACAACATTAGCAACCGTACCGTGCAGTTCATCTGACGCCTTCTTGATTTTCTTGTTACATTTCAGGCAGGTTTCCAGTTGATCGAAGGAAATATAGCCACATTTTGGACAACGCATATTCTTCCCCGCTTAAATTTTATAATTTTTTACACAGCCAGTTCATCCCAGAGAAAAAACACTTTTACATTATCGCATGTTTCGGCATAAATAAGCAACACCTTTTTGCAGAATATGGTTTATCCAGCTTTTTCCTGCCAATCCATACCAATATCACAGGCCGGTGCTGAGTGGGTCAAGGCGCCGATTGAGATAATATCCACCCCGCACTCGGCAATTTTTCTAACCGTTTGCAGATTTACCCCGCCGGATGCCTCCACCAATGCCCGGCCGTCAATCAACCCGGCGGCCTCTTTCATCAGATCATAAGACATATTATCCAGCATGATGATGTCCACGCCGCAGTCCAGACACTCGCTGACCTGAGCAAGATTTTCGGTTTCCACCTCAATTTTAACAGTATGAGGCACCGCCCCGCGAACCCTGTTAACCGCATCCTTGATTGAGCCGCAGGCAGCGATATGATTATCCTTAATCAGTACGCCATCGGCCAGATTATAGCGGTGATTACTGCCGCCGCCGCAAATCACGGCGTATTTTTCCAGCATTCTAAGACCAGGAGTAGTTTTTCTGGTATCGGTTATAATCACGTCCAGATCTCTCACCTGCTCAACAAATCTGGCAGTAAGGGTGGCAATGCCGGATAATCTCTGCACAAGGTTTAAGGCCACCCGCTCGGCCTTGAGCAGATCGACTACCGGCCCGGAAACAGTCAGTAAGACCTCGCCCTTTTCAACTTTTTTACCGTCAGCAGCCGCCTGAGACACCTCAATTTCACTGTTTTGCAGCTTAAATACTCTGGCGGCCACGGCAGACATACCGACAGCCACAAAGGTTTCCCTTGCTACAAGGCTGGCCTGACCAAGCTGACTTTGAGCAAAAATGGCCTCGCTGGTAATGTCCCCCCGGCCAATATCCTCGTCAAGAAAATGAATAATTAGTTTATCCAGCTGATTTTTGTCCATACCTTTTAGATGATTTGCCGGTAATCTGGTTAATGGATATTTTGAATACCCTGGTTTTATGGCTTTTGGCCTCAATATACTTAAATCCCTGCTGCCAAAAATCGCCAGAATATTTTTTGATTAAAGCCTTAAGGGCGGTCTGCTTTTCATGGCTAAAGACCTCACTGATCAGGCCGAAAACCATTACGCTGTCATATTCGGTGGTGAATTTTTGGGGAATCAGCCGATTATTTTCAACCACGCAAAAGGAGACCTTGGGATTATCGGCAAAATTATCAATCTTACGTCCGGCCAATGCACAATGAAAATAAATACCGTCATCCACAAGGCAATAATTAACCGGCACCCCGTAGGGCTGACCATGCCGGTCAACGCTTGAGATTACCCCGAATTCTCCTTCTGCGAGCAGGATATGGGCCTCGCCGTCCGGCATCGCCTTTTCAGGTCTTCTCATTTTCATATCGTTTACGCAATGCTCATACCCTGCAGCCGTTGTTCGGCCTCGGTAATCTTGGCGATTTTGGCATCAAGTCCGGCCTTTTCATCCCTGACCTTCTGCACAATATTATCCGGGGCATTGGCTAAAAATTTCTGGTTGCCCAGTTTGCCGTTTACCTGCTTTAATTTAGCTTCAATCTTCTTCTTTTCCTTAGCGAGTTTCGCTAGTTCGCCCTTCACATCCACCAAACCCTGCAAGGGAATATATATTTCCAGATCTTCATAGATATAGGTCGCCGCATCGCTTGGTTTATCAGCCTCTTGATGAACTGAAAATGACTTTAGGCGCGTCAGCTCGGATACGGCATCGGCAAACCCCAAAACCAGTTTTTTCCTGGCCGGATCAGGGCAGACCAGATGAGCATCGACCCTGGCGGATGGATGCAGCTCAGCTTCTGAACGGATATTTCTGATGCCGGAAACTATACCCATCAATAGATTGGCTTCCTGTTCTGTCTCATCAGATTCCCACTCAGGACGCTCCTGCGGAAATGGTGAAACCATCAGCGGTTTCCTCTTGCCCGGCAGTACGCTCCAAATTTCCTCGGTTACAAAGGGCGTAATTGGGTGAATCAGCTTCAATATGGTTTCAAGCACGGTAAGCAGCACGCCTTGAGCCTGATTTTTCAAAATTTCATCATCACTAAACAGGTCGGCCTTAATCAATTCCAGATACCAATCACAAAATTCATGCCAGATAAATTGATAATTGGCCGAAGCCGCCTCGTTAAAATGGTATTCATCCAGACTTTTGCGGACGGTTTTAATGGTATGGGCGGTTCTGCTTAAAATCCAGCGGTGGGCAAGCGGCAGATTTTCCGGCTGTTCTGCCGCCCTTCTTACTTCATCATCACATTCGCTGATATGCATCATGGCAAACCTGGCCGCATTCCAAATCTTGTTGATAAAGAAACGGTAGCCCCCAATGCGGTCTTCATCCAGCTTTATTTCCCGTCCCTGGGCGGCAAAGGCGGTAAGGGTAAAACGCATGGCATCGGTGCCGTATTTTTCCATTACTTCCAGCGGATCAATCACATTGCCGGTGGATTTGGACATCTTTTTGCCGTATTTATCCCGCACCAAGGCATGCAGATAAACATCTCTGAACGGCACCTCATCCATAAAATGCAGCCCCATCATCATCATTCTGGCCACCCAGAAGAATAAAATATCAAAGCTGGTGATCAGCACCGAGGTTGGATAAAAGGTCTGCAGCTCTTTGGTCTGCTCCGGCCAGCCCATGGTGGAAAATGGCCATAGGGCCGAAGAGAACCAGGTATCCAGCACATCGGTTTCCTGCACCAAATTGCGGGATTTGCAGTCGGGGCAATGCTCAGGGTCGGTCTGTTCAACTATCGTTTTGCCGCAGTCCGGGCAGTTCCAGGCCGGAATCCGGTGTCCCCACCAGATTTGGCGGGAAATACACCAGTCGCGGATATTATCCATCCAGCTATAAAAGGTGTTATACCAGGTCTTGGGATAGATATTGATTTTTCCTGCCTGAACCGCCTTGACTGCCTGTTCAGCCAGGGGTTTTACCGAGACAAACCACTGCATGGAAGTAATCGGCTCGACCACGGTATGGCAGCGGTAGCAATGCCCCACCGCATGGTCGTAATCTTCTACTTTTTCCAGAAAACCCTGGGCATCAAGATCCTGCACAATCTTTTTGCGGCATGCAAAGCGGTCAAGTCCGGCATACTCCCCTGCCGCCTCATTCATCACCCCATGATCATCCATAATCTTTATCATTTCCAGATCATGACGCCGGCCGATTTCATAGTCATCCCGGTCATGGGATGGAGTAACCTTGAGGGCGCCGGTACCGAAATCTTTCTGGACATGATGATCAAATACCACTGGAATTATGCGGCCAGTAAGCGGCAGTTTAATACCCACATCCTTCAGGTGCTGATACCTTTCATCGTCTGGATGCACGGCCACGCCGGTATCACCGAGCATGGTTTCCGGCCTGGTAGTAGCGATTACCACCTGACCGGAGCCGTCCGCAAAGGGATACCGCAGATGATAAAGTTTACCCTTGCTATCCTCATGTTCAACCTCATCATCGGCCAGTGCGGTATGGCATCTTGGACACCAATTGACAATATAATCTCCTTTATAGATCAGCCCTTCCTTATACAGCCGGACAAAGACCTCGCGAACCGCTTTGGAAAGCCCCTCATCCATGGTAAAACGCTCTTTCTGCCAGTCGCAGGACGAACCAAGTTTTTTTAGCTGGTTGATAATGGTGCCGCCCTTTTCCTTACGCCAATCCCAAACCCGGTCAATAAAGGCCTCACGGCCAAGGTCATGGCGGGTCTTGCCTTCGGCGGCAAGCTGCCTTTCCACCACATTCTGGGTGGCAATCCCTGCATGATCGGTACCGGGAACCCAAACCGTATTATGGCCGCACATGCGGTGATAGCGAGTCAAGATGTCCTGCAGGGTATTATTCAGGGCATGGCCGACATGAAGCACTCCGGTAACATTGGGCGGCGGAATAACGATGGAAAATGACGGTCTGCCCTCTTCCATTCCGGCGGCAAAGCAGCCTTGTTCCTGCCAGATTTGCAGCCATTTATCTTCAATCTGTGAAAAATCGTATCCTTTATCCATCTGATTTTTAATATTTTTTCATATTTTTAATGTTTAATAGAGCTAGCCAAACAGGCTGCTGCTCCACGGCTTTGGCAAAAAGATTTGCTTATAAAGATCAAGTGCATATCTATCGGTCATACCGGCAATAAAATCGCATACCTTGCGATGTGCAGTGTATTCATCCGGCCAATCATGTCCGCAGTTATGACTGGGCATCAAACCGCCGCTTTCCCTTCTGACCAGCCCGTTATCCAGAAAATAATTATATAAATCGGTGATGATATGCTGGGCCTTGACAAACTCATCATGCACCATGTAATAGCGGTAAACCCGTTCAAAAAGAAACGTCCGCAGCCTGGTGATGGCCTCCAGTATCGGGCCGCTGACATGCAGGCTGCCGTCATCCGCTTCCAGGGTTTTGGTAATCAAATCATTGACCATGGTCCCTATCCGCTTTGAATGCCGATCTCCAACCACCTTGCTGATCGGTTTCGGCAGGTCAGTTTCTTTAATAATACCAGCCCTAAGGGCATCGTCCAGATCATGGTTGACATAGGCAATAATATCCGCCAGCCTGACGATCTGCCCCTCAAGGGTGGAAGCAAGTTTGCTCTTGTTTTCCGGGATGATGGCACCGATGCCTTTTGAATGCCGGACAATACCGTTTCGCACCTCATAGGTAAGGTTTAAGCCCTGCCCCTTTTTTTCCAGATGATCGCCCACCCGCAGGCTATGAACATAATGCCTGAAACCGCCGGGATGCAGCCGGTTGAGGGTTGCCTCGCCGGCATGACCAAAGGGTGTATGACCAAGATCATGACCCAGGGCGATGGCCTCGGTCAGCGGCTCGTTCAGGCATAAGGCCGCAGCAACCGTTCTGGCTATTTGCGAAACTTCAAGAACATGGGTCAATCTGGTGCGGTAATGATCACCAGTCGGGGCAAGAAACACCTGAGTTTTATGTTTGAGCCTGCGGAAGGTTTTGGAATGAGTGATCCGATCCCGGTCCCGCTGGAAAGGCATCCGCATATCAAGCTCATCATCCGGCTCCGGCCTGCGTCTTCCCCGTGAATTTTTGTTTAGGGCAGCATGAGGAGAAAGCACCTGTTCCTCACGCTCCTCCAGCTGCTTTCTAAGTGATGTGTCCGGTAAAGAATTTATTGCAAGTTTGAACGGCATGGTTACTATGTGTTTGTTATTAGTTGGTAGTAAATCCTTACACAGCCTGTCGTATTTGTGCAAGGATAAAACATGGTCAGATTCAGGCGGCCCGTTTTTTCTGCCCCGGGCAGGATTGCCGGGCGGCCATGTTTGTTTGATTAAATCAGGGTTATAGGAGAATAAATATGCCTCCAGTAGTTACCTTTATAGGCTGCCATAACAGCGGCAAGACCACCGCTGCTTCGGCAGTAGTTAGTTATCTAAAAGAACAGGGATTTAAGGTCGGGGTAATAAAGTCCAGCAGCAAGACGCAGGCCAGATTTGATTCGCCGGATACAGATACCGGCAAACATAAACTGGCCGGAGCAGATAGTGTGATGTTTGCCGGCCCCGATCAGATGGTATTGCAGACCGAAAAAACGGATTTATCTCTTATCACCTTGGTTCACCGTTATTTTTCCGATATGGACATTGTTATCGGCGAAGGCTTTAAGAACGCCAAAAAGGTGCCGAAAATTGAGGTGATGCGGGATAAGAAAAAATCCTTGAAAGGCCAGGTAAATGGTATAATTGCAGTAGTAACCGACTGCGGCATCAGCGGTGATTATGTGTTTAGACCCCATGAAAAGGAAGAAATCGCCATGTTTATTGAAAAGCGGTTTCTGGGCGGGGGAGCCAAGGCCAAAGAGAAAACGGCCCTGCTGGTTAACGGCCGCAAGGTTCCCATCAACGGCTTTATTCAGGAGCTGCTGGCCGGCTCAATTTCGGGGATGGTGGCATCCCTTAAAGCTGCTAAAAAAATAAAACATATTGAAATCAGGGTTGAGCTTGGCAAATAAGATGCTAGTGTCATGCCATACATCTAATGTTGGATAAAGTCGTTTTAGCTTTATCCGTGCTTTTTCCGTCTTGAACTGCCAGTCAATTTGATTAGCGGTATTATTTCTTGCAGTTTTCCAGGCTTTTACTTCTGACCGCAGCGTTTTTATGTCAGCAATTCGGCTATCTAGCGGGCAGAAATAGCCCCGCTACTAAATTGATGATTACTATCTTGCTCTCTGTCAGGTGTACTTTCAGGTACAAGCCTTTTCGCTGCCTTGCCGCCTTTTGTCAATTTAGTAGCGGGGCTGCCCCTACGTGAATTATGATATTCCATATCCCTTCGTGAACCATCATCACCGTAGGGGCGGATTCCATATCCGCCCATAATATTTTTATATCATTCTGCGGTGTTTAACCGGCGGGATTTTTAGCTGCTCGCGGTATTTTGCCACCGTTCTTCTGGCAATTTTCACCCCTCCTTCCTCCAGCTTTTTCGAGATGGCATTATCACTTAGCGGCTTGTGCTTATCTTCTTCCTGCACCATTTTTTTGATGCGGCTTTTGATGGATTCGGCGGCCACCGCCTCTCCTCCCTTCCCCTGGATGGCGGTTGAAAAGAAGTATTTCAGCTCAAAGGTTCCCACCGGGGTCTGGACATATTTATTGGAAGTTATCCGGCTGACCGTAGATTCATGCATTTCAATATCTTCGGCCACATCATGCAGTACCAGGGGCTTTAGGTATTCCACGCCGTATTCAAAAAAATCGTGCTGGAACTTTAGCAGGCTTTCCATGACCTTGTAAATCGTCCGCTGCCGCTGCTGAATAGCCTTGATCAGCCAGGCGGCATCCTTTAATTTTTCCTTGAGGTAACTGCGGGATTCTTCGGCTACCTCCGCATCTTTTTCAAGCATGGCCAGATAATCGCCGGATAATTTAAGCTTGGGCAGATCATCTTCATTGAGATAAATCACCCACTCACCGTCAATTTTATCCACATATACATCGGGAGTTACATAACTGGTGGCTTCATCGGCATAGGCAAGGCCCGGGTACGGAGTTAGCTTGCCGGTAATAAAGGATGCGGCCTGAATAACCGCATTTTTGCTTTTGCCGGTGAGCTTGGCAATGGCCTGATAATTTTTGGTTTCAAGCAGGGAGATATGTTTGGTAACTATTTCATAAGCCAGGGACTTTTCCATGCCGAGCCGCTCTAGCTGCAGGCCCAGCGATTCGCCTATGTCCCTGGCTGCTACCCCCGGCGGATCAAGCCCCTGAATAACTTCCAGCAGGTAATCGGCTGAATCGTGATCGCAGCCGGTTTTTGCCATAATGGTTGCCAAATCAACTTCCAGAAAGCCATGCCGGTTAATATTGCCGGTAATGAACAGGGCTGTCTCCCATTCATCCGGCTCCAGATGGCAATGGGCAAGCTGCCATTGCAGATAGGCAGGCAAATCAGGCTTTTCGGAGATAAAATCAAACTGGCTGGGGGCATCAGCCGGAGTTTCCCTCGCAAATGAAAAATTGGCATTATCAAAATCATTGGCATAGTCCGACCAGTTGATTTCGGCCTGACCGTCCGTTCCGTCTCCGCTGACGGCAGCGGGCTGGTCAGATTTTGGGCCAGAATTGTTGCTGTCAATGGCGGGAGCCGTGATTGATTTTGCAGATAAGGGCTCCTGCTGCGGAAAATCTGCCTCCAGCACCGGATTTTGTTCCAGTTCCTTCTGGAGGGCCTGACCCAGCTCGATCCGGTTTAGCTGCAACAAATAAATGGCCTGACGCAGCTGCGGCGTCATCACCAGCCTTTGTGCCAGCTTGAGCTGTTGTCTTAGTTCCAGAGCCATAAAATTTTTACATATGAAAATTTTCGCCCAGATACATCTTGCGGGCAATCTCGCTTTCGATAATATCCTCGGCTACGCCGCTGGTTAAAATCTGCCCCTGGCTCATAATATAGGCAAAATCACAAACCTGAAGGGTCTCCCGGACATTATGATCAGAGATCAGCACCCCCAGACCCTTATCCTTTAGTCCCCGGATCAATTTTTGTAAATCGGCAACCGCCAGCGGATCGATGCCGGCAAAAGGCTCGTCCAGCAGAATAAATTTGGGACGGGTGGCCAGTGCCCGCATAATCTCAACCCGGCGCCGCTCTCCGCCGGACAGGGCATGTCCCTTGTTATTACGCAGATACTCAATCTTTAGTTCCGACATCAACTCATCGATGCGGTCGGTAATCTCATTGTCGGCAAGCCCCATGGGCTCGAGGATGATGCGGACATTTTCTTCAACAGTCAGCTTTTTGAAGACAGACGGCTCCTGGGCCAGATAGGAGATGCCTTTTAAGGCCCTTTGGTGGATGGGCAGGGTGGTAATCACCTCACCGTCCAGCAGGATAGCCCCATCGTTTGGTTTGATAAAACCGGCTATGGTGTAAAAGGAGGTGGTTTTACCTGCCCCGTTCGGCCCGAGCAGGCCGACAATAGCACCGGTGTTGACCTGGAGGTTCACCCCGTCCACCACGGTTCTGCTGCCATATTGTTTAACGATGTTAATGGTTTCCAGAGTTGCCATTTTGCTGGTTAGGTAAAGTTACTGGATAATGGTCATCTCAACCCGATTCTTGCCCTTCTTTCCCTCTGAACCCGTCTTGCCGCCGCCCAGTACCTCCGAACGGCCCTCGTCCATATAATAAATGATTTTTTCACCGGCCACCATATTTTTACCCTGCCAAAACCTGGCATCGCCAGTAAGCAATACTTCTTTTTTATCAGCCTGATAAATCATTTTTTTTGAGGTGCCGAGCCAGTCATCACGGGTAATCTCAATATTCCCTTCGCAGACTATCCGGTCAACCTTTTGGCTCATCTCTTTTTCCTGCTTTTTTCCTTTTTGGCCGGCATTATGATAAACCGTCATCTGATCGGAGCGGATGCGTAAATCACCCTGCCTGGCATCCACATTGCCCTTGAAGATCACCGCATTGCTCTTTTGCTTGGTCATCATTTCATCGGCGGAGATGGTGATCGGAGGATCCTTTTCAGCGGCAATGGCAGCGGCGGTAAAGAAAAAGGTGAGATAGAAAATGATTGATATAGACCTAGCTAGTTTGGTAATTGTCATACGATTTTCTCCTGAAATATTTCGATAAGACCGCATTTTTGCATCCGGCTGGTTTTAATACCACGTTGCAATGTTTATAACCTGTTCGGGCAGAAAAGTAAATCATCAACCGATAGGAGGCGGGCATTGATAGTGCAGTGCTGCCCTGAAATAATGCCGGGACGAAATAAAACTTCTGGTTTATGTTGACAGCTTAATCAGGCGGGTTTATGTTGGAATTTTTGACGGATAAATTACTTGCCTATGGCATCCGGCAATTATGTTTTTTTTGATTTTTCGCATTTTGAGTTAAATTTCATGGGAGGGAATATGAAGTTAAGATTGCTTACCCTGTTGATTTTTTTTCTAATTTTACCAGGAGATTTTGTAATGGCTGAAACTAAGCTGACTGACGGGTTATATGCAAAAATTGTTACCGAAAAGGGTGATATAGTCTGCATGCTTGAATTTGAAAAAACTCCGCTCACTGTCGCCAATTTTGTCGGACTGGCCGAAGGTACCAAGGAGCTTGGCGGCGGGCCGGGTACCATCGGCACCAAATTTTATGACGGACTGACCTTCCATCGGGTTATCTCCGATTTTATGATTCAGGGCGGCTGTCCGCTCGGCACCGGCACTGGCGGGCCGGGTTATACCTTCCCTGATGAGATTCGTTCCGAACTTAAACATGACCGCCCCGGTATCCTCTCCATGGCTAATGCCGGGCCGGGTACCAACGGTTCGCAATTTTTTATCACTCATCTGCCGACCCCTTGGCTTGACGGCAAACATACGGTCTTCGGGCATGTGGTTGAAGGCCAGGAAGTGGTTGACCGGATTGCGGTGAATGACAAGATCGAACGGGTGGAAATATTAAGAGTTGGTGAAGCGGCCGAGGGCTTTAAGACCGATCAGGGGGCATTTGATGCACTGCTGGTCGCTCATGAAGCAAAATTGCGGGAAGAGAAAAAAAAAGCTCTGGCAGGTGAAAAGGAGCTGATCGAAAAAAAATGGCCGGATGCAGTTACAACCGATTCCGGCTTGAAGTATGTGGTGGTTGCCGAAGGGCAGGGTGAGGCCGTGCCGGAAAAAGGGGATATGGTCAAGGCCCATTACACCGGCAGGCTTTTGAACGGCACCAAGTTTGATTCCTCTATTGACCGCGGGGAGCCGATATCCTTTATGGTCGGTGAGGGCCGGGTGATAAAAGGATGGGACGAGGCCTTTCTCGGCATGAAGAAGGGGGAAAAACGTATTCTTATCATCCCACCAGAACTTGGCTATGGTGCAGGCGGCAGAGGGCCTATCCCGCCGAATGAAACCATGATATTTGATGTAGAACTGGTTGATTTTTAATATTTTTTTCTTCTCTTAAACCGGAAGTGGATAGAGCACTGGTGGCTCTCCCGGACTTCAAATCCGGTGTGGGGGGTTAATAGCTCCTCAGGTGGGTTCGATTCCCATGCACTTCCGCCAATTTATTCGTATAATCAAGCGTTTACCAAAAGTACTTTCTTTTACTGAACTACTACCGGAGTTATATTTTATTTGAGAGGATGGCATGTAATTTTCTAGCCCTTTTTAGCAGAGCGAAAAGGAAGTTCACGCCCTTTTCCCTTCACACTCATCGGCCCAAAAAGAAGTGAGCGAATGTCAATAAAAAAATGCTCCTGCCGGATTACCTAGAATTGATTAAGTTTATGGTCTGCCTTGGCTTTGTTATGTCAAAATTTTTTTATTGACATTTTAGCGAGCGTTTTTTACTTGGTTTTGCTTTTAATTACTTTTTTGATTTCTTCAAGGTTATAGTTCTTTCTGGCTCTGAACCTGTGGATGGTTAAACCTATAGTGGTCCCCAAAAATGAGACAATATGTTACGTTTAATTCAGACAAAACCAAGGAGACCACAATGACAAAACGTAAACGTTACAGCAGCGAGTTT